>CAZHRW010000138.1:0-7772 GCA_964535025.1 uncultured Planctomycetales bacterium
CCGCCCCCCCCGCCCGGCCGCCCCCGAGGCCCCCTGGGAGTGCGAGGACAACACCCCGGGCGGGCGGACCCCCCGCCAATACATTCCCGCCGTCAGCAAGGGCTTCGTCGAGGCGATGCGGCGCGGCCCGCTGGCCGGCTTCGAGATCACCGGCTGCCACATGTGTCTCGACGACGGTTCGGCCCACGACGTGGACTCCTCGGAGATGGCCTTCCGCATCGCCGCCGTCGCGGCGTTCAGGGAAGCCTTCCTGCGGTCGAAGCCGCAACTGCTCGAACCGGTGATGAACGTCGAGGTTGAGACGCCCACCCAGTTCCAGGGCGCCCTCGTCGGCGACATCAACAGCCGTCGCGGCCTGATCCACGGCACCGAGAACCGCGGGGAGTATTCGATCATCCGCGCCGAGGTGCCCCTGGCGAACCTCTTCGGCTACGCCACCGTCATTCGCGGCCTCTCGCAGGGCATGGCGACCTTCTCGATGGAGATGGCCCGCTACGCCCGCGTCCCGGCCAAGATCGCCGACGAGATCATCGCCGCCGCCCGCGAGAAAGCCGCCAGGAAATAACGCCGCCGCACCGGTCGTATCCCCTTTCGGGCGCTGGGCTTGCCCCCGCGCCCGTTTTCATGCGCCCAGGACATCGGGCGCGTTGAGGAATTCCGCGGGATTCACCACCGCCACACCTCCGCGCCGCTCGGACGGGAAGTGTCGCAGGTTGCCGGTCACGAGGTACCGGGCGGCACCCGCGGCCGCGACCTCCAGAAACACCGCATCGGCCGCGTCCGGCAGGTCATCCGACCAGGGCGTGGGAACAACCAGGTCGCCGGCCTGTTCAAGGAACGTCAGTAGGGTCGCGACGGCAACGGCGCCGAAGCCGAATCGCCGCCGGGCGAGCACGGCGCGGTACTCAGCGAGGATCCGGGCGTCGTAGCAGAGCCGAACCTTTTCTGTCAACAGCAGTTGCAGGATCCGCGCCGGCGGGCCGAACGGCCAGAGCAGCCCCGCCACAAGCACATTGGTGTCCAGCACGATTCTCATCGGCGCCGGCCCTTGCGGGCTTGGCGAACCTCCGCGTCGATGTCCTCGTCGGTGAGACGATCCCGCCCGGTCGCGGCCGCCGCTTCCTGGAGCTGCTTGACCGCGCGCATCGCCCGCGCCTGGCGCCGTTCGCGCAGCGCCTGCTCAACGTCCTCCTCGTCGGTGGCGCTGACAATCGCGATGGGCTTGCCGTGACTGGTGACCACCAAGTCATTTTCTTTACGAAGCTTGCGCCACACTTCGGCGGACCGGCTCCGCAGGTCCCGTACCGTGATGAATTTCATGACGACACCTCCGCTCCACTGACACACATAGTATACACACTTGTCGCCCGCTTTTCAACGCATTTGCGCGACAAGATGCACACTATGGGCAGAATGGACACCGCAAGATCAACGAGTTGGAGATCGCCCACCACCTCTACGCCCTGGGCACGCGCCTCCAGACGGCCGCGACGGCGTTCGGGGTGGTCGGGATCCCCATCTGCGCCGACTGCCTGCCGGCCTCGACGGTGCTCGGCCACAGCCTGGCCCGGATGGGCGCCCGGCTCCTGCTGAGCCCCTGCGCGTGGGCCGTTCCGCCCGACTGGGACAACGACGCGACGCCCTACGGCCGGCCCTGGAACGAGGCATACGGGGAGTTGGCCCGCCTGTACGGCATGACCGTCGTCGGCGTCAGCAACGTCGGCCGCCTCACCGACGGCCCCTGGGCCGGCCGTCCCTGCATCGGCGCCAGCCGTGCCGTCGGGCCGGACGGCAAGCTCCTGCTCGAATGCGGCTTCGGCGCGGCCTCCGAGCAGCTCCGCACGATCACCACAACCGTCGCGACCCCCGCCCGACGCGGCACGGGGCTGTCGGAGCATCTCAACCTCCGCGTCGTCGCCCGACATGCCGGCGGAAAGGCGTGACGTCGCTGCCGGCGGCTCCCGCCGTCACCGGCAGCGTTGGGCCTCGAGGTCGTAGACGAAGCTGCCGCGACGACGGCTGGAGACGTGGACGACGTCGTCGACGGCGGCGAAGACCGCCTCGATGGCCTCGCCCACGCGGATTCGCGCCGAGCCGTTCGCGGCCAGGGCGTTGCGCAGGTCGGTGCCGAGGTCGAGAATCTGCTCCTCGGAGAAGCCCGCGCGCAGCATCATGATCACGACGTCGTCGGCGGTCAGCGCCACGGCGCTGCGATTGGGCAGCGGAACGATCCGGTTGTCGAGGAGTGACGCGTCGCCGCGCGGCCCGCCGCAGCCGCCCAGGACGACGGTGGTCAGCATCAGCATCATCAGGGGCTTGGTGAACTTCATGGGGCCCTACTTCCTGAGGCGCTGGAGGCTCTCGATCAACTGGGGTTTGAATTCATCTTCGGTGACCAGCTCCAGCGTCAAGCGAGCCTGTTGGGCGGACACGTCGGCGGGATCGTCCGGGACGATCCGTGCCGTCACGAACACGGCGATCTGGCGCGTCACGTCGTCCTTGAGGGTGCTGGTGAACAGGCGCCCCACCAGCGGCAGGCGGGCGGCGCCGGGAACCCGCTGATCGCTGCGTCGGCTGCGGGCGTCCATCAGCCCGGCGATGGCGACGGTACCCCCATCCTCGACGCGGACGGTGCTTTTGGCCTGCCGCCGCGTCACCACCGGCAGCCCGTCGGCGCCGCGGGCGACGACGTCGGAGACCTCGGCGGTCACCTCGAGGGTGATTTGCCCCTCGCCGCTGAGGCGCGGCAGCATGGTCAGGACGGTGCCGGTGTCGATCTGCTCGAGGTCAACGCGGTCGTAGATGCCGCCGGAGCTGATCGTGAAGTACTCCTCGCGAGCGACGCGGATCTCGGCGGCCTTGCCGTCCTGGGCCATGACCTGCGGGGTGGCCATGATAGTCGCCTCGTCGTTCTGGCCCAGCAGGTTCAGTGCCAGCAGCAGGGAGTTGGTGAACTCCCGGCTGGGCGTGTAGCCGATCTCGATGCCCCAGGGCCAATCGGGGCTGCCCCCCCCGCCGTGCAGGTCGGAATTGCTGAACGTCCCCGCCTGGATGGTCGGGAAGTCCCAGTTGACGCCTAGGTTCAGCGCGTCGGCGTGTTCCATCACCACGATCCGGCAGTCCAGCAGCACGTGGCCGCGCGGCTGGTCGAAGGCATCGAGGGCCCGTGTGATCTGCTCGGTGATGGACGGCGGGGCGCAGACGCAGATCGTGTTCGAGTCGCCGTCGACCTCGGCATAGCGGCGCAGCGTCGTCGGCAGCAGCTTGTGGGCGGCCTTGGCGTCGCCGTAGCGCATGCGGACGTACGTCGTGTGACTCACGGAACGGAAGGCGGGGCTGGACGGGTCGGGGGCATAGACCAGGTACACGCCGTCCAGGTCCGCTACCTCGAAGCCCGTGCCCGTCAGGACGATCTCCAGGGCCCGGGTCAAGGGCACGTCGCTAAACTCGGCGGTGACCAGCCCGCCGACGGACGGATCGGGAATGATCGTCACACCGGTCTGGGCGCCGAGGTCCTGGAGGACCTGGCGAAGGTCGGTATCCATGAAGACGTTGCTGACGGCCGGTGCGTCGGCGGGCGGGGTCCGGGCCTCGGCGGCGCGCGCGCCCGCCGCCGTCAGCAGCAGCGCCGCCGCCACGACGAGCGCCGCGGGCCGCCCCACACGTCGCGGGCGATCGAGATGCATGACACTCTACTCCTTGGCGTTGTCTTGTGCGGCCGCCTCGGCCGTCTGGGTCGCGGCCGGCGCATCGGGGAGCGACACCACCTTGCGCCCATCCTCTTCTTCGACCGTAATGGGTACCTGCTTGACGACCAGGGGCGTGCTGCCTTCGACGAGGCGGGCCCGCAGGACGTAGTTGCCCGGAGCGATGTCCGCGAAGTCGATCGTGCCGGCGTATTGGCGGACGCCGAGCGGGAGCATCATGCCTTCCTGACCACTCAGGACAGTCGCCGCCACGGACGATCCGCCGGAGGCGAGGACCTCGGCTTCAGCGGTGGGGGTCAGTTCGATATTGCCGATGTTGCTGAACTCCGCCTGGACGATGTAGTTCGAGCCAGCGTCCTGTGCCAGGGCAAGCCGGTCGCCCGCCGCCTTCGGCGCGGCCTCAACGGCGCTGTTGGAGACGATCAGAATCGATCGGGTCGTCCCGGCGCTCTGCCCGTCGGCGTAGGCGGCGTGGAGAACGATGTCGGCATAGTAGCGGGCATGGTGCAGGCCCTCCCGCGGCATGCGGGTCATGATGCGGATGTTCTGCGTGCGTTCGCCCTGTAGCGTAAGCTTGGCCGGGCGGATCTGCACCCACTCGGCCGCGGAGAGGGCATCGCCCCGCAGTTCGTCCATCGCCACGCCCTGGAGCGATTGGGGAATTACCGCCTGGGCCATCACGGTTAGCGGGTCCTCCGAGGGGTTCTCAACCTTCACCACCGTCGTGCGGACGGCCCCGGGGCTGGCGTTGACCGCCAGCCGCTCGGGGTCGAGGATCAGCGCCGTATCCAGCGCCAGCGTGGTCGCGTCGGGATCGCCCTTGAAATCGAGTTCCTTCTCCATCGGTGTCACCCGCCGGCCGTCGACATACAGTGTGCCCTTCAGCCGATACCGACCGGACGGCAGGCGCTTGTCCAGATTCTCGGTTAGGTTGAGGGTCATTCCCGGAAGGATGCCTCGCTCGGGAAACTCCAACTGCGATACCGGCCGCCACCGTTCGGCACGCTGAATTTCGATCTGGACCGTTCCCTTGGCCCGGGAATACGTGCGGCCCTTATTGCTGATAGCAACGCCGGCAATAGTTCCGGCGACCCGCTCTTGAGTCTTTGGGCGGAACGCCATGCTCAGGCCACTCAACTGAACGTTCTGACGCACCGGTCGACCCTGAATGCTGACGATGATCGGGATCAGAAAGCGCACCTGTATCTTCACCGCGGCATCGTCTGCACCGATCGGCTTGGCTTGGACGAGCAGCGCCGCGGTATAGACGCCCCGTGCCCCGGCAGGAGTCTTGATCTTGACATTCAGCATCGCTGACTGGAGCGCCGGGATCGTAACGCTGCCAGCGTCCAGCGATACCCACTCGCGGCAGGACATCCGCTTGACGTCCTCTTCCTGCCCAGGACGAGGAACCTCCGGCATGAAGCCCCCGCTCGCCGCCTGCACCAGGTCAACCAGCGACACCTCCAGCACCCGGTCCTCGCTGCCGGCCGTATTCTTGAGTTGGATATCCACCTCACCAACGCGTCCAGGCGGCAGATCCGCTGTGATCTTCATTGGCTTCACCATGAAGCCTTGGCCGACAGCCGAGGAAATCGGCAGCATCATGACCGTGACGGCGAACGCGATGAGAATGATCCGGCCGATGCCTGGACCCCGTTTGGATGACACTTCGTCCTCCTCTTCTGTCCGTTCGTGGTCTCGCATGCCTCGTCAGTCACCACTGTGTACCGACGAAACCGCGTCAAAGCCGATGATCATCCGCCCTGGCCATGGCAAACACAGGGAGGGGCAATTCTGCCCCTCCCTGTATCCATAGCATAAGCGCACTACGTTTTACAGCATCTGGCTATGCTAGTCCACCGAAGCTGTGATCACGGCATCAGTGTTGTACACGTCGGGGGGAGCAATGGCACCCGCGATCCCGGTAAGGTTGCTCGAATCGCCGACGAGTTGCGGCTTGGGCGCCGCGGCAATGCCCCAGACCTTTACACCCGCCGGGATGGCGCTCTCCACGATGTTCCCATTGTCGCCATGCCAGTAACGGCTGCTGCCCGGCGAAGCCGGATCGATCAAGTAAAGGGAGCCGCCGATGAAGGTGTCGGCGGAACCGAGGAACTTGACCTGCTCGTAGGTGTCATAGGGGGGATCGATGAGTTCACTGGCCTGCCACGTCCCGTTGCTGCTGGTGATCGTCAGCGTGTGCGCTGCATTGGCGGTCACGCTGAACTCGGCATGCTGTCCGGAATGGAAGCCCATGTCGGTGTCAGCATCGGCCGTCCCAGCTATATCATAGTTGACACCGTCGGGATCCAGAACCTCGATCTCCACGAACGCCTGGACGTTCATGTTGACCGGAATGCTTTCCTCTTCGGCCATCGCGAAACCGCTGGCAAGAGCCAACACAGCAATCATAGTGAACAGTGTCTTCATGAGAGAGTCCTTCCGTTTTTCTCGTTCCCCACCCCCACTGGGTCGAGGAACCTACCTTGTTACCACCAGGCACACCATGCGCCTGAACTGTTACTTTTGATGCGGACGGCCCCGCCGCTTGAGGGCGGGCACCTCCGCCGGCAAACGGCTACTGTGGGATCACGGTCACAATCGCCGTGCCCATTGGCGGCGTGATCACCTCCGTGACATCCGCCGCACTGTCTCCCTGCAGGGCCAGTTGCCAGGTGCCGCCGTTGGCGCCGTAGTTTTCAACGCGGATCCGCAGCAGCGACGCGTAGGCGTGGATGCCGCCCTGGTTGATCGATGTGACGTCGGTGCTGGCCGTCCACGTACCGGGGGCGCCCTCGGGCGGCGTGACGTCGGCCGCGATGTCGACCGGCACGTTGCAGCGGACTTCTGCACCGACAGTCTGCTCAAACGTCCCGCCGACCTCATCGAGCGTCACGCTCATCGTGCTCTCGCTCAGGCTCACCTCCGCGAAAGGCAGTACCTCGACCGTGACAGGGACCGTCGCACTGTCGGTCTCGCCTGCAAGGGCGTGGGGGCAGACGCCAACGACCAGCGCGGCAACGACCTTCAGACAAGCTTTCATCATGATTATGGCGCCCCCGCGCAGGTGATAGTCAGGATCCCCCGGTACTCGCCCGCCAAGTCGTTCCACGTGGTCTGGACGCGGAACTTCAGGGCGATGTCGACCACGCCCGGGCGCATCGGTCCGGTGAGCACCACCGGATCGGTCATGGGCACGTAATCGCCCTCGCCGGGGCGCTTCACGAGAATCCGATCGGGGCCGATGACCCCGTCGCCGCCTTCGCGCTCCAGGGGTGTCATGGAGGCCGGGAGACCGCCGTGGCCCACGTTCGCGGCGACGCGGACGGTCAACTCCGCGTCGGACTGGTACAGTCCCGGCTCCGGAACGCTGCCCAGGTCCAGTTCGTCCGGCGTCACCTCCACCACCACGTACGGCTGGATCCGCGGCTGGGCGTGCGCCGGCCCCGCGCCGGCCAGGACGACCAGCACGGCCGCGAGGGCCGCGACACCGATGGCAGTCAGTTGACGCATTAAGCAGCCCTCCTTCGACGGCCGAGCAGCGCGGCGCCGAGCGCCAGCAGTGTCAGCGTCGCCGGCTCGGGGACCGCGTGCAGACCGAAGTTCGTCTTCAGGATCGCGAAGTCGTCCAGGTCGACGTCGCTGTCGCCGTCGAAGTCGCCTTCGCCCCAGGTGCCGCCGATGCCGAAGTGGCGTTTGAGGATGGAGAAGTCATCGAGGTCGACGTCCCCGTCGAGGTCGGCGTCGCCGGGCGGCCAGCCCAGGTAGGGCTGATCGATGCCCCACGTGCCGGGCTCGACGATCCAGTCGAGTTCCCCCGCCCCGATGCAGCGGATGTCCCAGTTGCCCACGCGTTCGCTGCCGCGATACGTCTGGTAGTGGAAGATCACGCGATCGATCTGGCGGTCGCCGGCCACCCACACGTTGAAAGCGAGGGTGTCGTCCAGCAGGTTCGGCCCCGACGCCGAGGCGAACGTGCGGTCGGCCTTGAGGAACATCTGGCCCCACTGCTCACCTTCCGGCACCAGGTTGTACGCCGCGTCGAGGCCGAAGAAGTTGGAC
>CAZHRW010000139.1:0-11094 GCA_964535025.1 uncultured Planctomycetales bacterium
ATGACATCCTTTTCATCCATCCCTCATTGTGTAGCAGGTTATCCACAATCGCGCAAATTAATTATTCCGATTTTGACGACAATTCTGTGAACGGTTACGGATTATTAAGAGTGTGTCCCCCGACGGCCCGACGGCAAGTTGGTTGACGTTCTTTGCTCACGCGCAGAGAATGAGGCGACGTCAGGACGCGACGCCGAAGCAGTGCGAGCGGCCGGATCGGCCAGGGAGTTGAATGTGGCATCCCCTGTCATCGAAACTTGTCCTCAGCATGCCGGTTGTTTAACCAGCCGGGTCGGCTGGTGGGCGGCGATCGCCGTGACCATTGCAGCGCAAGGAGTCGTCATGGCCAGTGACAACGACCGAATCCGGCCGTACGCAGCCAATCCATTCTACTGGCAATACCAGGGCGAGCCGGTCATGCTCCTCGGCGGCAGCCGTGAAGACAACCTCTTCCAGATCCCCGATCTCGACGAGCATCTGGATCTGCTTGTGCGCGCCGGCGGCAACTACATCCGAAACACGATGAGCGACCGCGACACGGGCGACGTCAAGGCCTTCCATTTCGATGCGGATACGGGCAAGTACGACCTGAACCGGTGGAACGAGGAATACTGGAGGCGACTGGACCACCTGCTCGAGGCGACCAGACAACGGGGCGTGATCGTGCAGGTGGAGGTGTGGGCCTTCCACGACATGTACGGCGACACCTGGGCGAAAAGCCCGTGGAACCCGGACAACAACATCAACTACACGTCCGACGACACGATCCTCAAGACCCGCTACGGGCAGGCGAACACGCACAGGGAGGTGCATGACTTCTGGGACAGCGTGCCCGCCGGTCGCCACGACCGCACGCTGCTCCACTACCAGCGGCGGTTCGTGGACAAGCTTCTCCATCACACGCTCAAGCACGGCCATGTCCTCTACACGATGACCAATGAGATCCACGCGGGCTATTCGCCCGAGTGGGGTTGGTACTGGTCACGCTACATCGCCGACGCCGCGGCGGCGGCCGGCACGACGGCCCAGACGTCCGAGATGTATTGGCAGACCGACCTGACCGACGCCCAGCATCTCGCCTCGCTGCACCGGCCGGAGGTCTATACCTTCTTCGAGGCGTCCCAGAATTCCATCCACAACGGCCAACGCCACTGGGACGCCCTGCAGCACGTGCGCAACGCCATGCTCCAGCGGGATGCCCGCCGCCCGATCAATCACACCAAGACCTACGGCCGCAGCGACGACGGGTACGCGTGGACCGGCTCGACGGAACAGGCCATCGAGCGGTTCTGCCGCAACGTCGTGGGCGGGGCCGCCTCCGTGCGGTTCCATCGCGACTCATGCGGCCTGGGCCTGCGGCCCGAAGCGCAGGCGGCCATCAAGGCGATGCGAAAGCTTACCGGGGCCGTCGCCCCCTGGCGGGTCGCCACGCGGATGGATCTGCTGACGGACCGAGCCGACAACGCGGCCTACCTGATGGCCGATCCCGGCCGCCTGTACGGCCTGTACTTCACCGACGGCGGCGCGGTCGGCCTGGATCTCACCGAGGCGCCCGGCCCCTTCACGCTGCGCTGGATCAGCCTCGCCACGGGCGAGTGGCACGGCGAGCCGACCCCCCTGGCCGGCGGGAGTGTCGTCACCCTCACCGCCCCCGGCCCCGGCGGCTGGGCGGCAACGATCGTCTGCCCGCCGAGTTCCCCCTGATGGCCGGGGGCGGCCTCGGCACGGCTTGTGCCTGGAGTTGCCATGATTCACTCGTCTTCGCAGGCCGCCTCATCGGTCGGGCAGTTCGACCGTCTGCAGATCGATCTGCCCAACGATCGCGGCGCCGTCCCCGTCGCCGTCGAGGTCGTCGCACCGGATGCCACCACCGAACGCATGGCGGTGTTCACGCATCAGCCCGCCGGCTTCACCTACGACGATCGCGGCTGGGAAACCCTGGCCGCCGACGGCGAGCCCGTCGCCGCCGTCCGGTTCACGCCCCGCCTCCCGGGCGAGCACACGTGGACGGCCCTGTCCGCTGCCGGCGACGTCGTCGACGTCGGCCGATTCACCTGTGTGCCGTCGGACCATCCGGGGTATGTCCGGATCAGCACACACGATCCCCGCTATTTCGCCACCACGGACGGGACGGCGTTCTGCGCCACGGGGCTGAACCTGTGCAACGTCCCCTGGTTCAACCTGCCGGCCCCACGGGGCGACTTTCAGACCTCCGGCGAGGTGGGAACCCTCGGCGTCCGCGAGTACGAGCGATGGTTCGACAAGCTGCGCACCCACGGGGGCAACTTCGCTCGACTGTGGTGCGGGACGGGCTACCTGGACATGCAGGCCGCCACCCTGGGCGATAGCGACCCGCTGAAGGCCAACCGCCTGGACGCTGTCGTCGAGGCCGCCCGCCTCCGCGGGGTGCGGCTGAAGCTCTGCCTGGACATGTTCCGCGTCATCGGCTCGGGCGGCGTGTTCAGCCGCACGTTCACGGATCCGGCGACGGGTCTGCCGCCGTCGGACATGGCCGAATTCCTCGATTCGCCGCGATGGCGCGACCTGTGGCTCAGGAAGGTCGACCGGTTCGCCGCCCGTTATGCGGGCGATCCCACGGTCGCCGTCGTCGAACTGTGGAACGAGATGAACGCCGTCGACGCCCCGTGGGCCAAGACGCTCGCGTGGACGACGGTCATGCTCAAGGAACTCAAGAAGCGGTTCCCCCGGCAACTGGTCGTTCAATCGCTCGGCAGCTACGACGGGGACTGGGCGATCCCCCATCACGAGGCGCTGAAGGCCCTGGCGGCGCAGGAATTCGACCAGGTGCACCGCTATCTCGACCAGGGGGCGCGGTACGCCCTGTGCAGCGACCCCGTGGCCGCCACCCTCGACGCGATCCGACGCGTGGCCCAGCCGCACCGTCCGGTCTTGCTGGCCGAGACGGGGGGCGTGAATGACCGCCACACGGGGCTGTTCCGCTTCGCCCGCTGGGACGACCGGGGCATCATCTTCCACGACACGACCTTCCCGGCGTTCTTCGCCGGCGCCGGCGGCGTCGGCCAGCAGTGGTTCTGGGACCGCTACGTCGACCAGAAGAACCTGTGGCCGCAGTACAAGGCCCTTGCCGACCTGATCGCCGACGTCGCGATCGACCGCGAAGGGTTTTCCGCCGCCGATCTTTCCACCGACGCCCTCTGGGCCCTGGCCCTGGTCGGGGAGCGCCACACGCTGCTGTGGCTGCGCCATCGCGGCGACACGTGGCAGGCGAGCCTTCGGGACCGCCGGCCGCCCGAGCCCCTGACGGCGGTGCGCCTCACGTTGCCCAGGCCCGGACGGCTTTGCAGGGCGACCTCCTGCTGGGATGACGCCGTCGACGCCGTGACCGTAGAGGACGCGTCGCTTCATGTCCCCACGCTGCGGGCGGGCATGATGCTCAACATCGAACATTCACGCCCTGCGCCAGGCCCCCTGAGACCAGGAAAATGATGAGATCGCGATTTTGTGAACCGCCGAATGAACATTGTGAAGGCATTGCATCATTTTATTGCAGACCAGCTTCATTTTATGTGCCTCATCCCTTCTTTTATGAATCGGTCCGTTCACTTTCTTACTCGGCCGACCACGGCCGCGCCCAGCCCCGGCCCCCGTCGAAAAATGGCCCTTCTCACGTCCCCGATTGTTCGCGCCTTTTCGCCCGAGGCGGCATTGGGATTCGGATTATTCGGGTTTTATGCCGTTAACCTGGGCAAGCTGCACAGTCTGCGGCGTCCGGCCCGCCACAAAATTGAGCCGACGCTTAACAAAATGAACGTATAGCATAAGATAATGAAGTGTATTCTTCATTTCATTTGGCGACAGGATATCGAAGGGCGCCCGCTTGCCGTCTCTTGCAGGCCGCGGCATCGTAAACCCTTGCAAAACCTCATCCGGCCCCCCCGGCAAGACGGCATCCAAGACGGCATCCTCTTTGCTCGAAAAATGCAAACTCGCGCGCGCGGCGCTCGTTCGCAAGGCCGCGCCCGCTGCCGGGGACGGGTCAAACCGCTCAGCCCCCGTGGAGCTTCTCCTCGAGCAGGCGCTTGGCCTCGGCGGGCGGGGCCTTGCCCTGGGAGGCCTTCATGATCCGGCCCATGAGGAAACCGACGGCCTGCTTGGCCTTCTTGTGGCCGGAGCGGATCTGCTCGACGACGTCGCCGTGGGCGGCGAGGACGTCGTCGACCCACGCCTCCAGGGCCGCGGCGTCGGTGACGGCGAGGAGGTTGTGGGCCTCGGCGATGGCCCGCGGCGAGCCGCCCTCGGCGAGGAGGATGTCGAGGATGCGATCGCCGGCGGAGGCGTTGACGGCGCCGGCGTCGATCATGGCGGCCAGTTCGCCCAGTTGGCGGGCGCTGACGCCGACGTCGGCGGGCGTGCAGCCTCGCTCGTTGGCGACGGCGGCGAGGCGGCCGAGCAGGAGGTTGGCCACCCGCTTGGGCGTGGCGCCGGCGGCGACGGCGTCGTCGAGGAGGTCGCCGGTGGCGGCGTCGATGGTGAGGGCGTCGGCCTCCCTGAACGACAGGCCGTACGCGTCCATGTAGCGCCGGCGGCGGGCGAGGGGCAGTTCGCCGATCCGCTCGCGGAGGCGGTGGCGCCAGGCGTTGTCGACGACGACGGGGACGAGGTCGGGCTCGGGGAAGTAGCGGTAGTCGTGGGCTTCTTCCTTCGAACGCTGGTAGACGGTGCGGCCGCTGTCGACGTCGTAGCCGCGGTTTTCCTTGCCGAGCTTATCGAGCGTGTAGTCGCCGTCGTCGCACCACGCCTGGTACTGGCGGCGGATTTCGTACTCGACGCACCCCTCGAGGCTGCGGAAGCTGTTGAGGTTCTTGACCTCGACGATGGGCGTCTTGTAGGTGGCGCCGTCGCGCCGGATGTGCAGGTTGATGTTGGGCTCGAAGCGCATGTGGCCCATCTGCATGTTGGCCTGCGAGACGCCCAGCCAGCGGACCAGCCGCTGCATCGCGCGGCCGTACGCGCCGACCTCGACGGCGGAGGTCATGTCCGGCTCGGAGACGATCTCCAGCAGCGGCGTGCCGGCGCGGTTGAGGTCCACGCAGGTGTACCCGGGGTGGTCGTGGATGTTCTTGCCGGCGTCCTCTTCCAGGTGGGCCCGCAGGATGCGGACGGTCTTGACCGCCCCGTCCGGCAGGGGCACGTCGATCGCCCCGCGGACCGCCAGCGGCAGGTCGTACTGGCTGATCTGGTAGTTCTTGGGCAGGTCGGGGTAGTAGTAGTTCTTGCGGTCCCACTTGGTGAACTCGGGCACCTCGCAGCCCAGGGCCAGCCCCACCAGCATGGCGTATTCGACCGCCTTGCCGTTCATTACCGGCAGCGCCCCCGGCAGCCCCAGGCACACCGGGCAGACGTTCGTGTTGGGCGGGTCGCCGAACCGGTTGCGGCAGCGGCAGAACATCTTCGTGGCCGTGTCGAGCTCCACGTGGATCTCCACGCCGATCAGCGGCGTGATGATGTCGTTGTCGCGTGCGATCATGAGGTCGCTCCCTTCACGCCCGGCGGGAGCATCGGCCCCACGTCGAGCGCCTTTTCGAGCATCCGGGCGGCGCGGAGGAGCATCCCCTCGGCGAAGACCGCCCCCTGCAACTGCACGGCCAGGGGCAGCCCGTCGCGGTTGAGCCCCGCCGGCAGGCTGATCGCCGGGATGCCCGCGAGGTTCGTCGAGAGCGTGAACACGTCCGTCAGGTACATCGTCAGCGGGTCGGCCGTCTTGGCGCCGATCGCGAACGCCGGCTCCGGGCTGGTCGGGCCCAGCAGGACATCCGCCCGCTCGAAGGCCCGGTGGAAATCGCCGGCGATCAGCCGGCGGACCTTCAGCGCCTTGAGGTAGTACGCATCGTAGTAGCCGCTGGACAGCGTGTAGGTCCCCAGCATGATCCGCCGCTTGACCTCGTCGCCGAACGCCTCGGCACGGCTGCGGCTGACCATCTCGATGATGTCCTCGCCCGCCTCGGCCGTGCGGTGGCCGTAGTGCACGCCGTCGTAGCGGGCCAGGTTGCTGGACGCCTCGGCCGTCGCGACGATGTAGTAGCACGCCACCGCGTAGCTGCTGAGGGCCCCGTCGTCGTCCACGTCGATCCGGCTGTGCGGCAGGGAGACCTCGACGATCCGCGCGCCCCGGCCGGTCAGCGCCTCGACCGCCCGATCGACCGCCGCGTGCGTCTCGGCGTCCAGCCGGTCCGACACCCACTCCCGCACCAGCCCCACGCGGAGCCCCTCGACGGGCACGTCGACCTCCGCCAGGCAGTCGGTGGCGCCGCGCTCGACGCTCGTCGAATCGAGCGGATCGTGGCCGCTGATGATGTCCATCAGCAGGGCCGCATCCTCGACCGTGCGGGTCACCGGGCCGATCTGGTCGAGGCTGGAGGCGAACGCCACCAGGCCGTAGCGGCTCACGCGGCCGTAGGTGGGCTTGAGCCCGACGCACCCGCACAGGGCCGCCGGCAGGCGGATCGACCCGCCGGTGTCGCTGGCGATCGCCCCGGCGCACAGCCGTCCGGCGACGGCCGCCGCCGCCCCGCCCGACGAGCCGCCCGGCACGCGGGTCGGGTCCCACGGGTTGGTCGTCTGCTGCAGTTGGCTGTTCTCGGTGGACGAGCCCATCGCGAACTCGTCCAGGTTGGTCTTGCCCAGGACGATCGCCCCGGCGTCCTCCAGCCGCCGGACGGCCGTGGCGGTGTAGGGGGCGGCGAAGTGTTCGAGCATGCGGCTGGCGCAGGTCGTGCGGCCGTACGCGGTGCACAGGTTGTCCTTGATCGACACCGGGACCCCCGCCAGCAGCCCGCCCGGCGCGCCGGCGGCGCGGGCGGCGTCGGCGGCGGCGGCCCGCTCGAGCGCCCGCTCGGCGAGCACCTGCGTGTAGGCCCGGATCGTCCCGTCCCGCTCGTCGATCGCGTCGAGGTAGGCCCGCGTGGCCTCGACCGACGAGACCGCGCCGGCGGCGATCGCATCCCGCAACTCGGTGAGCGTCATCGCGATCGGCGACGGCATCACGAGTCTCCCAGCACTTTGGGGACCCGGAAGAAGTCCGCATCCCGCGCCGGGGCGTTGGCCAGGGCCGCGTCGGCGGCGAGGCTCTCGCCGAGGACATCGGCGGCCAGGACGTTGTGGAACTCCAGCGCGTGGGCCATCGGCTCGACCTCGGCGGTGTCCAGTTCGTTGAGCTTGTCGAAGTAGCTCACGATCGAGCTGAGTTGGCGGCCGAACATGGCAATCTCGTCATCGCGGAGACGGATCCGCGACAGCAGGCTCACGTGGCGGACCCGGGCGGCATCGACGGTGTCGGACATCGCGGCACACTCCTGTTCCAGAGGCTCGGACGGAAGCTTTACTATGGGCCACCGCCCCGCTCAAGTCAACGCCCTCGGCGAAGCGCAGGGGCCCGGTCGACCCGCCCCCGGCGAAGAATACGCCGTCCAGGATTCTTTTCGCCGACCTTTGACGAATGATGCAACATCGGGTATGGTACCGGGATCATTCGACCGGCGAGGGCAGGCCCTGTGCGGGCGGTCGCCGGTCGACCTCATGGTGTTGGAGCATTATGGCTAAGCAGGACGTCATCGAGTTGGAGGCGACCGTTGTCGCCGCCCTGCCGAACGCAATGTTCAAGCTGAAGATCTCTTCCGAACACGGCGACCACGAAGTGCTGGGCCACGTCAGTGGCAAGATGCGCCAGCATTACATCCGCATCCTTCCCGGGGACCGGGTGACGGTCCAGTTGAGCCCGTACGACCTGTCACGCGGGCGCATCGTCTTTCGGCACCGCAAGTAGCCGAGCTCCCTCCCCTCGCGGCCTCTGGCGCGGGGTCTCCGCGCCCAAACGGTCCGCCGACGCGCGGGTCGTCCGTCCGGGCAAATGGTCTAAAGCCGTGCGACCCGCCTGAACGATAGCACGCGTATGGGAACCGTCGCGTGGGGTCACGTCGGTACGGGGCACCCGCGACATGGACAACTGCGAGGTGAGTGCCTACGGACGGGCGCCCGCCTCGTCAGGGGGAGCAAACCATGGAACGTCGCACGCACCATTGGGGATGGTTGGGACTGGTCTTGTGCGTTTTTCTGGGGATCGCCAGCAGCGGATCGTCGGGCGAACAACTCGCGGCCTTCGTGCCCACGGTCCTGGAGGCCCCGCAACTTCCGGACCTGGCGGCCGACACCGCCTGGCGGCAGGCCGTGCCGTCGTGGCCCATGCTGGCCCAGAACGACGAGGGTGAGTCGCTCAATCCCTTCCGTGCCGAGACCACCTTCGGCAGCGGCGCCCGCGAGAGCATCACCGGCACCGACCCCCGCGCCTTCGACACCCTCTTCGACCTGTACTACCGCTACGCCGAGATGGACAACGACTTCACGCAGCAGGATCTCATCCTCGCCGGCCAGGTGCCGCTGACGGAAAACCTGGCCGTCACGGGCGCCTTCCCGGTGCTGCGCTACGCGGAGTTCGACGACACCCCGACCTTCCTGCGGGGCACCGGCTCCCTGCCGGACAACCTCGGCGACACGCCCTGGACCGGCGGCGCGGGCGTGGCCGCCGCGGACCTCGACAGCGGCGGGGACGAGTGGGGCATCGGCGACATCAAGCTCGGGGCCGTCTGGCGGTTCGACACCGTCGAGGCCAAGGCGGGCGACACGTGGGAGCGCCAGGGCGACCAGCTCGGCGACGTCCTGGTGAGCCTCGATCTGTGGATCCCGACGGCCACCGAGGATGTCCTGGGCAATGATGCGTGGATCCTCACTCCCGGCGTCCACTGGGTGCAGGATACCCGCAGCAACGGGTTCATCGCCCTGATGAACTACTACGACTGGAGCTTTACGCGGGAGGACGGCCCGGCCGTCTCGCGCCTCCGCGGGCAGTGGTACTTCATGCAGCCGCTGACGGACCTGGGCGACGGGGTGACGGACGGGCTGTACATCCAGCCGGAGATCCAGCCGACCTACGACTTCGAGGAAGAGGAGTTCGCCTTCTGGGCCGGCGGGGAGCTCGGCAAGGTCGTCACCACCGGCGCCGTCGTCTATGTCAAGCCCGGCTGGGGCGTCAGTCCCGACGACGGCGAACGCGAGTTCACCATCGAGGCCGGCCTGCGCTGGTTCTTCTGACGGCCGCGCCCCTCACCGGGCCGCCGGAACAGTTGCCGCCCTGGCGTCGACATCGCGCCACCGCCGCCAGGCGGGGGCGCGACCGAACGCCGGCCGACACTCGAGCCCCATGCGCACGCACGGGGCTTTCTTTCTTTTTGTCGCGCCGCTGCCGGGGCGAATGTCCCGCGGGGTCCCGGGCGCCCGGGGCCCTGGCGCGTTTGCCCCAAACCGCTGTTGACGTTCCGGCGGCCAGCCGGTAGAGTATATACAGTGTAATTACTTCTCGGCCATTCGAGCGAGGATGCCACAATGCGTGCAAGTCTGGTGAAGATCGGCAATTCGCGCGGCGTTCGGCTGCCCAAGGCCGTGATCCAGGCCGCCGGCCTGGAAGACGGGCTCGACCTGGAAGTCCGCCCGGGCGCCGTCATCATTCGCAACGCCGAGCGGGTCCGCCACGGCTGGGCCGACGCGGCGGCGACCTGCCATGCGGAGCGGGCCGATGACCTGGAAGTCTGGGACGCCGTCTCGGATGATGGGGACTGGACGTGAAGATCGCCCGCGGCCAGGTGTGGTGGGTCAACCTCGACCCGACCCTCGGCAGCGAAATCCGCAAGACGCGGCCGGGGGTGATCGTCTCCCCGGACGAACTGAACGCCCATCTCAATACGGTAGTCGTCGTGCCGCTGACCACGGGGCGGGCCTACCCGTTTCGTATCCCGACCAGGGTCCGAGGCAAGGACGGCGTCGCGGCGGTCGACCAGGTCCGCACCCTCGACAAACGCCGGCTCGTCAAGCGAATCAGAACCCTCAGGCCCGCCGAGATCGAACCGATCCTCGACGCGATGGTCGAGATGTTCTCGCTGTAACGCCCCCGCCCATGCCCAAATCGAGCAGCCGCCGGGCAAGGCACCGGGTTGTCTATTCTATTTCGCGATGATTGCCTGACAGGCAATTTGACCGAAATGGAATAACTGACCCTCTTCGCCCCCGGCCGGGAGAGAGCCCCCGCTGTCAAGCGGGGGCGCGAAGCGAACGCAAACCGGGTGCCGCCGAGGATTCGCGCCCCATGCTCACGAATGGGGCTTCCTTTTGTCGCGCCGCTTCCGAAACAGAGGCCCCCTTCGCGCCGGGAGGGAGCCCCCGCTGTCAAGCGGGGGCGCGAAGGCGAACGCAAACCGGGTGCCGACGGGGATTCGTGCCCCATGCTCACGCATGGGGCTTCCTTTTGTCCGGCCGCTGCTGGAGCAGATGCCACGTTCGCGCCGCGGCAGTGGGACCTAGAGATGCTTCATCCAGGTGATATCCTGGTTCTGAACGTACCAGACCGCGTGGGCGACGTCCTCGTCGGTGAAAAGGAACCGTTTGCTCCCCTGGCGGGTCCACCATGGCCCGACTCGTGCGGGCAGCAGGCGATTGAGCTTTCGACTGGCATACGCCTTCAGGACTCGCATCACTTCGCCCGCCGGGGTCTCACCGGCCGAAACGACAATGTGGACGTGGTTGGACCGCACGTCGAGGAAGTGAACGCGCCACCCGCGATACCGTGCCGTTTCCTCCAGGCTCTCCCGCACGATGGCTCTTAAACTCCGATCAAACCGAACGGGCTTGCCCCGCATGAGCTTGCGGGCATACGCCTCGCGCGCCGGATCGGGCGCGTCGACCACCTCCCCGTGCGAACGATGTCGATCCACCCACCCCCGCGCATCGCCGGGCAGCCAGGTTCCGTATGTCGACCACGAGAGGAAGTACGCCAAAGCACCCATACCCGTTGCTCCCAGATCTGTCCCATGATAGCCCCCTATCAAGCGCGGCATCCGGGCGATGCTTGTATCAGAGCCCATAGCGTCGTCGGCGTCAAGTGGGGACCGCTGAAACAAATGCCGCGTTCGCGCCGGGAGGGAGCCCCCGCTGAAACTGATGCCCCATTCGCGCCGGGAGGGAGCCCCCGCTGTCAAGCGGGGGCGCGAAGGCGAACGCGAACCGGGT
>CAZHRW010000140.1:0-2582 GCA_964535025.1 uncultured Planctomycetales bacterium
ACGCCTGACGGTATGACCCAAGGTAGGAGCCGTATGCGGTAGTGCCGCACGTACGGATCTGTGCGGGGGGCGGGCCGAAAGGCCCGTCCCTACCGCGAACGGAACTCGCCTCTCTACCCGGGCTTCTTCTCATCCTTTGGCCGCCGTGTGGGCTTGGGTCCCGGCTTGTTCGGCATCAGGCGGCCGATAGCGGCCGGGGAGCCGTCGTCACCCCTTACGCCAGTCCGGTGTCAACGGTATTCTCTCGGTTCCGTTTGTGTCCCCCGAACTGGAACTGGCAATGTGCTTGACAGAAATCCGCCCCGACCTATAATAGGGGCTGTTATCTTTCTCTCGGGGCTGTGGCGTGGGTGTGCGCCAAGGTGTTTGTTTCTCGCGAGGGTAAGTCACTATCGGCACGGCGGTTGAGGAGGACGGTCATGTTTAATTGCATGATGGGTCGGGTGTGGGCGGCTTCACTGGTGGTGGTGTGCGGTCTTCTGGCCGCGGGCGCTTCGGGCTCGATGAGCATCGCGGTCGAGCCGATGATGGATGCGCCGATCAGCGTCAACTACGATTTCAACGATCCCCTGACCCCGCACATCGATCCGTACAACTGGTATTCCGGCGTGCTCATCGGCTACGCGACCGAAGGCCGCGAGGAACCGCATCGCCCTGCGCCGGGGGTGATCACGGAGGAGCGGTTCGTGATGGAGTTCGACCTGGCCGGCCTGCTGGCCGCGACGGACCCGATCGACACGGCGACCTTGGCCGCAACAGTGTCCAACCCCATGCCCGGCGGCACGATCGACGTGCTGGTGTGGGGCTACGCCGGCGACGGGAGCCTCGAGGCGTCAGATTTCGGCACCCTGGACTGGCCCCTGGATGGCGGCACGTACAGCTTCCTGGGCGAATGGGCGATCGTCGGGCCCGGCACGGTGTCGTTCGATGTGACGGGATTCATCCAGGACCTCGTCGCGACCGCCCGCCCCTACGCCGGCATCGTTCTCCAGCCCGACGGGGCCGACCTGCCCCCACGCGGCAGCTTCGTCGGCGACCAGGATTTCGGCTGGGCGTTCGTCACCGCCGACCAGAGCCCGGGGCCGCAACTGGACATCACCTTCGTCCCCGAGCCGGCCACGCTGACCCTCCTGGCCGCCGGCGTCCTGGCCGTTCGACGCCGCCGCCGCGCCTGACGGTTCAGCAGGCGCCCGCGGGGGCCGGTCCCGTTGCCGGGGTCGACATAGAGGGCCACAGACGATTCAAGCGCGGAAGGCGTGACTCCCGTGTCGGTGGCCGCCGCGTATCCGCGGCCGCGGCACCGGCGAACGGTTTCGAACGGCTGACAGCGTGCGGCCGTCAGGGCAGGGGGCGGCTGGTCGCCAGGGCGATGCAGCGGCGGTTCCAGTGCACCACGTCGCTGCCGTCCACGTCCTGCCAGGGGCTCGCGGCGCCGTAGTAGTGGTAGAGCACGCCGTCGGCGGCGATGACGCCGGGCTTGTGGGCGTGCATCGAATCGAGACTGCCTTCGGGGCCGACGTCGATGACCGGCTCATCGGCCTTCCGCCACGACAGCAGATCGTCGCTGAACGCCACCCGTTCGCGCGCGTGGCCGTCGGTCGCCAGGCCGTAGTAGAACATGACCCACGCCTCGCCGTGCCGCAGGATGCACGGGTCGGCGGCGAAGATCTCGTCGGTCGACCCCGGCCCGCCGTTGGGCACGATGGGGTTGCCCCCGTAGCGCGTCCAGCGCCGCAGGTCGTCCGACCAGGCGACGCCGATCTGTTCGCGCCACGGCCACTCGAGGGTGTTCTTGGCGTTGTAGAAGATGAAGTATCGCCCCTCGTGGCGGATCAGGCAGGGCTTGTACAGGCCGCCGCGTTCCCAGTCGGCCCCGTCGTCGGCCTTGAGAAACGGCGGCTCGACGGTCCACTGCCGCAGCCGGTCGCCCCAGGCCAGGCCCGTATACCCGCGGCCCTGTTCCTGGCCCCGGTCCGGGTAGCCGTGCCAGACGGCCAGGAGACGTCCGTCCACCAGCGTCGCGTCGCCGGGCCCCATGAGCGTGGTGTCGCGGAGCACGCAATTGACGGCGACGTTGAACTCGGTGGCCGAGCCGGCCGGCCCGCGGTCGTGGACCAGCCCGTCACGCTGCCAGTTCAGCAGGTCGTCGCTGGAGGCCAGACCCGTGCGATACCCCGTGCCGTCGAAACTGCCGTAGAACATCCGGAACCGCCCGTCGTGGCGAAACAGGAACGGCGTGTCGACGGCGTGGCTGTCGAAGTCGCCGGCGCGAAACGTGGCCGTCAGCACCGGGCGGTCGAGTTTGTACGGCGTGCGGACGGCGGCAAGGAGATCGGTGGTGTTCAACGTGCTTCTCCGCAGCGGAAATCGTGTTTCGCCCGAGGAGGCTGATCGCGTCGTCGGTTCGCCAGGGACGGCCCGGGAAAGGGGCGGTCACCTGGTTCCGACATGGGTCCTTCCCGCTCGGTCGCATTGTCGCGGCGGGGCGTGCCCGGGTCAACACGGCGTGGAGAAGCTTGCATTTCCGCCGTCGCGACAGCACCATAGGCGATGGTCGCCGTTCGGCGGATGGGCCGGCGCGG
>CAZHRW010000141.1:0-4964 GCA_964535025.1 uncultured Planctomycetales bacterium
GAGGTTGTCCACGCGGATCCGCACGCCGTCGCGGCACATGTCCAGCGGGCAGGCCATCGAGACGCGGTAGGCGTAGTCGTCGGGATGCTCACGGTCCGAGAACGGGCGGATCATCCCGCCAGCCAGCACGTCGGGCGTGCATTCGCTGGCGTCCAGTTCGCCCTGCCAGCGCGGCACGTGGCGGTCGTAGACCGGTGAGGTGCGGAATGGGTCGAAGCTGCTCATCCACTGTATCCCATGCGTTGGGCCTGCGCCCGTCCGGGCGCCTGGCGGTTTACGAAGAAGTAACGCAGCGCGTCGGTCGCATGATCGCACGGCTGCGGCTTGATCGGCTCATCGACGTACTGCCCGTTGACCTGGCGGAGGCGGTACTGCTCCATCGCGGCGATCAACTGCGTGCAGCTCGCGGCGATCGTCAGCCGCGGACGGCCGCCGGCGGGCTTGAGGGCCGCCCGGACGAGGTTGATGCCGTTGCGGACCTCCCGCGCCCACGGGCTCAGGACATACCGGCAGGGCAGCCCCTCGTGGGCGAAGATCTCCACGTCGCTGTAGCCGGTCTGGTCGTTGCGGTTCCGCCCCGCCGGGTCGCAGAACGTCGCCTCGACGCGGCGGGTGGCGTCCCGCCGGCGGATCTCCCGGGCGGCCTGGTAGACGGTGGTCTGACGCAGCCACAGCTCGTCGACGACGTAGGCGTGCCCGTCGGGGTCCTCCTGCACCCACAGGCAGACGAAATCGTTGAGCCCCCAGTCGATCGCCCGGTAGGTCGGCCGGTCGTCGCGGAAGGTCAATGCCGCGTCGACATGGACCGCCCGGTCGAACGACGGGTAGACCACCCCGGTCAGCGTCGGCCGGCGGCACTCGGCCTCGGCCTGCCACTGCTCGAGCGACCAGTGCGTGAACTGCTTGATCGCATCGTCGATGGCGAACAGCCCGCACGCCTCGGCGGCGATACCCACCGTCGCCCGCGGATCCCGCCGCCGCGCCGCCGCCAGGCAGGCGTCGGCCAGCGGACAGGCGGCGCAGTGGCGCCCGTGCTCGTGGCGTTCGGGCGGGCAGCGCCGGATCGTCTCCCAGATGTTCCACTTGTGCAGGCGGATGCCCCGCCGCTCGGCGTCGGCGACCAGCTCGCTCATCGGCCCGTGGGCGTGATGCCAGGTGGACATCGCCACCGTCCGCGCGGGGACACCCGGACGACTGGTCAGCGTGCCGACCGACGCGGCCATCAGCGACGGGTCGATCTCGTCGACCTCGTCCCAGTACAGCCGCTGGATGCCCGGCCCGCGAACCCGCTTGGGCGAGGCGGCGAGGATCTCGAAGTCGCCGTTGTCCAGCCGCGTGATCAGCCGTCCGACCTCGCCGGTCAGCCGGTCGGCCAGCAGCGTGTGACACCAGTCGGTCCAGTACTCGTACAGCGTCCGGGCCTGGTCCTCGCTGCCGGCCAGGACCCGTCCCCGCATCGGCCGCTCGCCCAGGCGGTACTCGATCGCCGCGAGGATCGACCCGCCGAGCGTCTTGCCCCCGCGGCGGTTGGCCCACGCGGCCAGGTCCCGCTCGGGGTGGAGGACCCCGTCGGTGATGAAGTCCAGCAGCGTGCTGTGGCCGGGGCTGAACGCCTTGTGGGGCAGCTTGATGCCGAACCACTGCCAGACGGCCAGCCAGACGTCCTGTCGGGTGCGCAGCGCCGTCACGCGTCGGGCCCGCCCAGTTCGTCGAGGACCCGCCGGCGGGTGTCGTCGGACAGGGCCGTCAGGTCCGGCCCGACGTTGGGCTTGCCCGCCGCCGGCGGCGGCGCGTCGCCGTGGGCCATCTTGAGGATGTCGACCGCGGCCTTGCGCTGGATCTCGTCGGAGACGTCGGCGGCGCTGACCAGGCGGCCCAACCGCGCCCACGCGGTCCGCGCCAGCGTCGCCCCCAGCCGCTGCGACTGCTCCCGCACGCCCGCGGCGGCGGCGAGGATCTCCGCCCGCAGCTCCGGACGGCAGGCGCCGCGGGCGATCCTGCCCACCTGCGACGCCGACAGCCCGTGCCGCTCGCCGATCTGCCCGTAGGTCAACTGCCCCTCGGCCAGGTCGGCGATCAGCGACTCGTCGTTGTAGTCTTTCACCGGTTGTCCCATGGATGTCCCTGTGGCTGTACCGACGGTAGGGGCAACCCTTGTGGTTGCCCATGCGCCCGTTGACCGACGATGAACATGGGTCCGCCATCGAGGGCAGGCACAAGGCCTGCCCCTACAAACGGCGTTCGCCGCTGCCGGCGGTGTATTCAAAGCTCCCCACCGCTCTGCCGCGCGACGTGATCGCCTTATGTCCGATGGCGGCGTGGCCTTTGCGTCCCGTTCGCGCCAGCTTGCGGAAGCGCCAGCGCCGCGAGCGGGCCAGCACGTGCAGGAGGGCCGGGTGGCCGGTCGTGACCGTCACCCGCAGGCCCCGCCGGGCGTAGAGGGCGGCGACGGCGTCGAGGACGGCCCCGCCGATGCCGACGCCCTGGTAGTCGGGCAGGACGACCAGGCGGGAGATCCGCCGAAAGCCCCGACGGCCCATCAGCGGCAGGACCGCCGCGAAGGCGACCGGCTCGCCGTCCCATGTCGCCAGGTAGCACTGGGCCGACGGGTGCAGCGTGCCGCTCAGATAGTGATGACGCTCGAACAGCCGCCACGCGTCGCCCGTGCAGCGGTCGAGGGCCAGCCGCAGGGGCGGGCGTTGAAGGCGCCCCCGGGCCAGCTCGCCGCCGGCCATGTCGACGACCCAGTCGGCCGCGAGCCACGGGAGGATGTCGTAATGGCACGAGACGGCCACGAACCGCCGGGCGCCGACCCGCCCGCCGCGGACCGCCTTGGCGACCGCCGCCGAGCCGATCCGCCCGACGGTGCGGTCGACGACGCTGGTGAACTCGTCCACCACGGCCAGCTCGGCGGTCGTACTTAACGCCCGCGCCAGGTCGCAGCGGAACCGCTCGCCGTTGCTGAGCGTCCGGTACGGTCTCACCCACGCCGGCGGGCTGGCCAGGCCGACCGCCGAGAGGATGCGGACCAGCTCGCGGGTCGGCACGTCGCCGAAGGCGTCGATCACCGCCCGATCGTCCGGCCAAGGCCGCCCGTCGCACACGGCGGGGCCGAAGGCGGCGCGGGCGATGGTGCTCTTGCCCGAGCCGGAGGGCCCGACGATCGCGCCGATCGTCCAGTCCTCGTCCAGGCCGGGCACCTCGACGCGGAACCGCCGTTCGCTGCGGGCCGCCGGCGGCACGTCGAACAGGCCGGCGACCTGCCGGACGCGGAAGCTGTCGGGGATGGCGCAGCTCGCTACAGCATCAACAACCGGCATCGCAGCCCCTCCCCGGTCAGGCGCTCGTAGAGCTCCCGCTGGTGGTCCTCGCCGGTGCACTCGACGACGACCTGGTAGCTGGGCGGGATCTCGTCCATCGCGTCAAGCTCGAGCGGCTCGCCCGTCAGCTCGGCGAGGGCCTCGGCGGCGAAGCCGGTCGCCGCGGACAGGTCGACCTCGTCGCCGATCTCGCCCAGCAGCTCCGCCAGGCGGTCGTCGTCGTAGCGGCCCTGGGCCTCGGCGTTGTTCAGCGCGACGTTGAGCGCCTTGGCCTGGGCGTCGGAGATCCCGTCGAGGAACACCACCGGCACCCGCGCGTCGGGCCGGTCGCGCATCGCGTTGGCCCGCAGCCGCTGGTGGCCGCCGATGACGAGCCTGTCGGCCCGCCGTGCGATGATCGGGTCGACGAACCCGTGGGTCTCCAGCAGGGCGGCCAGGCGCCGCAGGGCGGCGTCGCTGATCGTCCGCGGGTTGTACGCGGCCGGGCGAAGCTCGGCGGGGTCGACGTAGGTGATGTCGAGTGTCACGGCAATCTCCTGATGCGTCGGGCCCGGCGGTTCACCACAGGGCCCGCACGGTTTCGGCCGAGAGCTTGTCGAGCGTTTCGGTATCCATGCAGATCAGGCGCGGGGGGGCGACCTCGACGTCGCGGCACGTCAGCCCCGCACGGGCCAGGCGCTCCAGGCCGCGCTGAAGATGCTGCGTGACAACGCGGCGCCGAAGACCCAGCAGACGGGCGATGCCGCTGTGGTTCAGCCCGTCGTGGTAGCGCAGCGCCAGGCACTCGGTCTGGCGGGCGGTCAGACCTGCCAGGGCCAGTTCTCGCCGCCGACTCGGTCGGCCGCGCTTCGTATGTGTCGCCGGACCGCGGTTCATCCGGGCGTCTCCTTCCCTGCCGGGGGACCGGCCAACCATGTACCCTCTCACCCTAACAGCCGGTTTGGGATGCAGTGTCGACCGTCTCATGGCCGTTAACTCCTTGACTGTTGGTTTCTTGTGGAAAATGAATTTCTTCCGAATGACCGGGGTTTCGGCCGTCTTCGACACATCGGCAGCGCATCGCGGACCAGCACGCTCCGCCGATCGAGAAACGCCACGCCCATCGGCGGTCGTCGCGTGGCGTTGGCGTGGCCCCAGACGGGATCGAGCTTGTAGGCCTCGCGCCGGGCGTAGCCTTGGGGGATCCACGTCATCCACTTGCAGTCGTCGCACAGGCCCTGGATCGTGAGGTAATAGGCGGGGGTCGGCGTGTGGCAGCAGACACAGGGTTGCAGGGTCATCATCGCTCCTTTCGGGTTGATACTCGACGATGGCCGCACCCTAGCACCCGCCCGGCGCCCCTGCGCGCGCGACATGAGCGCGGATGAACAGAAATGAAGACGGATGAACAACGATGAAGAGAAATGAGAACGGCCCGCCTCCGCCAAGGCTTCGGCGGACAGGCAGGCTGGAGGCTGGAGGCTGGAGGCTGGAGGAACGACCACGGCAACGGCGCTAGCCGTACCTCTAGCCTCCAGCCTCCAGCCTCCAGCCTTTAGCCTACAGGATCGGGTAGGCGGGGGTGATTGCTCACCCCCACCTCCCACACCACCGTGCGTACGGGTCCGTACACGGCGGTTCACAGGGAGTTCGCAAGGCGTCGAT
>CAZHRW010000142.1:0-3248 GCA_964535025.1 uncultured Planctomycetales bacterium
AGGTCCAGTCCTGGAGGCAAACCGGACGGAGATGGACAGGGATGAACAGTCCGCTGACGTAGACGGGGCGTGCGGACGAAACCCACGCCCCGCCGTCCCTCCGGGCTGCTATGGCCTGTCGAGGCGCCCGGCGATGGTTATCGATTGCGGCGCCGGCGGCCCAGCAGGACTGCGCCCCCGAGGGTCAGCAGGCCCGTCGTGGCCGGCTCGGGCACGACGCCGACGGTGACCGGTTGATCGGGTGTGGTCGCGTAGGCCCACTCGCTCAGTTCGATCGTCTCGGAGGCGCCGCCTTGGACGTCAAGGCGGAGCCAGCCATAATAGTCATTGACGCCGTCGCTGAGACGCAGGCCCAGGTAGCCGCTCTCGACGTCTCCGCCGCCGAATGGGCCGCTGTAGGTGGGATCGTTCGGCAGGTAACGGTAGTAGTACGCCAGCGTGCTGTCACCGTCGTTGAAGGCGCACGAGGCATCGACGACGTCACCGGCGTCAAGACGAGCGGCGTTGTCGCCATTGGCGACAACCGCGACGGGGCTGGACGCGTCCAGACGGACGTACCCCTCCCACCACTTGGTCTGCCAGTCCCAGTAGGTGTACTCGCTGCTCACGCCAAAGCGGATCTCGCTCCAGGCGTCGCTGCCGTTAAGCCTGTGGTTGAGCATCAACTCCCCGCTCTTGTAAGCGGTCATTTCCACGGGCGCCGTCGGTACAACATGCACCATCGCGGCAGTTGCCGTCCCTCCCAACGTCGCGGCCAGAGCTAGGGCCGCAATGATCAGGTGAGCACTCCTCATCGTCGTCTCCTTGCACACAATAAAGACCTTGCCGGGCCGGCTATTCGGACCACACAGTCCCGTCGGCGTCCGGCTGTGTCGCTCCACGCCTTCCATCCCACCCCGCATGAGCTTATCCAAAAGTAGTACGAGCGTTCAATCTATTAAACCCGAGGGCTGCAAAACCGTCAAGCCATAAAAAGTCCGGGATCTGAACGACAGCCTTGCCTGCCACAGGATCCAGATGCTCATCGAGATGCTCATCGGGGAGGGAGGCAGGAAACTTCCTCTTGTAGGATACTCGGGGATTGATAGAATAGATATTTCGGCGCGGGCGGGAATGAATTCGAGCGGCAGTCAGACTCCCCCGGCAAGTGGAACGGACAACACATGTCTAAGATCAAGACCGACAAGGCTCGCAGGCCCAATGTCCAGGGGGAGCAGACGCGCAAGGCGGTCCTGGAGGTAGCCGGGCAGGTCTTCGCCGAGAAGGGCTATGATGGGGCGGGCTTCCGCGACATCGCCGCGCGCAGTGGGGTGGGCCTCAGTTCGATCATGTACCATTTTGGCAGCAAGCACGGCCTGTACCTCGAGGCGATTCGCCACTGCGTGACGGATAAATTTAGGCTTGACAAGCACTTCAAAGCATTCGACGAGCTGGACTACGGCAACGCCCAGACCGTTGCCGACGCGCTGCGAGCGTCGATCCGATCGTTCCTGGGCGCTTGCCACAGCGAACCCAACAGCGACGCGATGATGGCGCTGTACGCGCGAATCATGGTCGGGAACAACCCCGAAGCGCTGGGGATGCTGCTGGAGTGTTTTAAGGGCGTCCAGCAGAAGCTCCCCGGCGTGGTCCGCCGGATCCGCCCGGACTGGACCGACACGCAGGTGGCCTTCTGGCTGCAGGCGTTCTGGGCCCAGTTGCAGTACACCGTCATGGGCAAAAAGCTCATCCTGTACGACATGAACCTCGGCACATCCTATGGCGAGGACTACCTCGACCGCTGCGCCAACTACCTCGCCTGGTACGCCGCCCTGCCCCTGGGTCTGCCGGCGCCGAGCGGGCTGGAGCCGCACCCGTCTTAACGACATTGCGACTCAGCCCTGCCACAGGGGGCGAGCTGATACCGAGGGACCGCGCCTGACGTAGACCGGGCTGGTCCAGGACACGTGGCCGTCTTCCTGGAGGATGCGGACGTAGAGGGCGTTGTCGCCGCTGCCGCAGATCGGAACGGTGACGCGGGCGCGAAAGTGCGATGGGGACGGCGGGTCGGGCAGGCGGAGAAGGCTGATCCGTCGGTCGAGGCCGCCGAAGTCCCAGGTTCGGCCCTTCAGCCGAAGGGGCCCCAGAGCGCAACGCGCCCGGCCCTGGGCGGTGCGGATATCCAGGCGCCCCCGGTCGGCGGTGGTGAGAGTGAGGATCATCCCGGCGGCGCCGCCGGTGGTGGCCGAGCGCCAGCAGACATGGCGGTCGCCGAGGGTCTCGAGCGGCCGGTCGGGGTTCCACAGGTTGACCGACTGGAGAGCCTCGATGCGGGTGTCGTCCAGGCGGAGATCGCCGTCCCAGGTCGTCATCCGTCCGCGGCCGCGGACCTCGGCGCCGCTCCAGGTGAGCTTGATACGCCGGCCGAGGTCTTTCGAGGCGTACGGGCGGAGGGTCCGGACAAGGTCGGCGCCGTTGCGGACATCGACGCGTTCGATCGCCCCGGTGCCGGTGATGTCCAGGTCGAGCGTAACACGCTCTCCAGCATCATCGAGGACGTCGCCCATGATCGCCTCGCGGCCGTCGGCGGCGCGGACACGGAGGTCCACCAGCGGCCGGTGTCCGGTCGTGGCGTAGAAGTGTCGGGCCTTCATGGCAGTCCAGATCCGCCGACGGTCGAGCGCCGCCGCCAGGACGCAGGTCAGGCCGCCATATGAGCCGAAATCACCGGCGCCGGGGTAGGAAGCGCCGGGGCGTCCCTTGTGGCCGTCGCTGTTGGCGCAGATCCCCACGCGGTAGCCGCGTCGCAAGACATCATCGACGAGCCATTCGAACGTCCCCCACGCCGAGTGGACCTCGACGGCCCCCTCGACCGCCCCGTCGTGCATGGCCAGGTCGGCGTAGCGCCCGCCGACGTGGGCGAAGACGTAGGCTTCGGGTCCATCGGCGTCCCGGAGTCGCTTAAAAAGATCCGCCGCCGTGGGCGCGTCGGGGTAGACCGAGTCGTGACCGGGAACCAGGTCGCGGCAGCTTCGATGGATGGGGCCGCCCTCGCGGGCGAAGTAAACGTTGCGGTCGCCCCCCAGCGGCGTGTTGCCGCTCCATTCGTAGCCGGGGAAGGTGATGAAGCTCCCCGGGCGATAGAAATGGCGGGTCGTGCGGTTAACCGTCCGCCAGAACGCATCGGTGATCTGAAAATCGTTGCCCTGATGGGCGGCGATGTCGAGGGCAGCCCAGTCGCGGGCAAAGGTGAAGTAATCGTCGATCGT
>CAZHRW010000143.1:0-23516 GCA_964535025.1 uncultured Planctomycetales bacterium
CGACAGCTCCATCGCCGTGTTGTTGGAGTTCTCACGCGACAACGCCACCACCTGCCGGTTCGTCGCCAGCCACGCATCCATCGTCTTGCGGAACCGCCCCAGATCCTCGCGGCCCCGATCGGTGCTGATCGCCTCCAGGGCCGCCAGGCACTCGTCCAGCTCCGCCTTGCGCTGGTCGGCGGCGGCGGCGAACTCGTCCATCGCCGCGGTCGTCTGCGCCAGGATGAGATTCTTCTCCTCCCGCTGCAGCTCGATGCACGCCTGCGTCATCCGCGCCGCCAGCAGGGCCCGCCGGGCCGCCAGGTCCGCTTCGGTCAGCCGCTCCTTCAGCGCCGCGTCGTCCACCGCCTCGCGGACCTCCGCGATCGCCTCGGCCACCTCGGCCTCGTTGCGGTCGAGGATCGTCTCGGCGGCCTGCTCGGCCTGGTCGAACAGCTCGCGGCCCTCGCCGGTCGACAGCTTGTACGCCGCCGTGTTCGTCGCCCGGCGGGAGGCGTCGCGGACCTGCTTCTGCACCCGCTGATACGCCTGGTAGGCCTGGCCGAACTGCTCGAGGTCCCCGCGGCCCTCGGCCGTCAGGAGCGGCTCGAGTTGCGAGCGGTGTTCGGCGAGGCCCGCCTCGAACTCGGCGATCGCATCGGCGTACTGGTCCATCTCCGCCGCCGTCTTGGCGAGGATGAAGGCCTTCTCGGCGCGGTGGATCGCCAGCAGATCCTGGCGCATTCGTGCCGCGAGCATCTGCCGGGTGGAGGTTTCTTCGACGATGGTATTGAGACTGTCATTGATGGTCCCCAGGCGGTTCATGCCCACCACGACGATGAGAATGGCCGTCACGGAGAGCATCCCCAGTATCGCAAACAGCTTCGCACGAAGACTTAAACGGTTCATCCTTCTCTCCCACACGTGCTCCCGCCCGTCGATGGACGGCGCAGCATCTTTGCCAATGAACTTGCTGAGCATCTGGTCGGACCATGGCGAATGCGGGCGCACGATGGCTTCCTGCCGGCACCACACCGGCTGAGCGTCGACGCCATGGCTGCACGCGTGGAAACCCCTTCACCCGAGCGTTCAGGCGCAGTTGAACCCACGCTTCGTGACACACACCACACCGGACGTTGCATCGGGCAGGAAAGCGGACACCCCGGCGGGCCCCACGCACCGCGGGCACATCAGGTATCCGACACATCACGTCCAGCAAGAAGAAAACAGGACTCGTCCCGGCCGCTATGTCGGCGACATGACGGTCCCCCTTTATCAGGTTTTACGATATTTCTACCGGTGATCCCGTAGAACGTCCCGCGGCGCCGACGTCACGCGGACGACGCGGCGCCGGCTCAACGCTGGCGGCCGGCCGGCGGTACCGTTAGAATGCGACCGGCATGGCGGCCGGCGCGGCCGTCCTTGTGACAGGTAACCGATGCTCATACCGATCCGCACCGACAACCAGTTAAAGCTGACTCCGGCGGTCAACTACGCGATCATCGCGGTCAACGCCGCGGTGTTCGCGGCGAAGATCTTCTCGCCCGCCGCCTACCAGCAAATGGCGCAGCCGTACCTGCTGGACCCGGCGGCGCCGGAGGTCTACCAGTTCTTCACGTCGATGTTCATGCACGCCAGTTGGGCGCACATCCTGGGCAACATGCTGTTCCTGTGGGTGTTCGGCAATGCGGTGAACGATCGGTTCGGCCACGTGGCGTATGCGGCGTTCTACCTGGCCGGCGGGGTGGGCAGCGGGATCGGCTACGTGCTGCTGGGCGGGGTGGTGCCCGTGCTGGGCGCCAGCGGCGCGATCGCGGGCGTGACGGGCTGTTACCTGGTGCTGTTCCCGCGGGTGCGGGTGACGCTGCTGGCGTGGCTGCTGTATTTCATCGTGCCGTTCGAGGTCTCGAGTCTGGTCTTCCTGGGCTTCCAGTTCCTCTTCAACCTCTGGGCCTCGCTGACGGGCGCCGGCGGAGGGGTGGCGTACGTGGCGCACGCCAGCGGTTACGTGTATGGCATCGCGATCGCGGCGGCCCTGCTGGCGTTGCGGCTGCTGCCGCGGGATGTCTACGACCTGCTGAGCCTGTGGAAGGCCGCCCATCGCCGAGCCGCGTACCGCCGCATGGTCGCCCGGGGCTACGACCCGTTCAATCCCCAGCGGAACGTCCGCCGCGTGCCCCAGGCGCGGCCGTGGCGGCCCGGCGGACCCCCGCCACCGACGGGCGGAGAAGACAGCGACGTCGTCGCCCTGCGCCGGCGGATCGCCCAGGCCCACGCCGCCGGCGATCTGGCCACCGCCGGCCGTCTGTACCTGGACCTGGTGGCCGCCGCCGACAACGTCGTGCTGCCCCAGCCCCAGCAGCTCGACGTGAGCAATCAGCTTATGGCCGACCAGCGTTACGGACCGGCCGCCGACGCGTACGAACGGCTGCTGAAATACTATCCCGGCTACGAGCACGCCGCCGATATCCGGCTGATGCTCGGGATTCTCTATGGCCGATATCTCGGACAGCGCGATCGAGCGAGGGACAATCTGACGGCCGCCCTGGAGCGACTGAGCGATACGTCCAAGAAAGCCATGGCTCGCGCCGAGTTGCAGGCGCTGGATCGCGCCTAAGGTCATCACATGGGGGGATGCATGGAGACCATGCTCGAAATCCTCAACATCCCGCCGCCGGTGCTGCCCGGGGGCGCTTTGGGTATGCTCCTGGGGGCCGTGACGGGCCTGGCGGGCCTGGCGCTGGCCCTCTTCGGTCGCGCCTGGGCCGGGCGACTCGCCCCGGCGGTGGTCTTCGGCCTCCTGGCCGCCGCGGCGGGCGGGACGGCCGCGGCGCAGTGGGGCGTCGCGCCGACGTGGCCGGCGACAACGCTTGGCGTCGCCGCGGCGGCGGTCGCCCTCCTGTGGCCGACGGCGGCATGGGCGGCCGCGGTCGCCGCGGCGCTGGCGGCGGCGGCGGAACTGGCGCTGCTGCATCGCCTGGCGCCCGCCGGAGGCCCCGGCGGCTTCGACGCGACGGGGATGGCCCTGGGGGCCTACACCCTCGAGACGATGCGCACGCTGGGGGCCTGGCTGGGGTGGATGGTCCGTCGTGCCCCGCTGCAGGTCTTGGCCGCCGGCGGCATCGCCCTGGCGGGCGTGCTGGTGGGCATCCTGGCGCCCAGGCTGACGCGGATCGTCGGCTCGGGCCTACTGGGTGGGGCGCTGGTCGTCGGCGGGGTCGTTCTGGCCGTCGCGTCGGTGCTGGGACCGATCCCGCTGGGCGGGCGCTATCGGCTCTGGGGGCTCGTCGCGTCGATGGCGGCCGTGGCGGTCGGGGGGATGGCCTATCAGGTTCATGCGGATCGTATCGCGCGAGCGGCCGCGAAGGGGAAGAAAACGGACGATGAGGGGAGGGGCGCGCGCTCACATGGGGATGTACGGAGAGAATAATGATCGAGTGGATGCGTTACTGCGAGATTACCTGGATCTGCACCTGGACGCGAGCCCGCTGATCGCGCTGGCTCTGGTGGGCATCGGTCTGCTGTTTCTCACGCAGGGGTGGAAGTTCTACCGGCAGTTGATCACCCTCAACGCGGCCTATCTCGGGCTCCTGATCGGCAGGCGCTATGCCGAGCGGATGACCGAGCCGCACCTGGACCTCGTGCTCATCCTCGGCTTCGGCGCGGTGTTCGCCGCCCTGGCCTGGCCGGCGATCAAGTGGGCGGTCAGCCTGTTCGGCGGGGTCATCGGCGGGTTGGCGGGGTTCGCCCTGTGGCGGTACACCGCCATGGCCTTCGACGCACCGGACCTGGCCGAGCTGGCGTGGGTGGGCGGCCTGATGGGCGTGATCATCATGGGCCTGCTGGCGTTCGTGATCTTCCAGGTGGTGGTGGTCATCGTCACGAGCTTCCAGGGCGGCGTGCTGCTGGTCTCGGGCCTGCTGACCCTGGCCTTCGCGCTGGACGGGCCGGATCGCTCGCTGTTCCGCCGGCTGGACACTGAGGTCGCGCTGATTCCCCTGATGGTGTTCATCCCCACCATCATCGGCGCCATCTTCCAGGAGAACAAACACCTCCTGCTGCAAGCCAGACGACGCAAGACGGCCGCGAAGGCATAACGCCGCCCGGCAAGCGAATCTGCCGGTCGAAGGTCCAGGCGTCCCGGCGGAAACTCGAAGCTCCAAACTCGAAATACGAAACAACTCTCAAACGGATAACAGGGCAAACAGCAAAACGGCGGTCCCGGTGTCTGGTGCGTTTGTCGTTTTGCTGTTTACGTTTATCCGTTTTATCGTTCTGCCGTTTCGTATTTGTTTCGTATTTCGAGCTTCGAATTTCGGATTTCCCCCCGAACCGGGATGTCCAACAGCGTAACGACCTACCCGTATGGGCCGGACGGCTTGTACACCAGCTTGGTCCCCGTCGGCGGGCTGCCGTCTTCGCTGAAGATCATCAGTTCGTTGGTCGCTTCCAGCCAGGGTTCGGGCAGGTAGTAGACCTCCTGGGGACCGATCGTCCAGAACCGGCCGACGTTGTGGCCGTTGAGGAAGATCTGGCCCTTGGTCGCGCCGGCGGGGCGGACGAACAGCGGCCCCCCGGCCGCCGGCGCCGCGAAGGTGGCGGCAAACCATGCGGGGCGTTTCGCCCCCGACGCGCCCGTCGGGCCTTCCGGCGGCGCCCAGGGCCGGAACCCCCACGGCGCATCGCCGGTGAGGTTGCTCTCGAGCCGATACAGCCGCACCGCCGCGGTCAGCGCCTTGGTGGTCACGTCCGGCCAGATCAGCAGCGTCAGGCGGTTGGAGCCGGTGACCAGTTCGCGATCGAGCGTGATGTCGCCGAACCCGCCCTGGCCGGCGGCGAAGAGGCCCGCGAAGCGCTCGTTGCACAGGACGACCACCGTCTGGTCCAGGCCGGTGAACTGCAGATGCACCGGGATCGACCTGGACAGCGTAAACGTGCTCTGGCAGACCTTCGGCGGCGTGTCGGCCAGCCCGTCGACGCGGTAGGCCTGGGCGCGGGGCACCATGCGGCGGGAGAACTCCTTGCCGGTGCCCTCCTTGACCCGCCAGGCCCGCAGCCCCACCGCCGCGGCGGCGTAGATCTGGTCCCACATCCCCTTCGCTTCGCCCAGGTGGTCGCCGTAGTTGAAGCGGCCGAGGTCGTCCACCAGCAGCGTGACTTCGTTGTCGCCGCGCTTGAGCGGCACACCGATCGGCTGGCGGGTGGCGCCCTTCCCTCGCCCCCAAAGGCCGGCGAAGGCGCCGTTGACGTAGATCCGGGCCCGATCGCCGCAGCCGGGCAGCAGCAGGTGCTTTTTTGCGGCCCGGGCCAGGGCGATGGTGGTCCGGTACCAGCCGTACCCGTCGGGCACGTCGAGCTGGGCCATCGTGCGAACGCCGTCGAGCCGGTCGAAGGTCTCGAACGGATCGTCGATCTCCGTGCAGGCGCCCAGGGCCTTGAATCGCCTCAACGTCGGCGGCCTGGGCGAGGGGCGGGACGCGGAGGCCTTTTTGACCTTCGGATGGCTGACCTTGCCCTGCGAGTCGATCAGCGTGTAGCCGTTGGCGGCGGGGGCGTGGACGAGGTCGTCCAGCGTCTCGCCGGCGAAGGTCGGGCCGATCACGATCGAATCGTCCACTTCCCAGCAACGTTCGGCCAGGGCAGCGTTTACGACAGCCACCCGCAGGCCGGCAACGTCCCGCATGGCGACGTTGTCGCCATCGGGCACGGTGACGGTCTCGCGGCGGCCGTTGACGGAGATGTGTCCGGCCTGGCCCGGCGCCCCATGGAGGACCAGGACGCGCCCGGCCAGCAGGCCGAGGGCCGACAGGTTGGTCTCATCGAGCGTGTGGCGGTCGGTGATGCGGGCGCCCAGCAGCAGCAGCGCCGCGCCGTAGTGCGACAGGTCGACGGCCAGCCTGCGGCCGTCCGGCAGCGCGACGGCGGTTTCGGTCACGTGGTCGTCGCCGCCGTTGGAGACCACCACGACGGCGGCGCCTTCGCCGGCGCTCCAGTGCACCGCGGTATGCCCGACCGCCGCCGGCGCCGCCACGGGCGCCGCGGTCGCCAGGACGTGGCCCAGCGTGCGGTTGGGCAGGTTGACCAGCCGCAGCAGGCTGTACTTGTCGGTCAGGGCACCGCCCTCGGCGATGGGGGCGTCGTAGTCGTAGCTGGTGGTCATGTACGTGTGGTCGCTGCCGACGGTCCGCCCGCCGCTGAAGCCGAAGTTGGTGCCGCCGTGGTACATGTAGTAGTTGATCTGGCAGCCGGCCCCGGTCAGTTCCATTGCCCGCCGTGCGACGTCGCGGGCGTCCCTGCGGGCGTGCTCGCCGCCCCACCCGTCGAACCACCCGCACCAGTACTCGGTGGCCAGCAGCGGTTTGTCCGGCTGCAACGTGCGAAGCCGTTTGACCTGCTCGATGGTGCGGCTGTACCCGTTGAGGCATTCGACGGCGTCGGGCACGAATGGCTCGGTCATGTTGTTGCAGGTGAGGATGGGCACGTCGATGCCCGCCCGCCGGTAGTAGTGCGAGATGTAGTTGAGATAGTCCATCCGCTCGGGCATGGACGTGATGAAGTACTCGTTCTCGTTCTGGATCGCCACGATGTTGCCGCCACGGGTGACCTGCAGCTCGGCCAGGCGGGGCAGCAGTTGGCGGAAGTACTTGTCGTAGTAGTGGGTATAGACGGCGTCGGGGCTTCGCAGGTGGATGTTCTTCTTGGCGCCCAGCCAGGCGGGGAAGCCGCCGAAGTCCCACTCGGCGCAGATGTAGGGCCCCGGGCGGACGATCACGTACAGCCCGAGGTCCGCCGCCTGCTGGATGAACTCGACGACGTCGTTGTCGCCGGAGAAATCCCACTGCCCTTCGTGGCGTTCGTGACGGTTCCACGCCACGTACGTCTCGATGCAGTTGAGCCCGCCGGCCTGCGCCTTGGTCAGGCGGTCGCGCCACAGCTCGCGGGGCACGCGGAAATAGTGGATGGCACCGCTGATCAGCCACACCCGGTGCCCGTCGATCAGGAAACTCCGGTCGTCATACGTCACGGCGGCCATCGCGTTACCCCACGAGCAGCGAAGTTTACGTGTAAAGAATCCGCCGGCCCAGTGTACCGATTACCCTGTCCCTTTCAATCCAAAACGCCCCGTCGGACGATCTTCATCGGATTTCAGAGCATAGGAAAAGTAAAGACAAGGACTTAGCTGAATTGCTGCAACCGGCCTGCCAATGAGGGCTTTCGGGGGCTCAGACCGTGACGGCTTCGGCCGTCGCCTCGATGATCTGGCGGATGATCTCGTCGGGGGCGATCCCTTCGGCCTGGCCCTCAAAGCTGAGGATAAGTCGATGTCGCAGCGCAGGATACGTGACTTTCCGCACGTCGGCGAACGCCACGTTGGTCCGCCCGTCCCGCAGGGCGAGGACCTTGGCGGCCAGGATCATGCTCTGGGCCGCCCGCGGGGAGGCGCCGTAGCGGACGAATCGCTTCGTCACCGACGGGGCGTGGGCCGTGTCGGGGTGGGAGGCGAGCGTGAGACGGGCGATATAGTCCTTCACGGGCGCCGCGACCGGGACACGCCGCACGAGCCGCTGCATCTCGGTCACCCGCTTGCCGGTGATGGTCTTCCGCGGCGCCGGCACCTTGGCCCCGGTCGTGCGGTCGAGGATCTCGACCAGCTCGTCCACCTCGGGCGAGAGGACGTTGATCTTGAACTGGAACCGATCGAGCTGGGCTTCCGGCAGCGGGTAGGTGCCCTCCATCTCCAGGGGGTTCTGCGTGGCGATCACGAAGAACGGCTGGGGGAGCTTGTGGGTGTGACGGCTGACCGAGACGCTCTGCTCCTGCATGGCCTCGAGGATCGCCGACTGGGTCTTGGGGGTCGCCCGGTTGATCTCGTCGGCGAGGATCAGGTTGGCGAAGATCGGGCCGCGCTGGAACTCGAAGGCCTTGCCGCCCTGGTCGGTGGTGATCACCACGTTCGTGCCGGTGATGTCGGCGGGCATCAGGTCCGGGGTGAACTGGATCCGCCCGAACGCCAGGTCCAGCACCTCGCTGAGCGTCCGCACGAGCATGGTCTTGCCCAGCCCCGGCACCCCCTCCAGCAGGGCGTGCCCGCCGGTCATCAGGCAGATCATCGTCTCGTTGACCACCTCGGCGTGGCCGACGATAAACCGATGGATTTCGTCGGAGATCCTGCCGTAGTCGGCCTGGAACTGCTGGACCAACGCCTCCACGTCCGCTTGCTGCTCAGCCATGATCGATCCTCGCCCCTGACGGCGGGCTATGGGCTTTAGGCTTTAGGCTTCAGGCTTTAGGCACGGAAACGGCAAACGGCGTCGGCCCCCGCAGCCTTCCACAGCGTGGAGTCTACAGCCTGTCGGCCGCCGTGTCGAGGCCGAACAGCGCCGCGGCGTTGGCGGTGGTCCGGCGGGCGAGCTGGTCGAGGCTGACGCCCCGGAGATCGGCCAGCAGCGCGGCCGTGTGCACGACGTGCGCCGGGACGTTGGGAAAGCACTTGCGGACCGGCTCGGGCGACAGGTACGGCGCGTCGGTCTCGACCAGCAGGCGGTCGGCCGGAACGAGCCGCGCGGCGGCGCGGTTGGCGTCGGCGCGTTTGAACGTGACGATGCCGGCGAAGCCGATGAACCAGCCCTGGTCGAGGTAGCGCCGGACCTCGTCGGCGTCGCCGGTGAAGCTGTGCACGACCCCGCGGAGGGTCCCGGCGTAGCCGCTCAGGGCCGCCAGCATGTCGGCCGTCGCCTCGCGGGCGTGGAGGATGACGGGCTTGTCGAGGCGGACGGCGAGGTCGAGCTGGGCGTCGAGGACGCGGCGCTGGATGTCGCGGGGGGAGAAATCGTAATGGTAGTCCAGGCCGATCTCCCCGACCGCCGCGCAGGCCGTCTGGCCCGCCGCCGCCAGGTCCGCCAGCCGGTCGAGGTAGTCCTCGCCGACCCCCGCGGCCTCGTGGGGGTGGACGCCCGCGGCGAACACGACGCCCTCGTGACGGCGGGCGAGCCCCAGCGCCGCCGTCGAATCGGCCACCGACGTCCCGGCCGTCAGGCAGCCGCCCACGCCCACAGCCCGCGCGGCGGCGAGCACCTCACCGACGCGGCCGGCGAATTTGCCGCTGGTGAGGTGGCAGTGACTGTCGAACAGCACGGGCCGGGCGTCGTGGGTCATGGGTGAAGCCTCTACGGCGCCGCTACTTGAACGCACCGGGCAGGTGGCGGACGACCGGTTTGGCGCCCGGGGCCATCACCACGGCGACGATGTCGAAGCGAACGGCCAGGTCCGAGCGGCGGGTCTTGTGGAGGTAGTAGCGGGCGACGCCATGATAGCGCTTTCGCTTGGCCTTGTTCACGGCCGTTTCGGGGTCGGCGTAGCGGTCGGACGAGCGGGTCTTGACCTCGGCGAACACGAGCGTCTCGCCGGTCAGGGCGATCAGGTCGGCTTCGCCGGCCGGGCAGCGGTAGTTGCGGGCGAGAATCGCACAGCCGGCCCGCTTGAGGGCCCTGGCCGCGAGCTGTTCCCCGCGCCGGCCCGTCGACAGGTTGCGTCCGAACGGCCACATGTCCACCACCCCCGTCGATGCGGACGGCCCCGGCCGGACGCCGTCGCGCGGGCCGGTCCGGCCGGGGCCGTCCGATGGGCGTTCTGTCGGACTTACGTCGTGCGGCGCCGCTCGCGGAGGACCGTCGCCTTGCCGATCCGCTTGCGGAGGAAGTACAGCTTCGCCCGCCGGGTGTGGGCCTTGCGAATGACCGCCACGTCGGCGACGCGGGGCGAGTGCAGCGGGAAGACCCGCTCGACGCCCTCGCCGGCGATGATCCGACGGACGGTGAACGTCTCCTGGATGCCCGCGCCCTTGCGGGCGATGACGGTGCCGGTGAAGGCCTGGATCCGCTCCTTCTCGCCCTCGATGATCCGCACGGACACGCTGACGGTATCGCCGATCTCGAAGTCGGGCACGTCGGTTTTCAAACTGGCCTCGACGGCCTTGTTCATCAGTTCTGTCGACACGGCACACTCTCCTGGTTCTCTCGTCCCGGCCGCTTACGCCGGCCGGGTCGTGTCGTTGTCGTGGTCGGCCCACAGGTCCGGCCGTCGCTGCCGCGTCCGCGCCGCGGCCTGCTCGGCGCGCCAGGCCTCGATCTCGGCGTGGTTGCCGCCGAGCAGCACGTCCGGCACGTCCATCCCGCGAAACGATCGCGGCCGCGTGTACTGCGGATACTCCAGCAGTCCGCCGGCGAAGGATTCTTCGTCCAAGCTCGCCTCGCTGCCCAGCGCCCCGGGCAGCAGCCGGACGACCGCGTCGGTCACCGCCATGGCGGGGACCTCCCCGCCCGACAGGACGAAGTCGCCCAGGCTGATCTCGTCATCGGCGAGCCCCACGCGGACCCGCTCGTCAAAACCCTCGTAGCGGCCGGCGATCAGGATCATCCGGTCCAGGGTCGCCAGTTCCCGCGCGATCCGCTGGGTGAACGGCCGTCCCTGCGGGCTCATCAGGATCACCCGGCCCGGCCGGTCGGCTTGGCCCTGCAGATGCTCGACGGCGTCGTAGAGCGGCTGGCACATCATCACCATGCCGGGTCCGCCGCCGAAGGGGGCGTCATCCACTTTTCGATAGGCGTCGGTCGCGAAGTCGCGAAGGTTCGTCACGACGATCTCGACGACGCCGGCCTGGCGGGCCCGCTGGATGATGCTCATGCCCAGCGGCCCGTCGAACATCTCCGGAAACAACGTCAGGATATCGATTCGCATCGGCACCGCCGCCGGTCGAGCCGCGTCACTCGCCGGTCGCCCCCGCCGCCGGCGCCGGCTCGCCCGTGGGCTCCGGCAGCGGCTTGCCGCGCTCGATCCCGTGGCGTTTCAGCAGGTCGGCGACCGTGTCGGACGGCTGGGCGCCGACGTTGAGCCAGTGGAGGATCCGCTCGGCGTTGAGGTTCACCTGCTGGTCCGGGTCCTTGGCGCACGGGTCGTACCAGCCCAACGGCTCGATGACCTTGCCGTCGCGGGGGGCGCGGCCGTCCATCGCGTTGAGCCGGAAGAAGCTCCGGTGCGTCCGTCCCATTCTTTTAAGCCGTAACTTGACTGCCACCTGTCATCTCCGCAAAGGGCGTCTGCACGCCCGGGTGAGTCTGTTGTACTAGTACTAGGGTTGAATCCGGCATTCTAGCAAGCCCGCCCCACCAGGCAAGGGGTTAGTTGAGAATTCCGCCCCGCCGGGGCCGCCCCGCCGCCGGGTGCGAGCGATTCGCTGCAGCGGCGGCGCGGCGGGTGCCGATGATGGACGGGGGCGGTCCGTCGAGGCGGAGGTGAGGTTGTGATGATTTACGTCGCGTTTGCATTCTGGCTATTCGCGGTGATCTTCGCGGCGCGGTGCATCGTGCTCCTGTGGGGGCAGATGGTCAAGCCGCGGGTCCTCTCGTGGCTCCTGCTGCCGGGGACGCTGGCGACCGAACTGGCGTTCTACCTCGCCTCGCTGCTGAGCGGCGCGGAGTTCCGCCTGCCCACGGGCGGCGACAAGTCCGACGACGGCAAGGGCGGGCTCGGCGTCGCGTCGGGGGGCGTGCCCTACCTGACGCCCCTGCTGACGGGCCTGATGCCCGTGCTGGTGTGCCTGGCGGGGATCGTCCTGGTCGCCTCCCGTTTCGGCGGGACGGTCTTCGAGCGGTTCGCCCTCACCGAGGCCGCCGCGCCGATGAACCTGCCGCTGCTGACCTCCAACACCGTCTGGGACCTCCTGGCCGGGCAGATCCATCTCCTCCAGGGCGCCTGGGGCGCCCTGACCGCCGCGGTGGCCGACTGGCCCTGGAACGCACCGCAGGCGTGGCTGTTCCAGTACGTGATGATCTGCCTGATCCTCCGCATGGCCCCCATCCGCCGGCCGATGCGACCGGTGCTGGCCGGCACCGCCGTGGTCGCCGCCGTGATCGCCATCACGGTACGCATCTTATCCGTTGGCGGAGACTGGCTTTACAAGATCTGGCCCCTCCTGAGCTATACCTGGGCGACCGCCCTGCTGCTGATGGGGCTGACACTGGCGGTCCGCGGGAGCGTGGCCCTAGCGCGGATCGTGATGGGCAGGGAGTAACGCCGGCGCCGCCTCAGCCGGCGGCGAAGGCCGTCTCGAACCGCCGGGTGAGTTCCTCGCCCGTCATGCCGAACGCATCGCCGTGAAGGCCGTCGCCGGCTGAAGGCCCGCCCGGGCCGGACCTTCGGCGACGTCGCGGCCGACCCGCTGGACCAACCGGCGGTCCGAGCCGAAGTCGATGTTGCCCTTCAGCCGCAAGAGCCGATCACCCAACGCGTTAACGACTGCGTCGAAGCGGGCGCGGTCGACCGGCTTGTCCGAGCGCACCGACGCGGCGACCACCTCCGCCGGCCGTCCCTGCCCGCCCACATGCCCAGAACATCGCCCAGGGCCGCCGTGGCGAAGTACGGCTCCAAGTCCGCCGGCTCGGCCACGCCGGTGGCTTCCATGAGCACCACGCCGGACCGGCCGTCGGCGACGATTTCCCCAAGCGCGTTGAGAAGCTGAACCTGCGTGCAGACGCAGAACACGCTGGAACTTACTTTTCGCCCGCGCCAATACACGCGGCGATGGCCTCGGGCGACAGTTCGTCCAGCCGGTCGACGACGCACGCGGCCTCGGCGAGTTGCTCGCGGGTGGCCGTGCCGGTCACGGCGATGGGTGTCATCGAGGCCCGGCGGGCGGCGGCGATGCCCAGGGGGGCGTCCTCGATGACCGCGCAGCGGCTGGCCGGCACGCCCAGGCGGGCGGCGGCGATCTGGAAGATCTCCGGGTCGGGCTTGCCCCGGTGGACGTCCTCGCCGGAGACGACGGCGTCGAACCGCCCGCCCGCGGCCATCTGCTCGAGGACGACCTCGATGTTGGCCCGCGGGCCCGACGAGCCGACCGCCAGGGCGAACCCGGCGTCGTGACAGGCGGCGACCAACCCGTCCGCCCCGTCCATCCCGGGGTACTCGGCCCGGATGATCCGGCGGTAGAACTCCTCCTTGCGCTGGTCGGCCGCGGCGATCTGCCCGGCCGTCAACGCCACCGGCCAGTCCTCGGCGAGGATCTCGCGGCTCGTGCGGCCGAACGAGCGGGCGAACCGCTCACGGGGGTACTCAGCGCCCTGCTCGGCGGCCAGGCGGCGCCACGATTCGTAGTGGGCGTCGTAGGAATCGACCAGCACGCCGTCCATGTCGAAGATCACCGCCAACCGGTCGGACATACAAGCTCCATGCATGGCCCTGGCCCAAATGGGACCGTTCAGTCCCCCGCGGCGGGTTTGTCCGGCGCGTGGGTGGCCTCGAGGACATCGATCAGGTCGTGTTCCAGATCGGTGTTCTTGCAGTGGCGGATAAGATCCGAGATCGACACGAAACCCTTGAGGCGGTTGTCCTCGTCGGTGACGGGCAGGTGGCGGATCTTGTGCTCCCGCATGATCGCCTCGATCTCCTCCACGGGGGTATCCGGCCTGATCGTCTTGGGCGGACGGCTCATCAGCTCGTGGACGGGCGTCTCGAAGCTGCGGCCCCGCGCCAGCAGGCGCACGACCAGGTCGCGTTCGGTGACAATCCCCTCCAGCCGTCCTTCGGCATCCAGCACCGGCAGCGACTTGACGTTGTGATCGCGCATGGCGATGGCGACATGCCGCGCATCGTCCGTGTCGACGCAGGCCCACACCTCGTGCGCGGTCGTCAGATCCCTCGCTTTCATAAGCTCACCTCAAAACCCTCTCGACGGTACATTCGCACGTCCGCACCGTGCGGGCGATCCACCTGAATTATAGGACGCTGCGAACGGTCCACGGGCAATGGGGCGAACGTCGGGGCAAGCAACGCAAACGCCGTCCGGACGTGCATCACCCGGCTACACTACGGGCGTGAGCGATCTGCCGGCCGGAAACCGGACGGACCTGGTCGGCCGATAGCGTCACAACGGCCAACGTCTCCCCGTCCAGCGTGGCGAACTCGACCTCGTGGCCGGCCCCGCCTTCGTGCACCATGACCACCGTGCCGATGTCTCCATCACGCAACTGGTGCTCCGGCAGATTGTAAGCCAACACCACCGTCTCGAACGGTTTAAAGGCCATATCGCGCCCCTCGCCTTTCGGCAGACCTATAAGTACGCGTTGATCAGATTCTCCAGCATCTCCACCCGCCCGGAGGCGTTGGGCTGTGCGTCGCCTTGGTCGAGCATGCGCTGGGCCAGGTCGGCCAGGCCGAGCTTGCCGGCTTCGATCTCGGCGCCGAGACCGGCGTCCCAGGAGGCGTAGCGGTCCTTGACGAACTCGGCCAGGACCCCGTCGGCGCGGATCGCCGCGGCGATCTTCAACCCGCGGGCGAAGGTGTCCATCCCGCCGATGTGGGCGTGGAACAGGTCGATCGGATCGATGCTCTCGCGGGCGACGTGGGCGTCGAAGTTCAGCCCGCCGGTGGTGAACCCGCCGGCGGCGAGGATCTCGAGCATCGCGAAGGTGGTCTCGTAGAGGTCCGTGGGGAACTGGTCGGTGTCCCAGCCCAGCAGCTCGTCGCCGCGATTGGCATCGACCGACCCGAACAGCCCCACCGACCGGGCGAAGGCGATCTCGTGGGCCAGGGTGTGACCGGCCAGCGTGGCGTGGTTGGCTTCGAGGTTCAGCTTGAACGCCTCGTCCAGCCCGTTGGCCACCAGGAAGCCGTGCACGGCCGCGGCGTCGAAGTCGTACTGGTGCTTGGTGGGCTCCTTGGGCTTGGGCTCGATGTAGAACTGCCCCTCGAAGCCGAGGGCCTTCTTGTGCTCGACGGCCATCTCCAGGAACGCCGCGAGGTGGTCCAGTTCCCGCGCCATGTCGGTGTTGAGCAGTGTCTTGTAGCCTTCCCGCCCGCCCCAGAAGACAAAACCGTCGCCGCCCAGCTCGCAGGTGACCTCCATCGCCTTGGCCACCTGGGCCGCGGCATAGGCGAACACCTCGGCGTTGGGGCTGGTGGCGGCCCCGTGCAGGTACCGGGGGTGGTTGAACAGGCAGGCGGTCCCCCACAGCGGGCGGATGCCGGTCCGCTGCTGCTCGGCGGCGGCGACTTTGACGACGGCGTCGAGGTTCCGGTTCGTCTCGGCGAGCGTGGCGCCCTCGGGGGCGATGTCGCGGTCGTGGAAGCACCAGAACCGCACGCCGAGCTTCTCGAAGAACTCGAACGCCGTCCGCATGCGGCTGCAGGCGTTCTCGACCGAGTCGGACCCGTCGTCCCAGGGCATCCGGCGGGTCGGCGCGCCGAAGGGATCGGCCCCGCCGTTGCGGAAGGTGTGCCAGAAGGCCACCGAGAACCGCAGGTGCTCGGCCATCGTCTTGCCTTCGACGACGGCGTCGGCGTCGTAGTGCTTGAAGGCCAGGGGGTTCTTCGATTTGGGGCCTTCGTAGCGAATGGCGGGGATCTCGGCGAACGCGCTGGGCATGGCGGGTCTCCTCTCATCTCACCGGCGCGGCGGCCGGGGTTGGCATCGTGGGGCAAAAACCCGAAAATCCGAAGCTCAAAATCCGAAACAACTTCGAAACGGCCAAGACAACAAACCCAACGACGGACACCCAACGAAAGGGCTCCACCCTCTTGGTCGTACGGCCACATTGTAGCGAGCCGGAAGTGTCGGGCAAGACGGCCGTTGACTTCATTCGGGCCGCCTCGGACAATGCGCGTGCGATGTCCGCACACGTGAACACGGAGGCTCCCGTTGCTGACGGAAGAGAAGGCCCCCCAGATCCTGGCGCAGCTCGTACAGCGGGATTTCGCCGCGGTGAAGCGGGAGCTGCGCGAGCTGGAAAACGCCGATATCGCCGAGCTGATCAAGGAGTTCGGCGCCGACGCCCAGGCGATGGTCTTCCGCCTGCTGGGGCGCGACCAGGCGGCCGAGGTCTTCAGCCTGCTGCCGTTCGACAGCCAGGAAGCCCTGATCGACCACCTGTCCGATGCGTCGGTCACGCAGATCATCAACGACATGTCCCCCGACGACCGGACGGACCTGCTGGAGGAGCTGCCCGGGGAGGTCGCCACCCGCCTGATGGGCACACTGCGCGGCCGCGAACGCCGCGTCGCCCAGGCGCTGCTGAACTACCCGCCGGACTCGATCGGCCGCCTGATGACGCCCGAGTATGTTTCCGTCCCGGCCCACTGGACCGCCCGGGATGTGCTCGACCACATCCGGCGGGTCGCGTTCCAGAAGGAGACGGTCAACGACATCTACGTCGTCGACGCCCAGGGTAGGCTGCTGGACCACCTCGAACTGCGGGAAGTCGTTCTGGCCGCGGAGGATCGGACCGTCGAAAGCCTCATGAGCGGCCCGGCCGAGGAGCCGGCGCTGAACGCCTGGGAGGACGAGGAGACGGCCGTCGAGCTGTTCAAGAAGTACGACCTGGCCGCCCTGCCCGTGGTCGACAGCACCGGCGTGCTGGTCGGGATCGTCACCGGCGACGACGTGCTGGACCTGCAGGAGGAGGAGGACACCGAGGACTTCCAGCTGATGGTCGCCGTCAACGCCCTCGATGAGCCCTACTTCCAGACCGGCTACGCCCGCATGATCCGCAAGCGCCTGCCCTGGCTGGTGTTCCTGCTCGTGGCCGAGCTGGGCGCCGCGGTGGCGATCGCGGCGTTCGAGGAGTCGATTCGCCGGAACCTCCACCTGATCCTGCTGTTTTTGCCCCTGGTCAACGCCTCGGCCGGCAACGTCGGCAGCCAGATGGCCGGCCTGGTCATCCGCGCCCTGGCCGTCGGAGAGATGAGCCTCGCCGACGCCGTCCGCGTGGCCGGACGCGAACTGCTGATCGGGATGACCCTGGCGGTGATCCTCAGCGTACTGGCCTTTGCGTCGACGCTGGTCTTCCGCAGCCCCCCGGCCGTGGGATGGATCCTGGCGACCTCGATGCTCCTGACGCTGACCACCGCCAACCTGGCCGGGGCGATGATCCCGCTGACACTCAAACGGCTCGGCCTGGACCCGGCGGTGACGTCGGCGCCGCTGATCGCCTCGCTGATGGATATCGTCAGCGCCATCGTGTACTTCGGCGCCGCGACCATCATCTTCCACCAGTTTGGGTGAGCGCGGCAGGCTGGAGGTTCTCCAGCCGGAGAAACAGTCGTTTTCGAGTTTCGGATTTCGAGTTTCAAGCTTTTGCCGTTCTGGAGGTTAGGGTGGAAATCTTTCTGGCCGGCATCATCCAGGGCTCGTTGACCGCGGCGACGATTCACGACCAGGACTGGCGGACGCCGATCCGCGAGGCCCTGCGGACCCACTGCGCAAGGGCCAGCGTTTACTGCCACTTCGAGGCGAACCCCGACAGCATCACCTACGACGACGAGCGGATGATCGCCACGCTCGCCGAGGGCAACCGACGGGCGGCGGCGTCCGACGTGGTGATCTGCTGGCTGCCGGAAGCGTCCATGGGCACCGCCATCGAGATGTACCTGGCCGCCCAAGCCGGCGCCGTCGTCCTGACGATCAGCCCGATGACCGCCAACTGGGTGATCCGCGCCTACAGCGACCGGATCTTCGGCGAGATCGAGGCCTTTGAAGCGTTCCTCGCCGGCGGCGAACTGGAAGATCTCGTCGATCGCAAGCGCCGGGAGCACCGCCGATGACGCCCGCTAAGCCGCTGCTGGCAATGACATTGGACGACCTGACCGAGGCCATGGCCGCCTGGGGTCAGCCGGCGTTCCGCGCCCGCCAGGTGTTCCGGTGGGTCTGGCCCCGCCGGCAGGTGGACGTCGCGGCCATGACGAACCTCCCGGCGGCCCTGCGCGAGCGGCTCGCCGAGTACCTGCCCCCGTTGACCGGCCGGATCGTCCGGCGGACGGACGCGGCCGACGGGGTCGCCAAACTCCTGCTGGCCTGGGGCGACGGCGAGACGAGCGAGACGGTCCTGATCCCCACCCGCCCCGGCGAGGCGGCCCGGCCGCGGCGGACGGCGTGTGTCTCGACGCAGGTGGGCTGCCCCATCGGCTGCCGGTTCTGCGCCAGCGGCCTGGGCGGCCTGCGGCGGGACCTGGGGGCGGGCGAGATCGTCGAGCAGGTCATCCAGTCGGATGTCCTCCTGGCCGCCGACGCGGGCAACCCGGACGCGCCGCCGCGCGTAACCCACGTCGTGCTCATGGGTACCGGCGAACCGCTGGCCAACTACGACGCGACCGTCCAGGCCTGCCGCATCCTCATCGACCCGGACCGCGGCGGGCTGAGCGCCCGCCGGCTGACGCTCTCGACGGTCGGCTACCCCGACCGCATCCGCCGCCTGGCCGACGAGGGGATCCCCCTGACGCTGGCAATCAGCCTCCACGCGCCCACCGACAGCCTCCGACAGGAGCTGATCCCCGCCGCCAGCCGCTGGACGATCGACGAACTCGTCGCCGCCGCCCGGACGTACTTCGAGCGCACCGGGCGGGAAATCACGCTGGAATATGTGCTTCTGGCCGATATCAACGATAGCCCCCGCTGCGCCGAGCAATTGGCGGCCGTGGCCAAACAGCTCCGGTGCAATGTGAACCTGATTCGTTACAATGAGGTCGCCGAACTGCCCTACCGTCGTCCGGGCGAGGGCGCCGTGCGGCGGTTCCGCGATCGCCTCAGCCGTGCGGGCGTCAACGTGCACGTTCGCGCCAGCCGCGGCGCCGACGCCGACGCCGCGTGCGGCCAGTTGCGCCGGCGCGCCACCACGCCGTGACAAGCCGTCAGCCTTATGACAATGGACACCATGGCGACCGAACCTCGAAGGCGTAAGTCCAACAGCGACAACGGTTCGTCCGGCCTCCCGGCCGCGACGCCGGCGCTGCGCCGCGCCGGCGGGTGGGCCGACTGGGACGAGGATGTCCAGCTCATGCTGGCCTTCCAGGACGGCGACGAGAGCGCCTTCGCGACGCTCATCGAGCGGAACCAGGGGCGGGTCCATGCCCTGGTGTATCGGTTCCTCTCCGGCAGCGCCGACGTGGAAGATATTGTACAGGAAGTGTTTGTGCGCGTCTTCCGCTCGGCACAGCGCTACACGCCCAATGCGAAGTTCTCCACGTGGCTGTACCGCATCACGGCGAACCTCTGCATGAATGCCGTTCGCAACCGTAGCAAAAGGAAGCGTTTGCGCCTCGTCACGACCGCCGAGACCCCCGAGGAGTTCGCCGCGGCCGACGTGGCCGACGAGAAGGTCCCCCCGCCGGAGGCCGCCCTCCGCGAGGCGGAACTGGCCGAGCGGATCCGCCGGGCCGTCGAGCGCCTGCCCCACAACCAGCGGATGGCCATGGTCCTGGTGCGTTACGAGCACATGGATTACCAGCAGATCGCCGAGGTGCTCGGCTGCACGACCATGGCCGTCAAGAGCCTTTTGAGTCGCGCCAGGGCCCACCTGCGCGACGCCCTGGCCGACGACCTGAAGCCGTGATTCACAAATAAGTTGCGCCGTGAGACGAAAAAAAGGTGGCCCAAGCCGAATCCCGCGGGCCGGCGGCGGGTTTCAGTGTATGAGACGCCATGGTTGACAAGCACCTGACATCCACGCAGCGCGAGCAACTCAGCGCGTACCTCGACGGCGAACTGCCGGCCGACCAAGCCGCGGCGGTCGCCGCGCGGATCGCCGGCGATCCCCGCTGGCAGGCTGCGGCGGCTGAGTTCGAACGGCTCAATGAGGTGCTCGATCGCTGGACGGCCCCGCGGATGCAGCGGGATCTGACGGCGTCGATCCTCGCCGAGGCTCGCCGTAAGCCACCGCGCCCCATGTGGATGCGCTGGCTGGCCCCGCTGAGCGCCGCGGCGGCGATCGTCGTGGCGGTGATGTTGTCGATCGACCCGCCGGCGCCGAAGGTGGCGACGCTCCCCTCGCCGGGCGACGACGGCGAGGCGGTCGTGCAGGCCGACGATCGGCCCGCGCCGGATGCGGCGGCGTCGGATGATCCGCTCGAGCACGCCGTCGCAGCGCTGCCGCCGAAGGATCAGTTCGTCGTCGAAAACCTCGACGTGTTCGCCGATTACCACGTGCTGGCCCACTTCGACACGCTGCGGGCGATCGCGGCCGAGGCCGTGATGGGCTCGCCGGAACCGTCGGACGGACAAATGGTTAGCGTGGATCAGCAGCTTCGCATGAAACGACGGCTGCTGATGGACGAGGCCTCGCTGGTGGCGACCCTCGAGGCCAACCGCCGGCGGTGGGAGCAGATGACACCAACGCAGCAGGAACAACTGCGGGATTACGCCTACGCCTTCCGCGCCGCCGACGAGGTCGAGCAGGTCGAGATCCTCGCCGCCTGGGAAGCGTTCTGGCGGATGGACGACGACGAGCGAGACACCTATCGCCAGCGTGCCGCGTGGGTTATCGACATCATCGCCGCGCTCACCGACGCCGAGCGCGCCCGCCTGCTGGCCCTGTCGCCCGCGGACCGCGCCGCCGAGCTGCTGCGGCTGCGGGAAGCCTCGGCCGCCGAGAACGCCCCGCCGACGACGTTGCCGTCCGAACGATAGAGGCTAACCCATCTCCGCCAGGCGGTAGATCAGCAGCAGGTCCTCGCAAACCTTTTCCACGTCAGGCGTTGGCAGCGCTATCGCATCGGCCAGCCTGTCGCACTCCCTGCCCACCACCGCCGGCAGGCCTTCGCGCCCGCCCAGCAGGCGCGGGGCGAGGAAGACCCACAGCTCGTCGACGGCCGCGGCCCGCAGGAGGCTTCCGGCGACGCCGGGGCCGCCCTCGACGAGCAGGCGGGTCCAGCGGCGACGGCCGAGCTCGGCCAGCAGCGCGTCGGGGTCGACGCCCTCGTCGCACGCGTCAAGCGCCACAACCTCGGCTCCGGCCGCGACTAACGCGTCGGCGTGCTCGCGGCGGGCCGCGAGGGCCTCGTGCGTGGTGGCCACCAGCACCGCAGCCGCGTCGATCGTGCGGATCACCTGGGCGTCGGCGGGGGTCCTGAGGCGGTCATCCAGTATAACCCGTGTGGGCGTACGGCCTTGGCCGCTTCGGTTGGTCAGCAGCGGGTCGTCGGCGGCCACCGTGCCGGCGCCGACGGCGATCCCGTCGCACCAGCCGCGAAGCTCGTGGACCCGCCGGCGGGCCGCTTCGCCGCTGATCCAGCGGCTCTGGCCGGTTCGCGTGGCGACGCGGCCGTCGAGCGTCTGGGCCCATTTGAGTATAACCCACGGCTTGGCCTGCGTTTGCAGCTTCAGGTACGCCGCGAGCTGCCGGCGGATCTTCGCGGCGCCGACGCCGACGACCACCTCGATGCCCGCCTCCCGCAGGCGGGCGATGCCGCGGCCGGCCACCTGCTCGAAGGGGTCGACCAGCCCCACCACCACGCGGGCGATCCCCGCGGCGATGATCGCGTCGGTGCAGGGGGGAGTTTTTCCATAATGGCAGCATGGTTCAAGGGTTACGTACATCGTCGCGCCCGAGCTCGCCGGCGCGTCGGCCAGGGCGCGGACCTCGGCGTGGTCGCCGCCGTAGGGCTGGGTCCAGCCGCGGCCGACGACTCGGCCGTCGCGGACGATCACCGCGCCGACCATCGGGTTGGGCTCGACGAGCCCGATCCCCCGCCCGGCCAACGCGATCGCCTCATCCATGAACGTCTCGTCGTCGCACATGGCCATCACGATCGATGATTTCCCGCCCGCTGTCAAGTGCCCCGTCCGCTGCTTAAGCCCGCGGGGCAAACGGACGATTGAGACAACAGGACCGGGCATAAGGTCCGCGCCGACAAGCGGTAGGCCGCAGGTAGCCTCTCGGGCCTCCAGCGGCCGGAAGAGCCTCCATGTTACTGGTAAGTGTGAATCGACTGACGCCGGGGATGGTCACCGCGGTGCCCATCGGCCATCCGCACCGCTACGAGACCCACCTGGTGCAGGCGAACATCCGGCTCGACAGGCGGGCGATCAACCGGCTGAAGGAGCTGAAGGTCCCCCACGCGTGGGTCTGCCACCCGCTGATGGAGGACCTCGACGGGCTGATCGGCTCGCGGGTCCCCGACAGCCGGCGGGCGATCTACGACACGATCAAGCGGGGATTCAACGAGTTACAGCACCGGGCGATCACCGTCGACGACTACCGGCGCTACTGCAACGTCATCAGCACGCTGATCGGCGAGCTGCTCGGGCGAGACGCCAAGATCGCCGACCTGGCCGAGCGGCTGTTCACCGAGGGCGACGAGCTGTCAAGCCATTGCTCCAACGTCGCTTACCTGGCCGTGACGATCGGGATGCACCTGGAGGACTACATCATCGGCGAGCGGCCCAGCGCCGCGCCGCACATCGCCCGCGACCTGACCAGCCTGGGCGTGGGGGCGATGCTCCACGATATCGGCAAGCTCAGCGGCGACGGTCACTTGCGCGACCAGCACCAGTTCGCCGACTCGCTCGACGACGACTATGCCGACCACGTCATGTCCGGGTATCTGCTGCTGCGCGAGCGGGTCAACCCCGTCGCCGCGGCGATCGCCCTGCACCACCACCAGCGGTGGGATGGCGCGGGCTTCCCGGACATGACCGGCCTGACCCACGGCCGTCACCACGGGCCGTTCAGCGGGCGGCGGATCCACATCTTCGCACGTATCGTCAGTGCTGCCAATGCTTTCGATAACCTCACCCACCCGGCCGACGGCCCCCGGCGCCCCGGGATCTACGCCCTGCACCGCCTGCAGAGCGAGGAGATGGCCATCCGCTTCGATCCGGTCGTCCTCGATGCCCTCCTGCGGTACCTGCCGCCGTTCCCGACCGGGGCGCAGGTGTTCCTGTCCAACGGGCGGGAGGCGGCGGTGACGGCGATGAACCCCAACCAGCCGTGTCGTCCAACCGTCCGGTATATCGACGATTACGCCGACGGGGCCGACCTGGACCTCACACGCCACCCGGAGCTGGACATCGTCGAGAGCCAGGGCCTGGCCGTCGGCGACTGGCTGTTCCACCTGCCGCCCCGGCGCAATGCCTTCGACGCGGCCATGCGCGAGTCGGTCGTCTGAACATCGCGCCGGGGTTATCGGGGACATGATACCCTGCGAAGCCCCGCGATTTCGGCCCTCTCGGACGCCGTCGGCCCGGCATAAAACCCGAATTCTCGGTTATTTTACCCAGTTTAAACGGCATAAACCCCGAATTCTCCGAATTCTCCGAATTCTCAATTCCCCCCGTCTTCCCAGCTTGCCCCGCTTAACGCGCCGACCTGCCATAATGGCCGTCAGGCTCGTATACCGTCCCCCTATAGATGCGCGCGCCTTGCATCCGGCATAAAACCCGAATTCTCCGAATTCTCCGTTATTTTACCCAGTTTGACAGGGCGGATCGAGGGGCCGTGCGGGGAGTAGTTTGTTCAGTTTGATCGGACGGGTCGGACGGGTCGGACCGATCCGACCGATCCGATCGATCCGACCGATCCGACTGATCCGACTGATCCGACTGATCCGACCCGGGGCCCTGCGGGCGGTCCGGCGCGGCCGGACGGTCGCCCCCACGGGGCCCGGAGGGCCCCAGCTCCCCCGAAGGGGGAGCGGTTTGGCGGGGAGGCCGCTGGGACCGCCGGCGGGCGCGCGGAGGCTGGTTGAGCCGCGCTGCGGTTGACCAGAGGGGG
>CAZHRW010000144.1:0-10301 GCA_964535025.1 uncultured Planctomycetales bacterium
TCGCCGCCGCGGCTTCGCCAGCGCCAGGACCTCGGTGAGGGAGGGCCGATCGTCGAGCAGGTGGGCGGGGCCCTCGCCGGCGTCGGGCGGGGCGTCCAGGGCGTGGCATTTGCGGATCGCTCCGGCGAAGACGTCCCCGTCGCCGACGGCCCGCAGGGCCCAGCGGTGGGCCCGCCGTTCGGTCGCCCGGCCCATCGCCGCCAAAGCGAACACGGCGGCGGTCTCGCCGATCCCCAGCGCCAGAGCGGCCGCCGGCGCCGCGACGCCCGCGCGCCGGCCCAGGGCGGCGACGGCCCCCGCCGCGGCGACGATGGCGACCAGCAGGACGGCCCGGGCCGCCGCCGTCCACCGCAGGTCGCCGGCGGCGACGTGACCGAGTTCGTGGGCGACGATAACCGCCTGCTCGGCGGGGGTGCAGGCCTCGATCACCCGCCGGGACAGAAGGATCAGCGGCCGCCGGCCCCGGCGGACGACGCGGGCGGTCGCGACGGCCCGCGCGTCGACGACGATTCGCCGGGGGTCGAATCCGGCGTCGCGGGCGACGGCCGCGACCTCCTCGGCGAGCGGGACCTCCGCCGCCTCGATCGACGCGGCCTCGCGCCGTCGTGCCGCGGGCGCCGCGATCGCCCATGCGGCCGCGACAGCCCCCGCCAGCGGCACGCCGACGGCCGGCCAAAGCCCCAGCGCGATGGCGACCGCGGCCCCGACGCCGCTCTCGGCGGCGTCGGCGGCCATGGCCCGCGTCACCGTGCGGCGGGAGGGCGGCGAGAGCATCGCCCGCGCCCACAGCGGCGCCGCCAGGCGCATCGCCACCAAAGCACCGATGGCCACGGCTGTTGCGACGCCGAGCGGACGGCCCCGTGCCGCGACGGTCACGACGGCCAGCAGCGACAGGGTCACGACCCGCTCGATCAGCCAGGCCCGGCGGGTCGCGTCCGGCAGGGGTGCCTGGGGGGTCGGCGGGTCCACTACAGGTTGTCCAGCAGGTGGCCCATGCGGTCCCGCTTGGTTTCCAGGTAGCCGCGGGAGTGGTCGTGGGGGGGGATCTGGAGGCCGACGCGCTCGACGATGGTCAGCCCGTAGCCTTCCAGGCCGTAGATCTTCTTGGGGTTGTTGGTCATCAGGCGGAGCTTGCGCAGGCCCAGGTCGCGGAGGATCTGGTTGCCGATGCCGTAGTCGCGTTTGTCGGCGTCGAACCCGAGGTGGATGTTGGCGTCGACGGTGTCGAGACCCTGCTCGATCTGCAGGCGGTAGGCGTGCAGCTTGTTGAGCAGGCCGATCCCGCGGCCCTCCTGGCGGACGTACACCACGGCGCCCTTGCCCACCCGGGCGACCGCCGCCAGCGCCGCGTGCAGTTGCGGCCCGCAGTCACAGCGGCGGGAGCCGAACGTGTCGCCGGTGAGGCACTCGCTGTGGACCCGCACGAGGACCGGCTCGTCGTGGACGACGGGCGCGCCGGTGTCGTCCAGCTCGCCCACCCCGCCCATGCAGAGGGCCAGGTGCGGCTCGGGGTCGACGAGGCTGGTGAACGCGATCAGTTGGAACGTGCCCTCCTCCAGCGGCAGGGGGATGCTCTCGGCGCGTTCGATGAGGCGTTCGCTGCGGAGGCGGTACTTGATCAGGTCGGCGATGGTGCACATCTTCAGGTCGTGGCGGGCGCAGAACGTCTCCAGGTCCGCCACGCGGGCCATGGTGCCGTCGTCCTTCATGATCTCGCAGATCACCCCGGCGGGCGCGAGGCCGGCCAGGCGGGCCAGGTCGACCGAGCCCTCGGTCTGGCCGGCGCGGACGAGCACGCCGCCGGCGCGGGCGCGGAGGGGGAACACGTGGCCCGGGCGGGACAGGTCGGACGGCCCGGTCGCATCATCGACGAGGGTGCGTACCGTGCGGGCCCGGTCGGCGGCGCTGATGCCGGTGGTCACGCCGGTGGCGGCGTCGACACTGACGGTGAACGCGGTGCCGAACGCCGAGGTGTTCTCGTGCGTCTGGGGGTAGAGGTTCAGCGCATCGCAGCGGTCCGACGTCAGGGCCGTGCAGATCAGCCCGCGCCCCTGGCAGGCCATGAAGGTGATGATCTCGTCGGTGACCTTCTCGGCGGCGCAGACGAGGTCGCCCTCGTTCTCGCGTCCTTCATCGTCGACCAGGACGATCATCCGGCCTTGGCGGAGGTCTTCGAGGATGTCGGGAATCGGCGAAAAAGGCATCGGTTCTCCAATCACGAGTCCGTCGGCGGCGCCTCGCCGCGGCGGCGGGCACGCCGGGCCGCCCGCTCGGCTTTGCGGGCTTCGTGCTGCTTGTGGGTCTCCTCGACGCTGGGCGCCTCGCCGGCCTCGGCGAGGAACACCACGCCGAGGCGGGTGTAACTCAGGATGCTCAGTATACTCGATGCGACCACGGTCCACGCCAGCAAACCCGCGAGAATCGTCCCGGCGCGGCCGGTCGCGCCGTTGAGATCGGGGGCGATAAGGAACCCGGCGACCATGATCAACTGGGCCATCGTGCATCCCTTGCCGGCGCGGGTCGGCTGCACGCGGGCCTCGCCGGTAATCAGGAACAGCACCAGGAAGCCCAGCACCACCCACAGGTCCTTGCCCACCACGGCGACGACCACCCATACCGGTAATCGGAGCTTCGGCGTCATGGCGCCGACGTATTGAGGCACCGCGGCGGCGGCGGAGGCCAGCAGCAGCACCGAGCAGGTGATCAGCAGCTTGTCGGCGACGGGATCGAGGATGCGGCCCAGGCGGGTGGCCTGGTCGAGCCGGCGGGCCAGATACCCGTCCAGCGCGTCGCTCAACGCGATGCCCACGAACACCGCCAGCGCCACGTGACGTGCCGGCGGCCACTGATCCTGGTTGAGCAGCAGCACGACGAACGGCGCCACGCCCAGGACCCGCAGCAGGCTGATCCGATTGGGCCAGTTCAGCGCCCGCCAGAGATAGAGGTACGACTGCGACACGCCATGCTCCCTCATGGGGGTATCTTACGGTCCTGAGAATGATAGGCCGACGCCGGCCGGACCTCAAGCGCCCTGGTTTGGACGCAGCGGGCCCTTGTACGGCGGGGCGTGATGCGTAAGATGAAGCGTCTCGATGTCGTCGCCTCGGAGCGCGACACTATGGCAAGGAAGCGTAACAATCGCTGAGCAAAGGACCTCCAAGAGAATCGCCCTGTTGGGTTCGACGGGCAGCATCGGCACCCAGACCCTCCGGGTGGTGGCCGAACAGCCCCACCTGTCCATCGCGGCCCTGGCGGCGGGGCGAAACTGGCGGGCGCTGGCCGAGCAGGCCCGGGCGGTCGGTCCGGACGTCGTGGCCATCGCCGATCCGGACGCGGCGGCCCCGCTCCGCGCGGCGGTCGGGCCCGGCGTCGAGGTGCTCAGCGGGCCGGAGGCGATGGCGGCACTGGTCCGCGGGGTGCGCGCCGATATCGTCCTGTCCGGCGTAGTCGGCTCGGTGGGCCTGACCGCAGCCATGGCGGCCATTGAGCGCGGGATGGACCTGGCGCTGGCCAACAAAGAGACCCTCGTTGTCGCCGGGCACCTGGTGACCACCGCCGCGGCGGCCGCGGGCGTCCGCCTGTTGCCGGTCGACAGCGAGCACTCGGCGATCCACCAGTGCCTCGCCGCCGCCGACCCGGCGGAGGTCCGCCGGGTGATCATCACCGCCTCGGGCGGCCCCCTGCGGACCTGGCCGCCCGACCGCATCGCCGACGCGACCGTCGAAGAGGCCCTCAACCACCCGACGTGGGCAATGGGGCCGAAGATCACGATCGACTCGGCCACGATGATGAACAAGGTGCTGGAGGTCATCGAGGCCCACTGGCTGTTCGGCCTGGACGCCGACCGGATCGACGTGGTGATCCACCCCGAGAGCATCATCCATTCGATCGTCGAGTTCCAGGACGGCTGCCAACTGGCCCAGTTGGGCTGGCCGGACATGACAACGCCGATCGCCTATGCGCTGAACTACCCGCACCGCCCGGCACGGTCGATCCGCAGGCTGGACCTCGCCGAGGCCGCGAGGCTGACGTTCGAGGCCGTCGACCGGCGACGGTTCCCGGCGATCGACCTGGCCGACCGGGTGCTCCAGCGCGGACACGGGGCCGGCGCCGTGCTCAACGGCGCCAACGAGGCCGCGGTCGAGGCCTTTCTGGCCAGGAAGATACAGTTCCGCGACGTCGTCACCCTGGTGGAAGAAACACTGAACCGCCACCAGGGAACGGACGAAACAGACCTAGAGGCGCTGCTGGCGGCCGATCAGTGGGCGCGCCGCCGCGTAGCCGAGGCGGTCGCCGCCGGCGGCTGACCCGAAATCGATGTCGCACAAGCCTCTGTGACGACAGAAGATGGAGTGACCCACGCATGGATATGCTTGTCGCGGCTTCGATCTGGACCCATCCGATCGTCTCGACGGTGCTGATGCTGTTAGGCTTCGGACTGGTGGTGTTCGTTCACGAGTTGGGTCACTTCCTCGTCGCCAAGGCCGTTGGGATCAAGGTCGAACGATTCGCCCTGGGGTTCGGCAAGAAAGTCTGGGGGTTCACCCGCGGGGAGACCGAGTACTGCCTGAACGTCCTGCCGCTGGGCGGGTACGTGAAGATGTTGGGCCAGGAGGACTTCGCCCTGGCCGAGGAGGCTGAGCAGGACCCGCGGGCGTTCAACCGGCGGCCCGTCTGGGCCCGCATGGCGGTCGTGTCCGCCGGGGTGATCATGAACGTGATCCTCGCGGCGGTGCTGTTTTTCATTGTCTTCAGCGTCGGCAAGGAGTACGTGCCCCCCGTCGTCGGCGGCACCCTGCCCGGCTATCCCGCCGCGGAGGCGTCCACCCCGGCCGATCTGGAAGCCGGCCTGCAACCCGGGGACGTCGTCATGGAACTCAACGGCGACCCGGTCCGCAAGTACGACCAATTGATGCTCGCCGGCATGCTCGCCGGCAAGGAGGAGTCCTTTACCTTCAAGATCCGGCGGCCCGGGGTGGACGAGCCGTTTGAAGTCTCCCTGACCCCCGCCCCCGGCATCGGGCCCACCGGCCGGATTTCCCCCGTGTTCGGCATCCAGCGGCCTATCAGCCCGGTGCTCCTGGACGACGAGGACAGCCGCGAGTACCTCAAACAGGTGACCGGCGGGGCGCTGACCGGCGGTGAGCGGGTCGTGTCGATCGCCGGCGAGCCGATCGAGCACGGCTGGCAGCTTCGACAGGTCTCGGCCACGCTGACCGGCGAGCCGGTGGAGGTCGTTGTCACCCGCCCAACCCCGGCTGACGGACGATCGGCCCGACAGGCCGTGATGATCCGACCGACCTTGACGTGGTCGGATGCGTTCGTCGGACGACGGTTCCGCCAAGCGATCGAAGCCGAGAAGGAACCTCCCTTTAAGTTGCCCCCGATCAACGTGTTGGGACTCCAGCCGCGGGTCCGTGTGCTCAGCGTCACCCCCGCCTCGCCCGCCGCCGAAGCGGGCGTCCGGTCCGGCGACGTCATCGTTCGCTACGGACAGGAGATCCCCACCGCAGGAAGCCTCAGGGAGATCAACCGCAAGTATCGCGGCAAGACCCTTACCCTCAGGGTGTTGCGAGAGCAACCGGACGGGACCGACCAGACGGTCGACCTCAAGGTGGACGTGCCCGACGACAAGCAGCCGATCATCGGCATCCAGCCCGGCGGACTGGACCAGGGGCACCTGGTCGTCGCCGGTGTCCGGCCGGAATCCCCCCTGGCCGGCGCCAACCTGGTCGGCAGCACGATCACGGCCGTCAACGGTGAGCCGGTGCACACCTGGAGCGACCTCATCGATCAACTGACGGGGATCGAGGCCGGCCAACCGGTCACCGTGAGCTACCGCAGCCGGCTCGAAGGGACCGGCGAGGTGTCCATCGCCCCGGATGCCTTCGCATTTGACGCGAAGAACTACAGTTACGATATCCCCCTGCCCTTTGACGTACAGATGGAGCTTCGCAAGTCGGCCAACCCGTTGGCCGCCTTCGTGTACGGCGTGCGGGAGACGCGGGACTTCATCGTGCTGACCTACGCAACGCTGCAAGGGTTCTTCAGTGGGCGGGTACCCGGCCAGGCGTTCACCGGGCCGGTGGGCATCTTCCGGGCGGGCATCGCCATCGGCGAGCGGGGACCGATCTACGTCGTCTGGCTGCTGGCGATCATTTCGGCGAACTTGGCGGTGATCAACTTCCTGCCGCTGCCGATTGTCGACGGCGGCCATGCCGTCCTGCTGCTGATCGAAAAGGCCCGGGGCAAGCCGCTGTCGATCAAGGTGCAGAACATCATCCAGGCCGCCGGTTTGGTCCTCATCGTGACCTTGTTCGTGTTGCTAACCTACAACGACATCGTCTCTTGGCTACGTAACTCGTAGCTGGTTGACACCAGGCAGTTACAACGGTATAAGGAGAGATCTGTCGTTGGGGCGAGCCGTTGGGCCCGCCAGGGCCCCGTGAAGATGTGCGGAACTGTGCAACTGAACGCTTCTATCATTTGGACCTGAATAACCTTGGCCAAGAAAGCAACCGCCTCCCGGAAGGCTTCCACCGATCCCGTGACGCCGAAAACGACCGCAAAGGCCGCCGGTGCCAGGAAGAGGGCCGCCAAGAAGGTGACGAAGAAGACCGCCGGCAAGGCCGCCAAGAAGGTCGCGAAGAAAAAGACGGCTAAAACGGCCGCCGCGACCGGCAGCAAGACCGCCAAGAAGACCCAGGCGAGCGGAAAGCAAATGTCCAAGGCCCGCGGCAAGACGGCGAAGAAGGTCGTCAAGAAGGCGGCGCCTAAGCTCAAGCGGCTTAAGAGCCCCTTGAAGAAGCGCCAGTTGACGGAATTCCGCGAGATGCTCCTGACCAAGCGCCGCACCCTTTTGGGCGACATGACGGGCATGGAGGCCGAAGCCTTGCGCGGGCTGGGCAGCGGGAACGATCACTCCAGCATGCCCGTCCACATGGCGGACATCGGTACCGATAACTACGAGCAGGAATTCACGTTAGGGCTGCTGCAGAGCGAACGTCAACTGCTCCGCGAGATCGACGAGGCCCTTGAACGCATGGCCCAGGGCGTCTACGGGCTGTGCATGGGGACCGGTCAGCCGATCGGCGCCGCACGGCTTCGCGCCAAGCCCTGGGCGAAGTACTGCATCGACTACGTCCGCAAGATCGAGCAGGGCACGGTGCGCGTCCCCGCCCTCGATTACGGGCAGTCGGCCGGCGACGACGAGGACGACCTGTAGAAAGGCCCGACGTGAGGCGAGCTTCGGACCCGACGGCGACAGACGCGCCCACGGCCGCCCGGTCGGTGCGGGCCTGGGTGATTTTCGCGGTTGTCACCGCCGCCGGCCTGGCCGCCGATCTGGTCAGTAAGGCCCTCGTCTTCGACTGGCTCAGCCGCACCGCGCCGGAAACGGGTTGGCGGTGGATCATCCCCGGGGTGCTGCGGTTCAACCGCATGACCAACACCGGGGTGGTCTTCGGGTTCGATCGGATCCCCGATGCGATGGTGATCGGCCTGACGATCCTGGCGGTCGGCGTGGTGGTCTACTTCTTCGCGGTCAGCCCCCGCCGGGCGCGATGGATGCATGCCGCCTTGGCGATGATCCTCGCCGGGGCCCTGGGCAATCTCTTCGACCGGCTCACGGTCGGCAAGGTCCGTGATTTCATCGACTTCGGCCCCTGCCGGGTCGGCCCTCTGCATTACCCCTGGGTGTTCAACGTCGCGGACGTTCTGCTCGTCGTCGGCGTTGCCATCCTGATGGTTCTGTCGCTGGTGGAATGGCGCCGCGAGCGCGCCGCCGCCCGCGCCGGAGATGAGCCGAACGATCGGTGAGCCGCGTTCCCGAAGCGGCCTGGCCCCGTGTCCGGTGCTACAATGGGGGTGAAACTTTATGGCCCTGAAGGGCGTCGGGGGGCACTCAGGAGAGTTTACATGGCCTTCACGCTCGAATTGAACAAGGAGGCGCCGGATTTCTCTCTGCCCGGCGTCGACGGGAAGACCTATCGCCTGGCGGACTTCGACGATGCGCGCGTCCTGGTGGTGGTGTTCTCGTGCAACCACTGCCCGTACGTTGTCGGCAGCGAGGATCGGATCAACGCGTTCCACCAGGCCTACGCCCCGCGCGGGGTGGCCCTGGTGGCGATCAATGCCAATGAGACCGAAAACCACCCGAGTGACGACTTCGACCACATGGTCCGCCGGGCCGAGGCTAAGGGCTTCGGATTTCCGTACGTGCGCGACGCGTCCCAACAGGTCGCCCGGGCATATGGCGCCCTGCGTACGCCGCATTTCTATGTGTTTGACGATCAGCGACGGCTGCGTTACACCGGGCGGATGGACGACAACCCCCGCGAGGCGTCAAAGGCCACCACGCACGAGCTCATCGACGCCGTCGAGGCCTTGCTGGCAGGGAATGACCCGCCGGTGTCGCTGACCAATCCGATTGGCTGCAACGTCAAGTGGAAGGGGCAAGATGAGCACTGGATGCCCCCCGAGGCGTGTGATCTGGTGCTGTAGGGAAAGAGCTGGGCCGCTGAAGGTGACTTACAACCGCCTGCGAGGTTTGTGCCTGACGGCCGTCGTCGCCGCGGCCGTGGCGATGGGGGGATCGCAGTCGGTCGGGATGAATCTTTCGTGAAGTATGGGGAAGAACCAGACGACGTTAGCCCCGTGGCCGTGTCGTCGGCGGCCCGCCCGGGGAAGTCGCCGTGTTCGCCGCATAGAATGGGGGCGGTGAGACGCGGCCTGTTGGTGCTGAAGGCCAGCCGGCTCGTTCGGTGGCGGCCGGCGGTGCCGCCGGAGAGGCAGCGACAGGCGAGCCGCGATGGGGGCGTTGCGTCCTCGTATCCCGTGAGATGATGAACTGGACCCGTTGCCATGGAGGCCGAACCGTGAAACGCTGGATGCCTACGCTCATGACTGTCGCGTGCCTGGCCGTTACCGTATCACTCGCCTGCGCCGAGACGGACGGCCGCGCCAACGCCCCCGCCACACAACCGGCCCCCACGACGCAGCCGGCTCCGACGACCCAGCCCGAGGACGGAGCCGATGCGAAGGCGGGGGGGGTCGACTGGCTCACGTCGTGGGAGCAGGCCCGCCGGCAGGCCCGGCAGGAGAACAAACCGATCTACATCCACTTCACCACCGAGTGGTGCTCGTGGTGCCGCAGGATCGAGCAGGACACCTACCCCACCCCCATCGCCCAGGCGGCGATGAGCGGGTACATCCCGCTGCGGATGGACTGCACCGACAGCGAGTCGGCCGAAGGCCAGCGGTGCGTCCAATTGCTCAGGGAGTTCGGCGGGTCGGGTTACCCGTACCTCGTGATGGTCACCGCCGACGGCGTGGTCCTGGAGGCCATCAGCGGCTACATCCCCGCCGAGCCGTTCGCCCTGGCCCTCGACCGCGCCCAGGGGCTCTACCGGCAGTGGCGGGAGTATCAGCAGTGGTCGGAAACGGCGGACAAGTCGAGCTACGACTATGCCTACCGGACGATGGAGATGAACGCCACGCTCGGCCGTGCCGAGCAGGCGGCCGCCGGGGCGCGGCGGATCCTCGAGCTCGACCCCGAGAACAAGCGGGGCCACAAGGCCGCCGCCGCCTTGGCCCTGCTGCGCGAGGCCCAGACCGGCGCGACCACCCAGCCGGTCACGACGCAGCAGGCCGATCGGATGACCCGGTGGGCCGAGATCATCCGCACCGAGGATCCGGCCAACGAGAAGGGTGTGCTCCAGCACCTGCTGGTCATACAGACCCTCTCCAACCTGCGGGCGTTTACCACCTCCGACGACCCCGACCAGCGCGAGGCCCTGCTCGACGAGGCAACGACGACGCTGACCGAATTGCAGAAGGTGGGCGACCTGCCCGAGCAGCAGCAGGTCCTCTGGGCCTACCTCGGTCAGTTCCGCGCCATGATCGGCCAGGAGGATAAGGCCATCGAGGCCCTCAACAGCGCCATCGACGCCGCCCCCCAAAGCGAACTGGCCGATCAGCTCAAAGCGATGCTCGAAGCAATCAAGCAGCAATAGTGCCGCTTCCAACGTGGCCGCGACCGCCCGCACATCCGTCATGCGGTCGCGGCCACTCGCCGATCAGCACCTCTCCATCTTGACCGCTCCCGCCGGGGCGGCTACGCTTCCACCATGCCGGGCCCTTAGCTCAGCGGTTAGAGCAGAGGACTCATAATCCTTCGGTCGCCCGTTCGAATCGGGCAGGGCCCACTTGAACGCTCCAGAGCGAAACCGCTCTCCACGCGCACGGCCCGTCGGAACGCCCCGGCGGGCCGTCGCTATAACCACCTGTCGCAAAAGGTTATG
>CAZHRW010000145.1:0-18344 GCA_964535025.1 uncultured Planctomycetales bacterium
TTCACTCGCTGCTCTGCCGGATGTTCCGGTGTCGCGACGGAGCGAAGCGCCCCAAGCCGCGAAGCGTCGCGGCGGGCCGCTTCGTATCATCCTCTTCCAGTCCGCCACCTGCTCCGGCTGCCGGCGCACGCAGGAGGCCGTGGAAGAGGCCAAGGGCAGGTTTGGCGATCGGATCGAGGTTCTCTGGGAGAACTTCGACGACGATCCGGGCGCGTTCCGTCGGCTGTTTCTCTTCGAGGATCACTACGGCGTCGGAGCGGATGAACAGCCGCCGACGTTGTTCGTGGGCGACGCCTACATCAGCGGTATCGATGCGATCCAGAAAACGCTCCACGATGTCATTGCCGCGGAGCTTCAAGCCGGGCATGCGACGTACGTTCTGCCGGCGGCCGGCGGCGAGTCGGGCGAAACCGCCGCGAAGGCAGATGAGGGCTTGCTGAAGCGTTTCGATTGGTTCAGTGCGGGAGCGGCCTTCGTACGCTCCGTCAGTGACTGGCGCTTCTGCCCCGAACTGCGCCAGCCCCCGCCGGAGCGGCCCCTCAACATCACCCCCGCCTCTCTGCTCATCCCGCGCGCCGCAACGCGACACGAGAGCAGGCGAGGATGTTCTTCGGGATCGTCTGGACAGGTTTATGGATGACCAACGTGTTCGGTGCATTGCAGCTCGCACACAAGGACGGGTGGGTCCGTACCCTCGGCCAAGCGACCGACGTTGCCTCGGAGCCTTAGCTCTTATCTAATCGACGGCCGTCACCTGTCCCCCATGGGCTCGACAAGGTCCCAGGCCTCCAGCAGTTTGCGCGTGCCGACGGGCATGGCCAGCGAGGCGAATTCGCAGGGGCGCACCCAGCGCAGGCGTGTGTGGTAGCGGGGCTGCGGACGGCCGCGGGGGGACTCGCAGCGGTACAGGTGCAGCGTGACCGAAAAGTGCGTGTAGGCGTGGTCGACGGTGGCGAGGCGGGGACCGACGTCGACGGTAAGTCCTGTTTCTTCAACGATTTCCCGTTGGAGAGCCTCGGCGTACATCTCGCCGGGGCGGACCTTGCCGCCGGGGAATTCCCACAGGCCGCCGAGCATGGCGCCGTCGGGACGTTGGCCCAGTAAGTATCGGCTCCGCCTGTGGATAGCACCGACGACCACCTCGTGGTGCGGCGTGGCGCCCCTGGGCGTCCGCACGGGCAAGACCTCCTGGCGCCCCGAGGCGGCTGCATCGCAAGCCTTTCGGACGCAACAGGTTAAGCATTGCGGCGCCCGCGGGGTGCAGATGCGGGCCCCCAGTTCCATCATCGCCTGGTTCACGTCGCCCGGGCGATAGGCCGTGACCATCGCCTCGGCGGCCCGCCACAGCTCGGCCTCGACGGCGGGCAGGTCGATGGAGTCCTCAATCGCTAAGATACGTGCCAGAATGCGCTTAACGTTCCCATCCAGGACGGCCGCCGCCTCGGAGAACGCGATGGAGGCGATGGCCGCGGCGGTGTAGCGGCCGATGCCCGGCAGGGCCCGCCAGCCGTCGGCCGTCCGGGGCAGACGACCGTCGAGCTGGTCGACGACGACGCGGGCGGCCTTCTGTAAGTTCTTGGCTCGCCTGTAGTAACCGAGGCCCTCCCACTGCTTGAGCACCGCGTCGATCTCCGCGGCCGCGAGGGCCTCGACGCTCGGGAACGCCGCGAGAAACCGCTCGTAGTACGGCTCGACGGTGGCGACCTGTGTCTGCTGGAGCATAACCTCCGATATCCACACAGGATACGGCTCCGTCGTCCGCCGCCACGGCAGGTCCCGCGCCTCGCGGTCGTACCAGCGCAGCAGGGCCCGCCGCAATCTCCTCCGCTTCGTCAACAGGGCTTCGGTCGCACTCATTCGCTCACCAGACCGCCAGTCTACCCGGGCCGCCGGCCCAGGCGAAGCGGCGGGTCGGTTTCGGAACGCGTTTTGTGGCTGGTGTTTAGCCGTTTCGCCCCTATAATACCAAGCGGGGTCGCTGTGTGAAAGGAACGCCGATGACGGCGGTGTGGGTTGCGTTCGGACTGACGCTTTTCGCCGGCCTGGCCACCGGCGTGGGCAGCGCGATCGCCTTCTTCGCCCGTCGGACGAACTACCGCTTCCTGTCGATCGCGACGGGGTTTTCGGCGGGCGTGATGCTGTACGTGTCCTTTGTCGAGATCTTTTATAAAGGGTTGGAGTCACTTGAGTTACCGGCGGAGGAGGGAGGCTTCGGCCCCTACTGGGGCCACTGGGTCAACGCCGCGGCGTTCTTCGGCGGGCTGGTTCTGATCGCCGTGATCGACCGGTTCGTCCCCTCGGCCGAGAACCCCCACACGGTCCACACGCGCGAGGAAATCGCCCCGCTGCGGGATCCCGCGGCGCCGCTGCCGGACTTCGAGCGGATCGCGGCCGATCCGGCCCATGCGGCGCCGGGGGCGCACGATCACCGCGTTGAGCACGATAAGTTGTTGCGAATGGGGCTGTTTACGGCGCTGGCGCTGACGATTCACAACTTCCCCGAGGGGCTGGCGACCTTCCTGGCGGCGTTGAACGACCCGGGTGTGGGGCTGGCCATCGCGGTCGCCATTGCGCTGCACAATATCCCTGAGGGCATAAGTGTTTCCGTGCCAATCTATTACGCTACGGGCAGCCGTCGCAAGGCTTTCGCGTATTCGTTCGCCAGCGGCCTGGCCGAGCCGATCGGGGCGGGGATCGCCTACGGGCTGATCCTGCTCGTCGGCGGCGGGCGAATCCCGCCCACGCTCATGGGCGTTCTGTTTGCAGGTGTTGCCGGCATCATGGTTTACATCAGCCTCGACGAGCTGCTGCCCACCAGCCGTGCCTACGGGCGGGGCCATGACAGCCTCTACGGCCTCCTGGCCGGTATGATCGTGATGGCACTGAGTTTACTGCTGATGAAGTGATGGCTGCCACTTGCGGCGGCGCGGCGCCCGGGTTATGTTCGGCCGTGAGAACCGACCTTTTGGGAGATCTTTCATGGCTGACTCGCGCCCGAATATCCTGCTGATCCTCAACGATGACATGGGCTTCTCCGACCTCGGCTGCTACGGCGGCGAGGTCGACACGCCGAATCTCAACGCCCTGGCGGACAATGGGTTGCGTTTCACGCAGTTCTACAACACCGCCCGCTGCAGCCCCTCGCGGGCCAGTCTGCTGACCGGCCTGCACCCCCACCAGGTGGGCGTGGGCATCCTGACGGCCTACGACGGGCCCGAAGGGTACGAGGGCCACCTCAACCGCAACGGCGTGACGATCGCGGAGGTCCTTAGCGACGCCGGGTACGGCACTTACATGTCGGGCAAGTGGCACCTGACCCGCAACGAGGACCTTTACGAGGCCGACGACGACTCCCATCCGCGCAAGCGCGGCTTCCACAAGCACTTCGGGACGCTCGCCGGGGCCGGCAGCTACTTCACGCCCCGGACCCTCCAGCGGGAGGGGCGGGTCATCGAGCAGGAGGCCCGCGACGATCCGGACTTCTACTACACCGACGCAATCTCCGACCAGGCCGTCGCTTACATCGAGGAGCATTTCCGCGACACCCCCGGGCGGCCGTTTTTCCAGTACGTCGCCTACACGGCCCCCCACTGGCCGCTGCACGCAAAGCCTGCTGACATCGCCAGATACGAAGGCCGCTTCGCCGCCGGCTGGGACAAACTGCGCCAGGCGCGGCTCGAGCGGATGGTGGCGATGGGGCTGATCGACCCGGCCTGGAAGCTCACGCCGCGGGATCCCGAGGTGGACGCCTGGGACGACGTCGAGCATAAGTCGTGGGAGCAGAGGAGGATGGAGGTCTACGCCGCCCAGATCGACTGCATGGACCAGGGGATCGGGCGGATCCTCGACAGCCTGCGGCGGCTGGGGCAGCTCGACAACACGCTGGTGATCTTCCTGGCCGATAACGGCGGCTGTGCGGAGGAGTTAGCCGGCGAATGGGCGCGGCAACTCGCTCAGCGGAACCGCGAGATCACCAGCGGCAACACCACACCCGACGGCCGTCCCATCCGCTACGGCAACGATCCCGAGGTAATACCCGGCGACGAAAGCACTTACCAGTCGTACGGCGTGCCGTGGGCGAACCTGTCGAACACCCCGTTCCGCCTCTACAAGCACTGGACGCACGAGGGCGGGATCGCTACGCCCTTTATCGTCCACTGGCCCAAGGGGTTACCTTCAGCGGCGGCCGGCGGCCTTCGCCACCAGCCCGCCCAGTTGACCGACGTGATGGCCACCGTCCTGGAGGTCACCGGCGCGGCCTACCCGGCCACCCGCGAGGGGCATGAAGTATTACCCCTTGAGGGACAGTCGCTTACGCCGATCTTCGAAGACACGGACCGCGACGTGACGCTCTTTTTCGAGCACGAGGGCAACGCCGCGGTCCGCCGCGGGCGGTGGAAGCTGGTGAAGAACTTCTCCGGCTCCCCCACGGGCAAGCGATCCGGCGGCCAACCTGCAAGCCCAAGCCCCTGGGAGCTTTACGACATCGAGGCGGACCGGACCGAGTTGAACGACCTGGCCGGCGCGCGGCCGGAGCTGGTCGAGGAGCTCGCCGCGGCCTGGCAGGCGTGGGCCGAGCGGTCCGGCGTGATACCGCGGGAGCGGATTCTGGAGATCCAGCGGAGGCGGCGCGAGGGTAACCGGTGACGAAACCAGGATTTAGGCTGCGAACGGCAGGCTTGAGGCCTGAGGCCTGACGGCGGCGACGGCGACGGTGACGGCGACGCGGCTTTCCGATGGGCCCGATGGGCCGCGCCGGGGACGATGGCGCGGTCCGGGGGACGCCGGGGGCGGACCTATGGGGGACGGAATAGCGCTACAACGCTCCCTGAACACGGCCCGCCGGCCCGGCATAAAACCCGAATAATCGGACAGTTTACCCAGTTTAAAGGGCATAAAACCCGAATTCTCCGAATTCTCCGAATTCTCAATTCCCCCAGAACCCCCAGGCTGCCCAGCTTGACGCCCCAAATCCCGCGATCGCGGGTTTTCGGCGTATCCTGTCCCCACATAGATGCGCGCGCCTTGCATCCGGCATAAAACCCGAATTCTCCGGTATTCTACCTGGCTTACCCAGCTTGCCCAGTCTGCCTCGAGGCCTCCGGGGTCGATGCGCGGATGAAGATTGTTCAGCCCGGCGTTCATTTTATTAAGGCGCACTTGCACTTTATTGAGAGTCTGGCGCATTTTGTGAAGCCAGTGCTTAACAATATTGTCCCGACGCTTCATTTTCTGAGCATCACAGAACGGCCAGAACGCGCATCCCCTCGGTCGTGATTAATATTGTTTACAGGATGGTCATTTTTATTGGGGAGAACGTGCAGTTTATTCACGGCCGATGTCATTTTATGAAGCGTGGGGTTCACATTGTTGAGCCGGCGCTTCATTTTCTGTGCCGCGAGCACGGCCGCCAATCCCCACGCCACCGGTCGTCATTAATATTGTTTGGCCGATAGGCACTTTTATTGATCGGCAGCACCACTTTATGGCACAGACTTGGCATTTTCTTCACGATTTGCTTCACTTTGTTGAACTGGGCGATTACTTTGTTATGCGTCGCTATTATAGCATACTGCGGCCTTCGCGGCCGTGGCTGGCCGGTCTGGCGCGGCGTGTTGAGCGTGTGCGTGGGTTGGGGGTTATCGGCGATCCTGTTCGACGATGCGCAGGCCCATGAGGCGGGCGATGTGTTTGAGCTGGGCGCGCCAGTCGCCGTAGCAGGTCACCTGGTGCCAGCCGAACCACTCGAAGTGCCAGTTGCGCATGACGGTTTCGGCGTCGATCTCGGCGGCCAGCTTGGTGCGGCAGGCGCGGTCGTCGTTGATATTGGTGACGGTTTTCGCCGTCGACACGGCCATGGCGCGGCTGCGGGCGCTGATGGCGACGGAGGTGACCGTTTGTCCCAGCGGCAGCAGCGACTGGACCGCCGCGCCGCGGCCGTCTTCGGCGTGGGAGCGGATGCGGTACGGGCAGGGGGGCCCGGCGGCGCCGAGCGGGCGGCCGGGGGCGACGCAGTGGGCGTAGATGATCTGGTTGGACGCCGTATCGAGCACCGGGTCGGAGACGTAGCCGGGCCGGTCGGCGAGGTAGCGGAAGATCATGTGGCTCAGCACGGAGGCCATATCGCCCTCGCAAACTCCGATCTGCCCGTCGTTGCTCATCTGGAAGAAGCCCATGCACGGGTAGGCCTTAAGCTGCCCGGCGTAGTAGAGGCTGAGGCAGTCGACGGTGATCGCATCGGCGTTGTGGGCCTCGACGAGTTGGCGCATCGCCAGGTACAGCCGTGCCGAGCGGAGCAGTTCGTCGGCGTCCGGTTCGACAACCGCCTCGGCCTGGCGGATCCACCTGTCGCGGATGTCGGCGGCCGCGGCGTCGGGGATGGTCTCGTAGCGGCCGTTGAGGGCGTCGGCGTTCAGCGTCACCATTTGCGTGCCGAACAGCTCCGCGATCGGCTTGCCGCCCGCCGGGCCCCAGTGGTCGGGCGAATTGGTCACGCACAGGACCTTGGCGCGGCGGACCCGCGCGAGGGTTTCGAGGATCTTCGCCGCCGCGACCAGGTCGGCCGGCTCGGTGGACGCGACGGTCGCCACGGGGAGGTGCTCGGCTTCGATCTGCGAGACGATATTGAGGAACCCGCCGGTGCCGCAATAGGGTTCATCGGCCACGATGGCCGGGCGGACGCGGTCGATCACGTAGCGCACCACGTCGGGGGCGATGGCCAGCATCACCACCAGCGCGCCGTCGACGGCGGCGGGCCCGGCGGCCAGGGCCGCCTCGGCGTCGGCCCTCGTGGTGCAGTAGGCCGGGATGAACCGCACACCCGGGACGGCGGTTTCCAGCATGGCTTGGATCCGCGCGCCCCGGGCGCGGGCGTCGTAGTTCATGTACGGCCAGGTCGGCCGGTCCGGCGCGGTCTCGGTGAAGATCAATCGAACGGTGGCCTGCATGGTGCTGTCCTCGTGGTCCCAGGGTCGCGCGCGGCGCGGTATCGGTTGTACAATTCCGGCGACAACGACCGTGATTTTGCGGCCGTGCGACCCAAAAGCCAATGGACAAACCGCGCGATTATTTGTACGTTTGCGACATGATCCTCTCGCCCCACCACGTGGAGGTCCTCGTCGCGCGGCAGACCCGCTGCCCGGCCGACTGGCACTGGGACACCCGTGCCGCGCCGCCGCGGGAGTGCATCCTGTGGCTGGTCGTCGACGGGCGCGGACGGCTGACCCTCGACGGCCGCGGCTACGACCTGCACGGCGGGGACTGTTTCATCCTGCGGCCGTGGCAGCACTGCGCCGGCGAGCACGATCCGGCGCGGCCGCTGACGGTGGACTGGGCGCACTTCCGCTACCGTGACGACCGCCGCCGCGTGGTGCGGTGCGACCGTGCCCTGGACGGCCTGCTGCCGCGTGTGCACCGGCAGGTGGAGCACCTGGGCTGGATCCGCGGGCTGTTCGAGCGTGTCGGCCGCTCGTGCGGGGCGGCGAGCGCCTGCGGGCCGGCGGCGCGGGCGTGGTTCGTGGCGCTCCTGCTGGAGCTGGCCCACCAGGACACCCTGCCGCGGCTGGGCGGGCTCGAGCGCGAGCACTACGAGGCCGTCGGCGACCTGTGCGCGGCGATCCGCGCGCAGCCGGGGCGTCGGTGGCGGGTCGACCGGATGGCGGAGTCGATGTGTTACAGCGCGGCGCACTTCACGCGGGTGTTTCGCCGCTGGGCGGGCGCCACGCCGCGGGCGTTCATCATGGCCGCCCGGATCGACGCGGCCCGCGGCCTGCTGCGTGTGTCGAACCACAGCATCACGCGCATCGCCGAGCTGATGGGGTTCGCCGACGTCTACCACTTCAGTCGCCGCTTCCGCGAGCAGACCGGCCTGTCGCCGTCGGCCTACCGCCGCGGCCGCGACGACGGGGCTTGATCGCGCGGGCGAGTGTGCTATGATCCGCGTGACCTCGACCGGGCAACCGGGCACACGCGCACATTTTGCACAGGGAGCGACGCATGAGCGCACGGCAGGGACGGACGCGGCCGCTGGTGTTGGGCGACCTGGTGGCCGCGGCGGTGGCGGTGGCGGTCATCGGCGCGATCTCGACGTGCCTGATCGCCTCCGGCGGCGGCGTGGCGGTGTCGTCGACGGCGCGGATGATGCAGTGTGCGGCCCGCCACCAGGGCGTGTACAAGGGCTTCGCCTACTACATGATGGACCACAACGGCGTGTGGATCGCCCCGTGGGACAACGACCCCCGCGACGGCGCGGATGGCGCCGGCCGCCGCTGGCCGTTCACGATGAGCGTCTACGTCGCCGGCGACTCTATCCCGGACGGCGAGGACATCTGCCAGGATGGCCGCTGGTGGGGCCCCGCCGGCCGCGGGTCGATCGACGTCGTGCCGCGCGCCGAGGCGCTGCAGTGCCCGACGCTGCAGGCCGCCCCGGCGACCAACCCGTGGTGGAAGGACTGGACGACGATGTCGTACTTCATCATGGGCGGCGAGCGAACCGGCCGCGGCGAGTGCCGCTACGGCCCGTCGATCTATCCCCGGCCGGAGCTGATGACCCACCCGGCCTCGACGGGCCTGATGATGTGCCAGGCCGGCGACCGGCGCGAGGGCGGCACGAACGCCTGGGTCGGCCACGGGCCGGGCCGGTTCGCCCTCGACCCCCATAGCGGCCAGTCGAACATCACCTTCTGCGACGGCCACATCGAGACGCAGGGTGAGGCGAACCTCTACGAGACGATGTGGTTCAGCATGTGGGAGCGCGGCGACAGGATCCCCCAGGAGCCGCTGCCGCGTTAAGGACGGCCAGGGACACCGCCTAAGGTCTTCTCCAGGCCTCCGCGGCCCTGCCCCGCCGCCGGGCCGGCCGCCGGCGCGGCGGGCGCCGTCGCGGGGGCGGCGCGGGGGTGGCATTTCGTACCTCCTTTGTTTTCAAGCACTTGGTAATTTTCTCGCACGCGCGTTGCCGTTCGGATCGGTGTGGATTTCCCTTGGCATCGCCGGCGGTCATGTTAAAATGCATACGACTTGGTAAAATATGCGGTTTAGGCAGTTTAAGCGGGAAGTGTGCCGCGACGATGGATGGATAGGGCCGGTGATTCACATCCCCCGCGTGCGGCGCCGGCGGAACGGCGTGCGGCGGGGGGCGGGAGAAGGCAAGGTGATACGCAAAGAGGTCTTCACGACGGGCGAGGTGGCCGACATCTGCCGGCTGTCCCAGCAGACGATCATCCGATGCTTCGACAACGGGGAGCTCAACGGGTTTCGCGTGCCGGGCAGCAAGTTCCGGCGGATTCCGCGCGACGAGTTGGTCCGGTTCATGAAGCACAACAACATCCCCATGGACGGGCTGGACAGCGACCGGATCCGCGTGCTGGTGGTCGACGACGACCCGGAGATCGTCGAACTGTTCGTCGATGCGCTCCAGCAGGACCGGCGGTTCGAGGTGGCCACCGCCACGACCGGCTACGACGCCGGGGTGCAGACCCAGAGCTTCCACCCCGACGTGGTCATCCTCGACTACATCCTGCCGGACGTCAACGGCAACGTCGTCTGCCGGACGATCCGCCAGCACCCCGACCTGGCCGACACGAAGATCCTGATCATCTCCGGCCTGATCAATCAGCCGCAGATCGACGAGCTGTTCGAGCAGGGCGCCGACGATTTCATCAAGAAGCCGTTCAATATCGCCAAGGTGATCGACCGTATCGTGGAACTGGTGGAGGCCTGAGCCCCGCCCGTCCGGCCCGGTCCGCCGCGCGGCGGCCGCCGCCGGGGGCGGCAGGTGGTCAGCGATGACACGTGCCCCCGACAACATCCCGATGCCCGCGGGCGACCGGCTGGAGGGCCGGCAGATCGAGTTGATCCTCGATCAGCTCGAGTCGCTGCCCACCCTGCCCGAGCTGGCGGTGCGGATCCTCCACCTGACCACCTCCAGCCGTTCCGACGCCCAGCAGATCGTCGACCTGATCAAGACCGACCAGGCCCTGACCGCCCGGATCCTCTCGCTGGCCTCGCGGGTCGAGGCGGGCATCCGCGAGGAGGCCCGCACGATCGACCGGGCGATCATGATGCTCGGGTTCGACACCGTCCGGTCGACGGTGATGAGCATCAAGGTCTTCGAGATGTTCGACGCCCAGCCGACGGCCGCCGGGCTGGACCGCCGCGAGTTCTGGAAGCACTGTCTGGCCGTCGCCTGCGCCGCCGAGCTGCTGGCCCGGGCGACCGACGCGGCGGCCGACCCGGACGAGCTGTTCGTCTGCGGGCTGCTCCACGACATCGGCAAGCTGGGCCTCGAGCAGTGCCTGCCGAAGAGCTACACGCGGGTGGTCGACTCGTGCAACGCCCAGTACGGCAACATCGCCGAGTACGAGCGGCGGATCATCGGCGTCGACCACACCATCGCCGGGCGGCGGCTCGCCCGGAAGTGGGAGCTGCCGGCGCTGATCGAAAACGCCATCTGGCTCCACCACCACCCCATCGAGGCCCTCCCCGAGGGCATGGAGCACGCCCGCGCCGTCGCCCTGGTGCACCTGGCCGACACGATCGCGCGCCAGCAGCGGTTCGGCTACAGCGGCAACTTCGCGTTCCCGGCCTCGGCCGCCCGTCTGGCCGAGCAGATCGGCCTCGAGCCCGGCGTGATCGACGCGGTGCTCGAGGACCTCCCCGCCGCCATCGAGCAGCGCGCCCGGACCATGGGCATGGGCGAGACGACCAGCGAGGACCTGTTCCGCTCGGCCCTGGCCAATGCCAACGCCGAGCTGGGGCGGCTCAACGCCAAGCTCCGACGCCGTGCCGTCCAGACCGCGGCCCAGGCCAAGGCCCTGACGGACCTGCTGGCGTTCAACCGCCGCCTGACCGGCCGCGAGTCGCTCGGCCAGATGACCGCCCTGATCGCCCGCACGTGGGCCGAGGCGCTGCACCTGGCGCCGACGCCGCTGCAGCCGGTGGTGGCCTACACGCTCAGCCGCTCCGACGACACCGCGATGCTCGCCCGCCACAGCGCCGCCGACGAGACCCCCACCGACCTGGTGCGGACCCGCAAGGACCTGCCGTCGGTCGACGTGCCCGGCGACGGGGTGCCCGGCCCGACGGCGATGCGGGCGATCGTCGCCGACGGGGAGCACCTTCACGCGTGGCTGGCCAACGAGGCGCTGGTGCACCGGCCGCTGATCTTCGGCTGCCAGTGGGTCGGCGGGCTGCTGTGGCCGGCGGCGACGGCCGGCGCCGAGCTGCCCGCCGACGCCCAGCAGGCGATCACGCTGTCGCTGGCGTACGCGGCGGGGATCACGGAGATGCGGGAGCAGTCGGCACGCCTGGCCGAGCAGCTCGTCCAGTCGTCCCAGCAGGTGTACACGATGCAGAAGTCGCTGGCCGAGACCCGCGCCCTGGCCGCCGTCGGCGAGATGGCCGCCGGGGCGGCCCACGAGATGAACAACCCGCTGGCGGTCATCGCCGGGCGGGCCCAGTTGATGGCCGACGGGGCCGACGGGCCGCAGGGCGCGACGTGGCGGACGATCGCCGAGCAGGCGCAGAAGCTCAGCGACATCGTCACCGAGCTGATGGACTTCGCACGGCCGGCGCCGCCGCGGCCGTCGGCGGTCGCGATTGCCGACCTCATCGAGCGGGCCCGCCGGCGGGCGGCCGAGGACGCGGCGGACCTGGCGGTGCGGACCGCCGTGGCGCCCCGGACGCCGGCGGTGTGGGCCGACGCCGATCAGATCGGCCGGGCGCTGGCCGAGCTGCTGATCAACGCCGCCGACGCCCAGGGCGGCGGCGGCGAGGTCCGCGTCGAGGCCGCCGCGGACGACGTGACCGGCCAGGTGCTGATCCGCGTCATCGACGCCGGGGCCGGCATGGACGCCGAGACGCTCGAGAACGCCTTCACGCCCTTCTTTTCCGCCAAGGCCGCCGGCCGCAAGCGGGGGATGGGCCTCAGTCGCGCCCGCCGCCTGGTGCAGTTGGCCGGCGGGAATATCTGGATCAGCAGTGCCCCCGGAGAGGGGACCACTGTGTTTGTCTTGTTGCCGCCGGCCGCGGGGGTCACCGGTAGCGAGGCTGGAGAGCCGAGTCTATGAATGGATCGGACCGTCTGAGGATTCTGCTGGTCGATGACGAGCCGGACGTACGGGACCTGATCGTCGACGCCCTGGCCGGCGAGGGCTGGACGATCGACGCCGTCGGCACGGTGGCCGCCGCCTGCGACGCGGCCCGCCGCGTACGACCGGACCTGGTCATCGCCGACGTGCTCCTGCCCGACGGCAGCGGCGGGGAACTGCTCGGACGGCTGGGGCGGATCGCCGGGGACGTGCCGGCGGTGGTCATGACCGGGGCGGGCGATCTGCGGGCCGCCAGCGACGCCTGGGGGCGCGGCTGCGTGGACTTCCTCACCAAGCCGCTGGACCTCGACCGCCTCCGCGCGGCGATCCGCCGCCAGGGGCGCGCCCGCCGGCGCGACGACCGGCGGCGGGACCTGGCCCGCCGTCTCAACCGCCAGCGCCACCACGTCCAGCACCGCCTGAACACGACCTGCGAGGCGCTCACCCGCGCCTACCGGTCGCTCAGTGGGCAGTTCCTCCGCCAGGAGGCCGTCCTGCGGTTCCACCGCCAACTGCTGCTGTGCCGCGACGACGACGACGTGTTCCGCAGCCTCTTCGAGTTCTACGCCGAGCGGCGCGACCGGCTGTTCGGCGTGGCGATGGTCTGCGACGAGAACGCCGAGCTGCAGATGATCGGGCGGTTCGGCACGCCCGGCCCGGACAACGTCGGCCTCTGCCAGGGCTTCGCCTTCAGCCTGCTGGACGCGGTGCTCCGCGAGCCGGTCGTCATGCGGATCGACCCGCGGGAGCATCCGTCGCTGTTCCCGGCGTGGCTGGACGAGCACCTGGCCGACGTGCAGTTCCTCTGCGTGCCGCTCGTGCCCGCCGAGGGGCAGTTGATCGGCCTGGTCGTCCTGTACGGCCGCGACGGCCAGCCGTTCAGCGACGACGACGTCGCCCTCTGGCAGCTGCTCGCCCCCTCGGTCGCCCTGCGGATCCAGGGCAACAGCTACGCCGCCGGCGACAGCCATGCGGCTTGAGCCCCCCCCGGGGGGGGAAATACGAAATCCGAAACACGAAATACGAAACAAACGGCAAAACGGATAAGACGGCAACAGCAAAACGGCCGAGCCCCTGCGTTTGGAGCTTTTCCGTTTGGCCGTTTCGGATTTGTTTCGGATTTCGAGTTTCGAGCTTCGGATTTCCCGCCCCGGCGGTCCGACGAACGTGGGGTAGTGCACCGTGATTACCACGACCTGCGACGGCTGCGGGGGGCGATTCGAGGTCGACGACGCCTGGGCGGGCCGTCGCGTCCGATGCGGCCGGTGCGGGACGATCCTGACGATCCCCGAGACGGACCCGTTCACACGCGACGACGCCGCACCCCTGCCGCTGGCCGGCGAGGACGAGGACGACCGCCCCGACCCGTCCGAGGTCCCTGTCGAGGTCTTCCCCGAGGATGCCCCCATCCTGCTCGACCACGCGACCGACGAGCAGGCCAAGGGAAGGGCCCGCCACGCCCAGGGCCTGCCCACGACCGAGCCCACGCGGTCCTACCGGGCCGACCTGGCCTACACCTTCGTCTTCCCCTTCCGACACCTTGGCTGGCTGCGCCTGGCGTTCCTGGTCGCGATGTACGCCTTCGCCGCCGTGCTGGGGCTGATGGCCTTGTTCCCGATCTACGGCGCGATCTTCTACCTCTGCGGGCAGTTCATCGTCTTCGGCGGCCTGTCCGCCTATTGCTTCAGCATCATCGAGCAGACCTGTGCCGGCGAGGACCGCTTGCCGGCGTTCGACTTCCAGCCCGGCGAGGCCGTCGTCGGTCCGTTCTTTCGCATGCTGGGGACCGTGCTGTGGGTGGCCTGGCCCGCCCTGCTGTGGGAAGGCCTGATGTACGCCCACGGGTCGCTGCTCCCGACGCGCCTGGCCGACCTGGGCATCGCGATCAGCCTGGCCGCCGTGGCGGTCGGGCTGTGGCCCATGACGATCCTCACGGTCGCCATATTCGGCTTCTCGCCGACCATGCTGCGCTACGACAACCTGCTGCTGGGCATCGGCCGGCGTTTCGGGGCCTACCTGGTCACCTGCCTGTTCCTGGCCGCGGCGGCGGCCTGCTTCTACGGCCTGCTTGTGCTCGGGGCGAACGCGGCCCTGGCCCTGATGCGTGAGTGGTTCGGCCTGTGGTGCCTGCTGAGCGCGGGCGCGTCGGTCGGCTGCGCCGTCTCGGCGGTGATGGCGATGCGTGTGATCGGTCTGTTCTACCGCCACAACAAGCGCGGCCTGCCGTGGGAGGCCGAGTGAGCGCCGGCGCTGGCGGCGGCGGCCGCCGGGCGGTATGATCCGGCCATGCGGATCGCACTGGCCCAGGTCAACCCGATCATCGGCGACATCGCCGGCAACGTGGCGCGGATGGCCGCCGCCATCGACGACGCCGCCGCGGCCGGCGCCGAGCTGGTGGTGTTCGGCGAACTGAGCGTGTGCGGCTACCCGCCGCGGGACCTGCTGCTGCGGGGCGGGTTCGTCGAGCAAAACCTCCAGGCGCTCGACGAGCTGGCCGCCCACTGCCGCGAGGTGGCCGCCCTGGTGGGCTACGTCCGGCGCAACGACGCGCCCCGCGGCCGTCCGCTGCACAACGCCGCCGCCCTGCTCGCCGGCGGCCGCGTCGCCGCCACGCACGTCAAGACGCTCCTGCCGACCTACGACGTGTTCGACGAGACCCGCTACTTCCAGCCGGGCGAGGCGCCCCGCCCCCTGGCCTGGGGCGATCACACCCTCGGCGTGACGATCTGCGAGGACCTGTGGGACCGCGACGCGCTCGGGCGCGACCTGTACGGCGACGACCCCGTCGCCCGCCTGGCCGAGCAGGGCGCCGAGGTGCTGGTGAACATGTCCGCCAGCCCCTACCAGGTGGGCAAGCACGCCCGCCGGCTCGAGCTGCTCAGCCGCCGCGCCCGGCGGCTCGGACGGCCGGTGGTGTACGTCAACCAGGTCGGCGGCAACGACGAGCTGCTCTTCGACGGCGCCAGTTGCGTCGTCGGCGCCGACGGACGCATCCTCGCCCAGGCACGCGACTTCGACGAGCAGGTCCTCGTCGTCGATCTCGACGGGCCTCACGAACCGCCACCGGCCGTCCGCGAGGGCCCGGCGTCGTTGAAGGCGGCGCTGGAGACGGGCCTGCGGGATTACGTCACCAAGTGCGGGTTCGCCAAGGTGGTGCTGGGCCTGTCGGGCGGGATCGACTCGGCCCTGGTCGCCACGATCGCCGCCGACGCGCTGGCCGGCGAGAAGGTCGTCGCCGTGGCGATGCCCGGGCGGTTCTCCTCCGACCACAGCCTCGCCGACGCCCGGGCCCTGGCGGCGAACCTCGGCCTGGACTTCCGCGTGATCGGCATCGAGCCGATGCACGCGGCGTTCGAGGCGGCGCTGGCCGAGAGCTTCGGCGGGCGGGAGCCCGACCTGACCGAGGAGAACATCCAGGCCCGCACGCGGGGGATGATCGTGATGGCCCTGTCGAACAAGTTCGGCTACCTGCCCCTGGCCACGGGCAACAAGAGCGAGTTGTCGACCGGCTACTGCACGCTCTACGGGGACATGTGCGGGGGGCTGAGCGTGATCGGCGACGTGCCCAAGACGATGGTCTACGAGCTGTGCGATCACATCAACGCCGTCGCCGGCTACGACCGCATCCCCGCGTCAATCCTCACCAAGCCCCCGTCGGCCGAGCTGCGGCCCGACCAGATCGACCAGGACTCCCTGCCGCCCTACCCGGTGCTGGACGCGATCCTCGAGCGTTACATCGAGCGGGAGCGGGACGCGGCGGCGATCGTCGCCGAGGGCTTCGACGCCGCGACGGTCCGCCGCGTGATCCACCTGGTCGACCGGACCGAGTACAAGCGCCGCCAGGCGCCGCCGGTCCTCAAGGTCACCGGCCGCGCCTTCGGCAGCGGACGGCGGATCCCCATCGCGCGGCGGCTGGATCCGTCCTGACCGAGTTCACGGCCCCACGGGCGCGCCGGGCAGGCCCGCCGGTTCGAGCAGGTGACTGCTGGTGACCTGCCAGCGGCCCTCGCGGCGGAACCACCACAGCCGCCAGCGGGTGGGCAGGGCCGACGTGTTGTACACGCCCGCCGAGCCCTCGAAGCGGACGACGGCGCGGAACGCGACGATGGCCGCGTCGCCGGTGATGTTGACCTCCACCTGCGACAGGTCCGCCTCGCGCAGTTCCCACCGCCGCCGGACCGTCTCGATCCGCTCCAGGACCGCCGCCTTGTCGTACACGCCGTCGTCGTACGCGTCGGCGATCAACCCGTCCAGCGCCGCCGCGTCGCCCGCCACGACCGCCGCGGCCAGGGCGCCGGCGGCCCGCGTCAGGCGTTCGCGTTCCGTCGTGACCGTCGCGGCCAGCAGCCCCGCCGCCACGGCCACCGCCCCCGCGCCGACCACCACCCACACCAGCCGCCGCTGCCGCAGCGCCATCGCCGCCACCACCGCCACCGCCGCGACCATCGCGCACAGCAGGTACACGACCACCGGGTCCTCGAACAGGATGGTCCGCAACTGGCTCATGATCGAAGTATACCCCGGCCAATCCGCCGATGAATCCGAAACTGGAAACCCCCGGGGTGGGAAATCCGAAATCCAAAGCACGAAATACGAAACAAACGGCAAAACGGATAAGACGGCAAACAGCAAACGGCCGAGCCCCATCGATGGGCGTTTCGGCGTTTGGCGGCTTTGTTTATTCGTTTTGCTCGCCGTTTCGGATTTGTTTCGTATTTCGTGCTTCGGATTTCGTGTTTTCGTCGGGCGCAGCCCGTCACGACAGCGGCGTCGGCGGCACGCCGGGGTTGGCGCAGCGCATCATGCGTTCGACCAGCGCGGCGGTCAGCCGGGCCGTCACCTCGGCGGTATCGTCGCGGCCGTACAGGTTGTGCAGCTCGTCGGGGTCGGCCTGGAGGTCGTACAGCTCCCACGCGTCGCCGACGTAGGCGACGAGTTTCCAGCGGTGGTCGCGGAGGTAACGCATCTTGCCGTGCCCGCCGAGCTTCATCGACGGGGCGAAATCCGGGCTGTGGGGCGACCGGCAGACGGCGAAGTCGTCGCCGGTGAACGGCTCGCCGGTGGCGCCGTATTCGCCGTACGCGTACGCCCGGTCCGGCGCCGGCTCGCCGGCCAGGATGGGCGAGAGGTCCCGCCCCTGCATCTCGGCCGGGACGGCCAGACCCAGCCGGGCGAGGATCGTCGGGGCCAGGTCCTCGGCCGACACGAACGGCTCGACCGCCCCGCCCGGCCGGATGCCGGGGCCGCGGATGATCAGCGGCACGTGCGTGAGGCAGTCGTAGGCGGCCTTGGACTTGCGGATCATCCGATGCTCGCCGAGGTACTCGCCGTGGTCGGACAGGTAGACCACCAGCGTGTCGTCGGCCAGATGCAACTCGTCCAGCCGGTCGAGGAAGCGGCCGACCTGGTCGTCGATGAAGGTGTTCATCCCGTAATAGATCGAGCGGATCCGGCGCACCGTCGCCTCGTCGACCTGCTCGCCGGCCATGACGGCCCGGTCGATCCGCTGGGCACGGGGCTTGTCGACCATCTCGCCCTCGCGCCAGGCGGGCATGTCGACGGTCTCGGGCGGGTACATCGACGCGTACGGCTCGGCGGTCTGGAAGGGGATGTGCGGGTCGGGAATGCTGTACCACAGGAAGAACGGCCGCCCGACGTGGCGCTCGATGAACGCGATCGCCCGGTCCGTCGTCCAGGCCGTGCCCAGCCGCTCGGGCGGATACGGATTCTTCACCCACCCCCAGCACGCCCGCAGCGCCTCCTGGGCGCCGATCCACCGCTTCACCTCCTGGTAAGACGGATCGTCGGTCACCGGTCCGTGGTGGCCGCACTGGTCGCACGAGTCGAACAGGGCGAGGTCATCGGCCCGGAAGCAATGGTTCTTGCCCGCCAGGCCGCACGCGTAGCCGGCGGCCTTGAGAATCCGCAGCAGGTGGTCGCGGCCGGGGGCCATGAGGAGGCTGTTGTTCAGCGAGCCGTGCGCCGAGGGGTACTGGCCGGTGAACAGGCTCACGCGGGTCGGCACGCACAGCGGGCAGGAGGTGAACGCGTTGGCGAAAAGCCTGCCCTGGGCGGCCAGGGCGGCCAGGTTCGGCGTGCGGACGACGGGGTTGCCGTACATCGCCAGCGTGCGGGCGGATTGCTGATCGGTCATGATGACGACGACGTTCACGATGGACCTCCGTGCATGCGGCCGTTATACCGGCGGGGGCCGCCGCCGCCCCCCCCCGCCCGCGGGGCGGGCCTTCTCCCCCC
>CAZHRW010000146.1:0-7294 GCA_964535025.1 uncultured Planctomycetales bacterium
GGCGCGGCGCGAGGGGGTGTCCCCCTGACCGCCGATGTCACAGGACAAAAGATGTCACCGGACAAAAGGGATGGGGCAGGTGCCTGGCCCATCCTTGCCCCGTGTCCGACGATTCTCTAGGGTGGGGGCGCGGGGGCCGACCCGTGTTCATGGGAATCAGTTGCATGGCGGACACCGACTGCGAGGGAATGAATGAAACTCACGCTCAAGTTCATCCTGGCTCTTTTCCTCGTGCTTGCCGGGATCAGGACGGTGGAAGGCGTCCTGACCGTCCAGCGCGAGACGGCGCGTCTTGACGAGGCGATCGATCGTGACGCCCGTCTGTTCGGGCGTATCCTGCGCACCTCCGTGCGCAGCGCGTGGACCACGAACGGCCGCGAGCAGGCGATCGCGATGATTGACGCGATGAACGTCGGGCGCCACCCGATGGAGATCTCGTGGGTACCCCTGGTCAGTGCGGACGGGCTGACGCGGCGGCTGGACAACGCGTCGCTGGCCAAGCTGATCCGCGGGGAGACGGTCTCCCTGAGGCAACAGCGCGGCGACCAGGGCCAGGTGCAGTATTTCTTCGTGCCGATCAACCTGCCCGAGGCCACCGGGGCGATCCAGATGGCCGAGCCGCTGGCCGAGCGCAGCCGTTACGTTCAGCATGCGCTGATCCGAGAGCTCGCCGCCGGCGGGATCGTGGTGCTCGGCAGCGGGACGGCGGTGATGCTGTTGGGGACGTTTGTGATCGGTCGTCCGCTCAGCCGTCTGCGCGAACGGGTCAACCAGATCGGCGAGGGCCGACTGGCCGACCGGCTGGACCTGGGGGGCCATGACGAGCTTTCGGCGCTGGCCGACGGGCTCAACGACATGTGCTCGAAGCTGGCGACGGCCCGGCAGCGCGAACAGGCCGAGACCCGCAAGCGGATCGCCGCGATGGAGCAAATGCGGCACATGGACCGACTTACCACGATCGGCCGTCTGGCCTCGGGCATTGCCCATGAACTGGGCACGCCGTTGAACGTAATCAGTGGTCGGGCGGGGATGATCTCCGACGGCACGATCCCGCCGGGCTCGCCGGAGATCCGAACGAACGCCGCGACGATCGAGTCGCAGGCCGAGCGCATGACGCGGATTATCCGGCACCTGCTGGACTTCGCCAGGCAGCGCCCGCCCGAGCGGGTCGAAACCGACGGCGAACAGGTGGTTCGCCAGGCGGTGGAGCTGGTGGATTGTCTGGGCTATCGTGGGCAGGTGCGGGTGGAGATCCCCGACGGCGGCGGCCCGCTGACGGCCAGCATGGATCCGGTGCAGATGCAGCAGGTGATGACGAATCTGATTGAGAACGCCCTGCAGGCCATGCCGGCCGGCGGGGAGACGCTCGTGTCGGTCGCGTCGGTGCACGCCGAGCCGCCGGCGGGGATCGCCGCGCCGGGCGAGCGGTTTCTCCGGATCACCGTCGAGGACCAGGGCGAGGGCATCGCCGAAGCGGATCTGCCGAGTATCTTCGATCCGTTCTTCACGACCAAAGACGTGAGCGAAGGCACGGGGCTGGGGCTGTCGATCACGTACGGGATCGTGCGGGAGCACGGCGGGTGGATCGACGTGGTCAGCCGCCCCGGCGAAGGCAGTCGCTTTTCGGTTTACCTGCCCCAGGAGGACGAGTCATGACCGGGACCATTCTGCTGGTCGACGACGACCGGAGCATGTGCGAACTGCTCCACGACGACCTCGTTCGCCGGGGCCACGCGGTGCACTGGCACACGGAGGCCGAGACGGCCTTTGCGCAGTTCATGGCCGAGCCGTTCGATACGGTCGTGACGGACCTGAAGATGCCCGGGCTGGACGGGATCGAGTTCTGCCACCGTCTGGCCGAGAATCGGCCGGACGTGCCGGTGATCGTCATCACCGCCTTCGGCAGCCTCGATACCGCGGTCGAGGCGATTCGGGCCGGGGCGTACGACTTCGTGACCAAGCCCATCGAGCGCGACATGCTGGCGCTGGTCATCGAGCGGGCGTTGCGGCATCGCTCCCTGCAGGAACAGGTGCGGTTTCTCAAGGCCGGGCGGGACCCGACCGGGGATTTCGAGGAGTTCATCGGTCGAAGCCGGTGCATGGAGGAGATGTTCGAGCAGTTGTCGCGGCTGGCCGATGAGCCCGTGCCGGTCGTGATCACGGGGGAATCGGGCACGGGCAAGGAGCTGGTCGCGCGGGCGCTGCACCGTCACAGCAAACGATCGGGCCGGTTCGTCCCGATCAACTGTGCCGCGCTGCCGGCGGCGTTGCTGGAGAGCGAGTTGTTCGGCCACGCTGAGGGGGCCTTTACCGGCGCGAGCTCCGGTCGCGAGGGGCTGTTCCGGGAAGCCGACGGCGGGACGCTGTTCCTCGATGAGATCACGGAGATGGCGCCGCACCTGCAGCCGAAGCTCCTTCGGGCGATGGAGACCGGTTCGATCCGCCCGGTCGGCCGCAACCGAGAGGTGCCCTGCGACGTTCGCCTGGTGGCCGCCACCAACCGGGACCTTCACGCCGCGGTCGACGAGGGCGACTTTCGGGAGGATCTGTTCTTCCGCATCAACGTGGTGCGGATCGAGGTGCCCCCGCTTCGCGTCCGGGGCAACGACATCCTGCTGCTGGCGCAGCACTTCCTTCGCCAGGCCGCCGTGCGCGGGGATAAGTCGATCACGGGGCTGTCGCCGGCGGCGGCCGAGAAACTCCTGGCCTACCGGTGGCCCGGCAATGTGCGGGAGTTGCGCAACGCCATGGAACGCGCGGTGGCCCTGACCCGCTTCGAGCAGATCACCGTCGAGGACCTGCCGGATCGGATTCGCGACGATCAGACCGCCGCCACGGCCATGGGGGAGACGTTCTCCGACGACCTGCTGCCGCTGGAGGCGCTGGAGCGTCAGTATGTCCGGCACGTCCTCGAGGTCGTCGGCGGCAACAAGAGCACGGCGGCCCGCATCCTGGGCCTGGGACGGCGAACGTTGTACCGCAAGCTTGAGCGGTGGGGGCTCTCGTAGGCGTCGCCGCGGCGCCGCCGACCTGTGTCAGAATGGCGCGCCGTATCACGGTGATGCATCCCACGGGGGCACACGCTCGGCGCCGCCGGCCGACCTGTGTCAGAATGTCGCGCCGTGTCACCGTGGCGCATCCCACGGGGGCACACCCTCGGCGCCGCGGGTCGCTTTCCTTCCTCCGGCATTTGGCGTGACACATCGTAGCTGACGCCTTCGGCGGGGGTTGCGCTGTGCCATCTCGGGGCGGGCCGCGTGTGGCACGTCCGTTGCGACTGGATCCGAGCCGTTGGACAAGGCGTTCAACGCACCGGCCAGGCAGAGACGACCCATGGCACACGACCCGGTAAAAAAACCCGACGCCGCCGCCGGACGCACCGGACGGGGAGCGGACCCCACCCCGCACGTGCTGCTGGTGGAAGACGACGACATGATGCGCGAGATGCTCACCGAGGCCTTTGGCCGCGAGGGCTGGAAGGTCACGCAAGCCGCCGACGGCGAGCGATGGCTTCAAGCCTGCATCAGCGAAGCCACCTCGGTGGACATCATGGAATCCACCGTCGGCGGCCTGTCGTACGACGTGGTCGTCTCCGACATCCGCATGCCCAACACGAGCGGGCTGGATGTGCTGCGGATCCTCAACGAACTGCGTTGCAGCGGCGTCTGCCCCCCGACGATCTTCATCACCGCTTTCGGCGACGCGGCGACGCACGCGGAGGCCCGACGGCTCGGCGCCGTCACCGTCTTTGACAAGCCATTCGACATCAAGGCGCTGATCCGTGCCATTCGGTCGATCATCGGCACGCGGCGCCGCGGCGAGAGGATGGAAGATGCCCAGGGATGCTGAGACCCTTCGGTTGGCCGGATACGGGATTTCGCCCGGCGTCGGGATGGGGACAGCTTACGTCTACCACGATGTCGTCCAGCGGGTCGAGTCGGTGTACCGCCTTCGCTGCGACCGCGAGGTGGACGCCGAATGCAGGCGCCTCGAACAGGCCATCGGCACGGTGCTTGCCGACCTCGAGCGCGGGGAAGAGGACGTCAGACACTCCCTTGACGCACAGTTCGCCCGGATCTTCCGCGCCCATCGCGCCATGCTCGAGGATGGGTCCCTGCGTGGTGCGATGCGCGAGATGATCCACAAGACCCGCATGAACGCCGAGTGCGTCGTCAGCGGGGTGTTCCGCCGCCTGGAAGACCAGTTTCGGCAGGTTCACGATTCGCACATGGCCGAGCGGGGCGATGATGTGCGGGATCTGGCGCGTCGCCTCCTGCGGACGCTGGCGGGAGCGGCGGCGCACGACGGCGCGGCGCTGCCGGCGAACACCGTGGTCGTCGCCACCGGCCTGTTGCCTTCGGACACCGTGCATTTTTCGCGGCATTTGGTCTCCGCGGTCGTCGTGGAACAGGGCGGCCCGGCCAGCCACACGGCGATCCTGACCCGCGAGCTCGGCATCCCGGCCGTCTCAGGCGTCGAAAACGCCACCGAGCGGATCCCGGCCGGTCAACGGACGCTCGTGGATGCCAACGACGGCATCGTGGTCGTCGGCCCGGATGAGGCGGCCGAGCAGGCCTTCCGCGACCGGCGGGCGCGGTGGACCGTCGGTGACGGACCCGCCCGCAAGCGGGCCGATGGGCCGGCGCGGACACGGGACGGCGAGCCCGTCTCGGTCCGGGCGAACATCTCCTGTGGCGAGGACGCCCGGCTGGCCCTGGAGTGCGGGGCCGACGGTGTCGGCCTCTACCGCATCGAGAACCTCTACTTCGGTCGCGAGAAGCTGCCGACGGAAGACACGCTGATCGCCTGCGTGCGGGAAACGCTCGAGCCGTTCAACCCCGACACGCCGGTGACGCTGCGGCTGCTCGACACCGGGGGCGATAAGCCGTTGCCGTTCCTGGATCACCCGGTGGACTGTCATCCGTTGCTGGGCCTGCGTGGCGTGCGATTCCTGCTGGCCTATCCCGATCTGCTGCGGACCCAGTTGCGCGCTTTCCTGCGATTGGCCGAGGATCGCGCGGTACGCATTCTCGTGCCGATGGTCACACTCACGTCCGATATGCGGGCGGTGCGCGCCCTCTACGAGGAGGTCGCCGGCGAGTTGCGGTGTGACCGTCCGCCGCCCCTGGGCAGCATGATCGAGACGCCCGCCGCGGCGATCTGCGCCGAGACCCTGGTCGAGGTCAGCGATTTCCTCAGCATCGGCACCAACGACCTCACGCAGTACACCCTGGCCGCCGCCCGGGAGACGACCGACGCGATCGGCTACTTCCTGGAGGACCATCCGGCCATCTTCCGGCTCATCGCCCATACCGTCAGGGCCGCCGGCGACACGCCATGCGCCGTGTGCGGCGAACTGGCCGGCCGCCGGGAGGCCGTCGCCGCCCTGCTGCACCGCGGCGTTCGAGAACTCAGCGTCAACCCGCTGCAAGTGGCTTCCATCAAGGAGGCCGTTGGCCGGGTGGCGTTGGACACGGAGGACATGACCGCAAAACGATGACTTCGAAGACAGCCAACGCGACAAGGCAGGCGACCCCGCGCGCTCCGCCGGCTTGGAGCCGGTCGTGCACGGCCGTCAGCGGAAACGTTCGGCGGATCGGACGCCTTCGGGTGCCGCGGGAACCGCCAACACGCCCACGGAGAAAGGAACTGATCATGCGAAGACAATGCCTGACCCCACTGAGCATCATCGTGTTGATGATCGCTGTCACGGTGGTTTCGACAGGGTGCCAGGATGCACAGGACACGTCGCCGGCGACGTGGCAGCAGCCTCAGCAGCGGCCCGCCCAGGACCAGCAACAACCGCCCCGGGAGCAGCCGCAGCAGCCGCAGCCGCAGCAGCAGCAGCCGCCACAGCAACAGCGACCCGCCTATCCTGGCGACTAGGCTCTTTGCCGACGCGCACGGCCCCTGCCGATCGGCCGGCCATGGGACCACCGGCGCTCACCGAGACAAGGCCGGCCTTGATGAGGAGTAGATAACGATGATTCGGAACACCGCAAGCAAGCTGTTTCTCGTAACCGCCCTGGCGGCGGCCGTCTTGACGACGGCCTTGGTCCTGGCCCGTCCGGGGACCGCCCAAGTGCCGCCCGGCGCTCAACAAGCCCCGGCGGACCGCCCTCAACAACAACGCCCGGACGCTCGACCCGGGCAGGCCCCGCCACGCCAACCCCAGCGGCCCGAAGCCGTCTTGAAGATCGGCACGTACGATCCGCAGACGGCCTTCAACGCGCACCCGGCTCAGGCCGAACTCAACGAGATGCTGGGAGAGGCTCGCGCCGAGATGGAAAAGGCCTACCAGGACGAGGACCAGGAGAAGATCCAGCAGATCCAGCAGCGCTACGAACAGGCCCACCAGAAGGCTGTTCAACGGTTTGAGAGGGATGTGTCCAGCACCCTGCCAAAGGTCGCTAAGGCCGCCGACATCAAGGTCGTGGCGGTGCAGGTCGTCTACCAGGCCGACGACGTGCGGACGGTGGATCTTACCCCTCGCTTGGCGCATGCGTTCGCCGAAGAGGACAATGGGCGGGAGGAGGAGACCTCCGCACGGCCCGCCATCCCGCCGCTCCCGCGGGAGTGACCCTCGCAACGGCGTGAACGGTCTTGCGCCGTGATGTTCGCCAGGCCCGTCCCGGGCGCTCCCGCGCCAGGGACGGGCCTGTTAGAAAACGGTAGCTGTCCCTCCGGGAAGCTTGACGGGGTGCTTGCGGAACCAGCGATGATTTCGAACTCGTGGCGCAAAACAATGCCCCGCGTGTGTCCTTACCACGGGGCGTTGCGGAAATCCCGTCTGTGTCGGCAATCACGCCATACGACGCCGGCGAACCAGCGCCAGCCCGCCAAGGCCCAGCAAAGACAGTGTGGCGGGTTCAGGCACGACGATGTTGTTCGTGTCGAGGGTCACGGCACCGTTGAGGGAAATGACCCGTCCGTTCACACTGGCACCGGTATCCAGGGTGTTGCTCTGGTCGGCGATGATGGTCCCGCCGAACGCCGTGCCGGTTCCCAGTGTGCCCGAACTGCCGACCTGCCAGAAGACATCGTTGAACGGGTCAGCGCCGTTGATGAAACTGATTGATGCGTTCGAGGCGGTGGTCAGCGTACTGCCGATTTGAAAGACGTAGTCTCCCACGCCATCGAGGGTCAGCATTCCTGTCAGTGCGGCCGATGTGTCGAAATTATAGACACCCGGGCTCAGCGTGAGCCCGCCGAGATCCTGGCCCGTGAGATCCTGGGTGAACGCCAGGCCCGCCAGGCCGTTGTAAGCCGTCAACGCATCGGCTTGGGCCTGTTG
>CAZHRW010000147.1:0-9654 GCA_964535025.1 uncultured Planctomycetales bacterium
TGACGGCCGACGAGGTCCGCGCCTGCATCGCCTACGGGGCCGAAATGTCGCGCGAGCGGTATGTCGAGATCCCCCTCGGGGATGGATGATGCGGCTGAAGCTGGACGAGAACCTCGGGCGCGTCCCCCTGGAGCTATTCCGGGATGGCGGCCATGATGTCCTGTCGGTGCCTGATCAGCGCCTTGCGGGCACGGCCGACCGAGCGCTGATCGATGTCTGCGCGAGGGAGGAGCGGGCGTTGGTCACGCTGGACATCGACTTTGCCAACCCGGTCGTCTTTCCTCCCGACGACCATGGCGGGGTCGCCGTGTTGAGGCTGCCGCCCAACCCGGTGCACCAGGATCTCGTCGATGTCTGCAAGACCTTGCTTCAAGCTTTGCACACGGGCGATCTCACCCGGGCCCTCTGGGTCGTCAGGAAGGGGCGGGTCCGCGTCTACGACAAGGAGGACCGGCCGTAGGCGTTGCTGGAATTCGAGCGAAGCCGCGCCGAGCATTACAGGCGGTGGTCGGACGGGGACCTCGTGGTGGACGAAAACGCAATCCAGCTATTGACTGCTGGTGTAAGCTTCCGATAATGAAGGGGATAGAGATCTTCATGGCACAAGAGGGAGCACGTAGCCATCACATCCACCGTAACGCTCGCGAATGCAAAGAAGTACCTGTCGCTGTGCGGCTATGGCGGACGTTTGCTCTGCGCCGACTTCGATTTTGGGGCTGATCAGGCCGTCCCCCTCGTCGCTTTCGCGCAAGAACCGATGGATGTGCGGTCGGCGTGTATTGCGGTGATCCGGCCTTGCGAGCCCGACGTCGCCGCCGATGTGGCGTCGTATCGCCAACTTGGGGCGCCGGTCGTCGTGGCGCTCCGGCCGGGCGAAGTGGAATTCTGGAGACAGGGCGAGCAGGATGCGGAGTTGATCGAATCGGTCTCTGCCGAGAAGGCGGAGGCCTACTTCCGTAACCATCGCAAGGAACTAAGTCCCGAGGCTGTGTTTCGCGCCAAGACCTGGGGCAGGCTCGACCGGCAGTTCCAGTTGACGTTTGTGGATGCGGGTCTCATGCCACTGGTCGAGGAGGAAATCGGCCGGCGGCTGACCGATCTGATCGGTCGTGTCTATCAGGACTTGCGCCGAGCAATCTGGCCGAGGACAACCAACGTTTCGGCCGAAGATGGCCGTTGGTTGGTCAAAGCGTCGTTCTGGCTCCTGGCCGCGAAGATCCTCCGCGACAAGCGGGTTCCGAACTTCATCACACTCGATTTGTCGGATGTGGAGAACGTCTTTGCCAGGGTCGCCCGCCACTACGATTCCAGGCATGCCGGGCGGGCGGGCGTCGAGATTCGAAGCGGCAAGCAGCGTCACGCCCTGGAAGGGGCCGCGGACGAAATCGCCCGATTCAGCCATCTGGGGCACGTGACCACCGAATCGCTGTCACACGTCTACGAGAGCGCGTTGATCACACCCTCCGTGCGCAAGGAACTCGGAACCCACAGTACGCCGCAGTACCTGGTGGACTACGTCGTCTGGAAGCTCAGCAAGTGGATCGACCGGATCCCGGTAGACGATCGCCACGTGTTTGAACCCGCATGCGGACATGGCGCGTTTCTGGTCGCTTCCATGCGGCTGCTGAAGGAATTGCTGGGCGAAGATCGGCGGGCCGACCGCAAGCGGTACCTGCGGGCGCATCTGCACGGCGTCGACATCGATTCGTTCGCGATCGAGATCGCGCGCCTGTCGCTGACACTGGCGGACATCCCCAATTCGAACGGATGGGACCTCCAATGCCGGGACATGTTCAAAGAGTCGACCCTCGGCAACGGCGCACGGCGAGCTACCATCCTGCTGGGCAACCCGCCTTTCGAGAACTTCTCCACACAAGTCAGGCGAGCCTATGCCGCGGAAGGTTCACCCGTCGCCCACGTGAACAAGACGGCCGAAGTGCTCGCCCAGGTGCTGCCCCAACTGGCACCCGGCGGTGTCTTCGGCTTCGTTGTCCCGCAGGGGATCCTTCACGGCAAGGGGGCGACCGACTTGAGAGCCCTGATCTGCCGCGATTTCGAAATTGAGGAACTGTGTCTTTTCCCGGACAAGGTATTCGCGTTCTCAGACGCCGAATCCGCCATTATTCTCGGCCGTCGCCTTGAGTCTCCGTCACCGTCGCACAACGTTTCCTTTCGACGCGTGCGAGAGGACGGCATGGACCGATTCCGGCTGGACTATGAAGTTACGACCCGCCAGAGCGTCCTCCAGAGCAGACTGTGTGAGAGCCCGTCGTGCAGCATGCGGCTTCCGGACTTGGTAGAGGTATGGGATGCCGTCAAGGGCTTGCCTCGCCTGGAAAGCAGCGCCGACATTGGAAAGGGCTTCGAGTTCAGAGGGCGTGACCTTTCTTCCGGGGCTGTGACACTGGCAGAAGGGACACCTGGGAATGTTCCCGGATTTGTCTGGTTTGACGCGGAGACGATCTGCGACCTCCCAACAGAGCACTGGATCAGGCTTGATTCGAATGTGATCCGAAGGCCGGGAACGGGTGTGCAGACAGGTACTCCACAGGTGCTGGTCAACTACGCCAGGGTGAGCCGCGGCCCCTGGCGTCTGAAGGCGCTTGTCGATGCGCAGGGTCATCCCGTCACAAGCCGGTTCATAACGGTGCGCCCTGTGTCCAGCACCGTACCTTTGGGTTACCTGTGGGCGGTTCTCAACAACCCGCTGGCGAATGCATATGTTTATTGCCATTCAATGAAGCGGGATATCCTTGTTGGCTTGCTGCGTGGACTGCCGATTCCCGTGGTGTCCAACGAAGACATGGCGCGTATTGCCGGACTGGCGGTGGCGTGGATTGACGAGATCAGGGGTATCCATGCCCATGGTGCCCGAAGAAGCAACAGTGGCACTATGAGACGTCGGCTTCTATTGATAGATGCCGAGGTCTTGCGGCTCTACGGGCTGGCTCCAAGGCAGGAGCGGGAGCTTCTCGATCTTTTTGCGGGGCACCAGAGAGTGGGCGTGCCTTTTACCTTCGACCGCTATTTCCCCGAGGACTTCGAGCCTTGGCTGCATCTGCACGAGTACCTCTCGGAGGAATTCAGCAACTCTCGAGCATTGGCTCTCTTGCGGTCGCACCGGACGTTTGACGCCCCGGAGGTGAGCGAGGCGTTGCGGCGGGCGACAGAGGATTTCGAGGAGTGACCGATGCAGGTGTACCTCCTTGACACCAACGTCGTGAGCGACTGGCTGGACGCGACGCGGTCGAGACATGAAGCGATAGCCGCCGCAATCGAAGAACGTGCGAGAGCCGACGCAGTGCTGCTGACGTCGACCGTTGTTCTCGGTGAGATTGAGTACGGCATCCACGTCGCTGCCAGCGAACATGCCAAGGCATTGGCTGCGTTGCGGGTTCAGCTTGACGCCGAGTTCGTTCACAGGCGACTTCTGCTAGACGTGTCCAGGACCACTGCAGGCGTCTACGGCGACCTTCGCGCGAGGCTTTTCGAGAAGTACGCGCCGGGGCGCAAGCGAAGGAAGGGCATGCGTCCGGAGCAGTTGACCGATCCGGAGACATCCCTTTCACTTGGAATCCAGGAGAACGATCTCTGGATTGCCGCCCAGGCTATCGAGCGAAACCTCGTGCTTGTTTCCAACGATGCCATGCGGCGGATCAGGAAGGTCGCGCCTGAACTGAAGGTCGAGGATTGGGCTGAGGGTATGCAACCCAGGGGCGACATGGGACAGGATGTATAGCCGAAGCTATCCGGTGCGGTGCTAAGTATCCTGTCCCATATCTCCGGAATTCGATGCGGCTTCAGGCCCTCGGTCCTCACGGGCGCGCTGTGCCAAAGCCGTGTTTGAGGATGACGAAGTCCTCGAAATCCACATCCCCGTCGGCATCGAAGTCGCCCAGGGCCCACGTCGCGCCGGCCGCCGTGCCGAAGTGGCGCTTGAGTGTGGCGAAGTCGTCGAGGTCGACGTCGCCGTCGGCGTCGGCGTCGCCCCTATGGCGGATGAGCGTGTGCCCCGCCACGGCGCCCCAGTAGGACAGGTAGGCTCTTGACAGGTCGTCGAGGTCGTCCCACGTCCCGGCCACGTTGATGTGGGTGAGGGAGTCCAACTGCCAGGGCAACCCCACGAAACTCCTCCGGTGCAGGTGGGTCGCGCCCACCATGTGCAGTTCCTGTAGATCGTCCAGCCCGCCCATCGCGCCCAGGTAGGAGATTGCTGCGAAGTCGACGCCGCTCAGATCGAGCGTCCGCACGCCGGGCACATCCGCAAGGGCAGCCATCACGGCGTCGAACCCCGGCTGGCTGAAGGTGACATCCGACAGCAGCACGGCTTCCAGCGGATTGTCGAAGACAGCCAGGCACCTCAGAGACGAGAGATCCCCGCCGCGAAGGTCCAGCGTCCGTATCTGGTTGTGGCCCAGCCACAGGTCACTCAGGTTGGTCAAGGTGGCCAGAGGGGCTGTGTCGCTGATGTGGTTGCCTTGCAGTCGCAGGCGCATCAGGTTGGTCAAGCCGCCCAGGGGGGGCAGGTTGCTAATCTGGTTGTGGCTCAGGTCCAGGAACGCCAGGTTCGTCAGGCTGCCAAGGGGGGTGAGGTCACGAATCTGCCCGCAGCAGAGGCACAAGTCTGTCAGGTTCGTCAGGCCGGCCAAGGCGGTGAGGTCGCTGATGGGGTTCGAACCCATCGACAACTCCCTCAGCCTCGCCAGGCTGGCCAGCGGTGTGAGGTCGCTGATCTGGTTACACTCGAGGCACAGGGATGCCAGGTTCGTCGCATGCTCCAGGCCGTCCAGCGCATGGATGTCCTCGCAGCCGGCGCCCAGCATCGTCAGCCGCTGCATCTCCGCGTCTGTCAGCGCCCAGGGATAATCGAGTTGCCACAGGACCGCTTCTTCGAGGTTCGGATCGGCGAAATGCACCGTCTCCGCCGGCGCGGCCCCCACCGCAGCGCAGCACAGCACCGCCGTCAGGACCGCCCGACCAAACAGGGAAACCCTCCCAGATCTCACTGCCCTTTCCTCGATAATAGCTTGAGTTCCCCCGTCGACATGCCATCTATGATAGCTGCACTGGCGAATCTGTCAATCCACTCCCGGCGTGAAACTCCGTCCCGCGAATTCGCGTGCGGCACGAACGCGGCGGGCGTGCCGCACGGGCCGCAAGGGAGCCCCATGCGTGAGCATGGGGAGCCGTTCGAGGGTGCCGGGCCCCGCGAACGTCGACCGGCCAGGCGGTCAGGTTCGTTCCTGAGAGCGTTCGGGGTTCCGTTTGGCGTGGAAGATGGCCAGGACAATCACCCGGCTGTCCTCGACCAGATAGAGAACCTTGTACGGGAAACGTCTTGTCAAGGCTTGGCGAACGCTCTTGTAGACCAACGGGTGCCGCATCGGATTGCGGCCAATGGATTCGATCACGGCCTCGACCGCGAGGAGAAACGCCGCCCCGAGCCCTGGCACCTGCTCTTCGTACCAGGCGAAGGCCGCGACCAACTCCGCCTCGGCCTCGCGCCGGACGACGACGTCGCGGCTCACTTGCGGCTCCTGATCCGCTCGGCGACGAGCGACCAGGGCGAGCCCTGGTCCGGATCGCTGTGATACGCCGCCAGGCGTCGGTCCAGTTCGGATCGCTCCGCATCGCTGAGCTCGACGGCTTCAGGGACTTCGGCCACACTGTCCCAGATGTCGCCGGCGAGCTCGATGCGCTCGGCGACGCTGAGCTTCAGAATATCTGACCGCGTAAACGGCACCATGGCAGTCTCCTGTACGCCAGGCCTCACAACCCCCGCAACCGCCGGACCTGCGTGAAGCAGATCGCAGGGATTGAATCCGCCGACGACACTATTATACCAGGATCTCATCCGCCTTCGAAGGCGCCGTGCCCCGCGAACATCCTGCGGCCCTCGCCCCCGCTTCACAGCGGGGGCTTCCTCGGGTGCGGCACGAGCGCGACGGGAGTGCCGCACGGGGCCGCGAGGGAGCCCCATGCGTGAGCATGGGGAGGCGTTCGAAGGCGCCGGACTCCGCGAACGTCGTCGGACCATCGTCCCCGCTTCACAGCGGGGGCTTCCGCGGGTGCGGCACGAGCGTGGCGGGAGTGCCGCGCGGGCCGCGAGGGAGCCCCATGCGTGAGCATGGGGCGCCGTTCGAAAGCGCCGGGCCGAACGACGACGTCGCGGCTCATCGCGTGGGCAGCCTCGCCCCCGGCTCACCGCGTGGGCAGCCTCGCCTTCGGCTCGGCTGCGCCACCCTGCGTTTACGGCTTGTTGAGGTCGTTGTGCCAGAACTCGACCGCGGCGTGGTTGGGGGCGTTGGAGTGCCAGTTGCAGCCGTAGATGTCGGGCAGGCCGTCGCCGTCGAGGTCGGCGACGACGAGGTTGTGCGAGCCGCCCGTGGCGACGACCTGCTTGTCCCAGCCTCGGGCGCCGCCGCGATTGTGGTAGATCAACACCTCCTGGGGCGGCTGGGCCTGGTGCATCATGGCGGTGATGATGTCGAGGTGGCCGTTGCCGTCCATGTCGGCCACCGCGAGGCTGTGGAGGACGCATTCCACGTCGGCTTCGATGATGTGCTCGGCCCACTCGGCCGTCGGGTCGGCCGGCGCCTTGAACCAACTGATGCGGTAGCGCTGGGCGGCCAGCTCGCTGGGGACCAGGACGATCTCGGGGCGGCCGTCGCCGTCGAGGTCGCCGGCGGCGACCTTGGCGTCCGGGTGGGTCCAGCGGGTGGTGAAGGTGTGCTCGTCCCAGTCGGCGCCGAGGATGTCGCCGGGGTTTTCGTACCAGCGGCCGTTGACGATCAGGTCCGGCCGTCCGTTGCCGGTGAGGTCCGCGGCGTCGATGCCCTCGCCGTGCGGGCAGGGGATCGTCCGCATGGCCCACCGGCCGTCGTCGCCGCGGCGGTAGATCGTGATCTCGTCGCCGGCCATCGCGTTGAAGGAGCTCTGGCCCCGCGTCACCACCTCGAGGCGGCCGTCGCCGTCCAGGTCGACCAGGCGGACGTCGTGGTGGCCCTTGGGCGTTCCGATGGTGTGGCGGTCCCACGGCTCGGCGGGCGAGCGGCCGTCGGCCATGGGGTTGCGGTACCAGTACAGGGGCACGTAGAGCCGGCCGCCGGCGGGCACGACGACGTCGGCGAACCCGTCGCCGTCCAGGTCGCCGACGGCCATGTCGGTGGTGAACGACCCGTCGTCGATGCGGTGCTTGGTCCAGGTGGGGTTTTCGTACCAGAACACGCCGCCTTCGTCGGCGCTGGCGACCAGCAGGTCCGGTCGTCCGTCGCCGTTCAGATCGCCGACGGCCTTGCAATGGGGGTGGGTGGGGGCGTCGTCGTCGACGACAACGTGCGTGAAGGGGATTGCCATGGTGGTCCTCGTCCTTTCAGTATCCGTGTCGCGATCGAGACCGCCGCCGGCCGGCACTGATGACGCCGACGTTCACAGGGGGGCACAGGGTCCCGGGCGTCCGCGACGGCCGGAAGCCTACCACACGGCCTCGCCGCCGCCAAGGGCCCCGCGGGAGGGGCCCCGCGGGAAAATGCCTTTTCGACGGTGACAACCGGCCGTCAGGACCTTAGCATACGCCTGCTGATCAACACTGGAACCCTTGTGGTTGGTTTTGCGGACCTCAGACGGCCGCGACGGTGCGGCCCGGACCGAAACAGACAGGAGCAGTCCCGTGACGAAGATCCGATTCGGCATTGTGGGGATGGGTGTCATCGGCAACCTGCACGCGCGGCAGATCACCGAAGCCAACAGCCGCGAGTTTGCCCTGACGGCCGTGGCCGACATCGTGCCCGAGGTCGCCCAGGCCGCCGGCGAGACGTACGACGTGCCGTCCTTCAACGATGGCGTGGCGCTGTACGATTCCGGCCTGGTCGACGCGGTCCTGATCGCCACGCCGCACTATTGGCACCCGCCGCTGGGCATCGAGGCGGCGCGGCGGAAGCTCCACGTGCTGTGCGAGAAGCCCCTCGCCTCGGCCGTCGGGCCGGCCCGGGCGATGATCGCCGAGTGCCGCAAGCACAAGGTCGCCCTCGGCGCGATGCTCATGCAGCGCACCCGCGCCGTGATGGTCAAGCTCAAGAAGCTCGTCGACGACGGGCTGATCGGCGAGATCTTCCGCGTGGAGATGATCTGCTCGAACTGGTACCGCACGCAGGCCTACTACGACAGCGGCGCGTGGCGGGGCACGTGGGACGGCGAGGGCGGCGGCGTGCTGCTCAACCAGGCGCCCCACTCGCTGGACCTGTTCCAGTGGATCGGGGGGATGCCCCAGCGCCTCACCGCCCACCTGGCCACGCGGGCCCACCGCATCGAGGTCGAGAATACCGCCAACATCATCTGCGAATACGACACGCCCGGCAAGGTCGGCTACATCTACGCCACCACCGCCCAACTGCCCGGCACCGAACGGCTCACGCTGGTCGGCAACGAGGGCACGCTGGTCGCCGAGGGCGGCACGATTCGACACGGCAAGCTGAGCATGTCGATCACCGACCACCTGGCCAAGTCGTCGGCGGCGTCCGCCGACCACATCCCCCACCCCAAGGCCGCCTGGCGGGACGTCGCCGTGCCGGCCAACCCCGACGGCCGCCACATCAACGTCACCCGCGCCTTCGCCCGACACATCCTCAAGGGCACGCCCCTGATCGTCACCGGCGAAGAGGCCGTCAACGAGCTGGAGCTCTCCAACGCCGCCTACCTGGCCGGCTTCGAGGGCGGCACCGTCGAGATGCCCGTCGACGCCGCCAGGGTCGACCGGCTGCTGGCCCGCCTCGAACGCCAGCGCTCCACCGGCAAGGGTCAGGGCATGCGCAAGAAGGCCGACGCGGCCATGAAGAAGCTCATGCGGAAGAAGAAGAAGTAGCCGTCCCCGCGACAGGCCGCGGGCCCGCGCGTCGACCCTCGAACGCGGGCCCGTTGTCTAGCCGCGCCGCCGCCGCAGCGGCGCGACCCACGCCGCCCACGCCACGCCGCCGGCGAGCAGAGCGAAGCCCGCCCAGGCGACGCGAAGGCCCAGGTCGCTGTGGACGGTGAGGACGACGGCGTCGGGGTCGGGGGTGTCGAAGGGCGGCTGGTAGAGGTGGAAGCCGTCGACGTGGAGGGGCCGGTTCATCTCGATGATCGACTCGGCGACGACGCGGCCGTCGCGGGAGACGGCCAGGCGGGTCTTGTAGTCGGCCGGCCGTGCGGTGTTCTGGGCGAGCTGGAGCCGCCGGTCGCCCAACTCGACCGCGGGCAGGTCCGCCGCCGTCAGCGCCCGGCGGTCCCAGCCGGGATCGGCCAGCAGCCAGACGCGCCGCCGGAGGTCGCCCTGGACGATCTCGACCTGCACCGCCGGGTAGGGCGACGCCGCATCCGCGATGGCCACGGGGTCGTAGGCCAGGAAGTACCGCAGCCGCAGGCCCGCCGGCAGGCGGCGGGACGGCCGGGTCGGGCGGGCGAACACGAGCGTCTCCCGCGTGGGGCCGTCGGGCCCGGTCACCGCGACGCGCACGGCCGGGTTCGTTCGCGGGCCGCGACGGTCGACCGGCTCGCCGTCGATCAGGCGGGGATTGCGGTAGACCGCCAGCACCCGCACGCGGACCGCCGGGTCGTCCAGTTCCGCCTCGGCGCCGACCTCGGGCTCGACCGCCGCGCTGCTGTCGTCGCGGCCGTACA
>CAZHRW010000148.1:0-11901 GCA_964535025.1 uncultured Planctomycetales bacterium
CGGCGGCCGAGCCGCTCGCGCCGGTCGAGGTCGCGCCCGCCGCCGCCGGCGGCGCCGAGGCCGTCGAGCCGGCACCGCGGATCGACCTGCAGTCGGCGCGGACGGCCACGCCGCCGCCGACGGCGCCGGCCGAGGGCACCGACGAGGCCGCCGAGCCGAACGTCGATCAACTGGCCTCCCGGGTGGTGCGGTGGCGGCACCTGGGGCTGCTCAACCAGGGCGGCTCGGCCCGCATCCGGCTGGACCCGCCGTCGCTGGGGTCGGTCGACGTGACGCTGCGGACGACCGGCAGCACGGTGCAGGTCGAGCTGACCGTCGAGTCCGACTCGGTCCGCCAGCTCCTCCGCACCCACAGCGACCGTCTCACCCAGGGCCTCCAGGCGCACGGCCTGCAGGCGAACCGCATCGAGATCAACGTCCAGGCGCCCGCCGACGCGCCGGCCGACCCGCAGGGCGACGCCGCCGACGACGGCAACGCCGGAGGGGGCGACGACGGACGTCAGGGGCGACAGCCGCCCCAGCGTGACCGGGACCGAACGTTCCGGCAGGACATCGAAAACCAACTGAACGTGATGGTGTAACTTATGGGATCGATATCACCCACCGATTTCGCCAACGCCTCCACCGGCGACGTGCTGGGCGTCAACCCGGCGATCAACGAGTTGAAGACCGAGGATTTCTTCGATCTGCTGATCAACGAACTGTCGCAGCAGGACCCCTTCGAGCCGGTCAAGAACCAGGACCTGCTCAACCAGATCGGCTCCATCCGCGACATGGAAGCCAACGCGAAGATGAACGAAACGCTCAAGCAGCTCGCCAACCAGGGCGAGGACGCCGCGACGGTGAACCTGCTGCTCAACGAGACCCTCACGTCCCTGGGCCTCCAGAGCGACATGGCCACCGGCGCGGCGCTGATCGGCCGCCACGTCACCGCGACGGTCTACGCCGTGGATGACGAGGGCAACGCCGTCGCGACGACCGTTTCCGGCAAGGTCGTCGGCGTCAAGCTCGTCGACGGGCAGGTCCGCCTCGAACTGGACACGCCCGACGAGGACCTCGTCGCCCTGCCGGACATTACCGAAGTGTCAATGACCGCCGTCGCGGGCGACGGCGCCGATGAAACGGACGCCTCACACGCCGCCGACGCATGATCAACCAACCAAGGAGCAGATAGATGCCACTGACGACCGCACTGTACACGGGGATGAGCGGGCTGAACGCCAACCAGACCGCCCTGGACGTGATCGGCAATAACATCGCCAACGTCAACACCACCGCGTTCAAGGGCTCGCGGGCCCTGTTCCAGTCGGAATTCTCCGAAACGTACAGCTTCGGCACCGCCCCCGGCGCCGTGTACGGCGGGACGAACCCGTCGCAGAAGGGCCTGGGCGTTCGGGCCGGACGCATCCAGCGGAACTTCGCCGCCGGCAACGTCAAGGTCACTTCCGTCAGCACCGACGTGGCCATCGAGGGCAACGGGCTGTTCGTCATCCAGAACGCCGAGCGATACTTCACCCGCAACGGCCACTTCCAACTGAACGCCGAGGACTACCTCACCGCCGCCGACGGATCCTACGTCATGGGGTACGGCGTGGACGGCAACTACAACATCGTCGAGAGCGCGCTGACGCCCATGCAGATCCCGCTCAACAAGATCACCGTCGCCAAGGCGACCAGCCGGATCGTCATGGACGGCCAACTGGGCGGGGGCGACGACCTCGTCGAGTCCACGCAGGGCACGACGCTGCGAAGCGACGCCCTCCGCGAGGCCTCCGGCGGCGCGGTCGACGAGACCACCGCCCTGGTCGACCTGCGGCGCTACGACGACGGCGCCGAAACCGAGGTGTTCTTCGCCGGAACGACGCTCTCGTTCAACGGCCTGCGGGGCACCACCGAGCGCGAACAGGGCCTCCGGACGCTCGAGGTCGACGCGACGACGACGCTGGGCGACCTGATGGACTTCATGGTCGACTCGTTCGGGATCGACACCACCGCCCCGACCCCCGCCGGCGCCACGCCCGCCGGCTGGGCGCTGGCGCAGGTGGACGCCGACGGGGACGGCACCGACGACAGTTGGGTCTTCGACATCACCGGCAACGTCGGGGCCGAGAACGCCATCCGCCTGGGCAACGAGGGGCTTCGCAGCTCGTCCAACACCGTGCCCGGGCCGCTGTCGTTCGACGAAACGGCCGCGGCCGTCGGCTCGAGCGCCTACACGAGCCTCGAGGTCTACGACTCCCTGGGCATCCCCAAGCAGGTGGACCTGACCTTCGTCTTCGAAAGCGACGACAACAGCGGCCGGATGTGGCGGTGGTTCGCCAACTCCCCCGACGACTCGGACGCCTCGACGGTGCTCGGGACGGGGACGGTCAGTTACGACACCCAGGGCGATTTCATCGAGGCCACCAACACGACCCTCCGGATCGACCTCGACGACAGCGGCAGCCTCACGCCGCTGCAGGTCGACATGGACCTGTCGGGCACCAGCGGGGTGGTCGAGGGCGCCGGGATCACCAACGAGACCGACATGGGCGTCACCCTGGCCGGCCAGGACGGGGAGAAGGCCGGCACGCTGGTGGACTTCTCCATCGGCGAGGACGGGAAGATCATGGGCTCGTTCTCCAATGACTCCACCCGCGTCCTCGGCCAACTGGCCCTGGCGACCTTCTCCAACTACGGCGGCCTCGTCGACGCCGGGCAGAACCTCTTCAAGGAAGGCCCCAACAGCGGCGCCGCCATCATCGGCGCGCCGCTGAGCAACGGCGCCGGGCGCGTCTGGGGCGGGGCGATCGAGACGTCCAACGTCGACATCTCCCGCGAGTTCATCGACATGATCGTCGCCTCGACCGGCTTCTCGGCGTCCAGCCGCGTGGTGACGACGTCCAACCAGTTGTTGACCGAGCTGCTGCAGACGGTGCGGTGAAGGTGAGCGAACCGTGATCGCCGTGACGCGATTGAACAACCGGTCGATGGTCGTGAACGCCGAACTGATCAAGTTCGTCGAGAGCACGCCCGACACGATGATCACGATGACCACCGGCGATCGCGTCCTGGTGCGGGAGTCGCTCGAGGAGGTCGTCGATCGGGCGATCCGCTACAGCCGGCGGGTCCGCTGCTTCGCACCGGAGGAGGCCGGCGACCGGCAGACGTAGCAAAGTCGTTCGGCCGTGTGACGATAAAGATGAAGTAGATCGAGGGCGAGCAACGTGGATATTTCGACATTGATCGGCTTGCTGCTGGGGGTCGCGGTGATGGTGTTCGGCGTCTTCAGCGGCGGGAAGCTGGGCTGGTTCGTCAACTACCCGTCGGTGGCGATCGTCATCGGCGGGGCGGTGGCGGCGACGTTCATCTGTTTTCCGCTCCACTCGGTGCTGAGCATGATGAAGGTGGTCAAGAACGCCTTCGCCACCAAGACGAAGGACCCCGCCGACGTCATCCGCGACATGGTCCGCTACGCCGAGGTCGCCCGGCGGGACGGGATCCTCTCGCTGGAGAACATGACCAAGGACATCGACGACGAGTTCGTCGTCAAGGGCATCCAGATGGCCGTCGACGGGATCGACCCGGAGCTGATCGAGCAGATCATGACCAACGAACTGGACGCCCTGGCCGACCGGCACGCGCGGGGCAAGTCCATCCTCGACGCCCTGACCAAGTATTGCCCGGCGTTCGGGATGATCGGCACCCTGTTCGGCCTGGTCATCATGCTCCAGCAGATGGACAATCCCGACAACATCGGCCCCGGCATGGCGGTGGCGATCCTGACGACGCTGTACGGCGCGATCGTCGCCAACCTCTTCACCGGGCCGCTGGGCGACAAGGTGGCGCTGCGCAGCGAAGAGGAACAGATGCTCAAGACCATCGTCATCCGCGGGGTCATGGCCATCCAGAGCGGCGACAACCCCCGGATCGTCGAGCAGAAACTCAAGACCTTCCTGTCGCCCAGGGCGCGACGGAGCTTCGAGGGCCGCGGCGGGAAGGAGTAACCACCTCATGGCCAGAAAGAAGCGAAAAGAGCCGGCGGGCGCCCCGGAATGGATGGTGACCTACGGCGACATGATGACGCTGTTGCTGTGCTTCTTCGTCATGATCGTGGCCATGAGCGAACTGAAACAGGACGAACGGTTCCGCAAGGTCGTCGAGAGCCTCCAGCGGGAATTCGGTTACTCCCGGTCGGTGGGGATGAGCCCGGCGGACATGCCCCCGGAGATGTCGCCGACGCGACGGCGGATGGCGACGGCCGACGAGAACAAGGACCTCAAGCGCGGCTTTGTCCAGGAGGAAAGCCAGGTGGGCGACCGCGACCTGGTCGTCCGCATCCGCGAGGGCCAGCGGTTCACCGTCGGCGGGGTGATCGGCTTCGCCGAGGGCAGCGCCGAGCTGCCCGCCGAGGCCCACGAGGCGCTGATGGCCATGGCCGCCCGGATCCGCGGGCTGGAACACAAGATCGAGATCTACGGCCACACGTCGGCGGTGCCGCTGGGGCCGGAGGCGCCCTACGCCGACCACATGGATCTGTCGATCGCCCGCGCGCTGGCGGTCCGCCGCTGGCTGATCGGGACGACCGCCGACCGGGGGCGGATCGACCCGCGTCGCATCCGCGTGGTGGGCGCCGGCCGCTACGAGCCGCTGGTCCACCGTGCGTACGAACGGCCGGCGTGGTCGCGGAACGACCGCGTCGATATCGTGATGATCGAAGCGCTGGCGCCCCAGTTCGAGGGGGAAGCGGGGGCGGACGGCGCGGTGACGGCCCGCAGCGACGGGCCGATGGGAGAGCTGCATGTCGCCGGAAGATGACACCATGGCCCACGAGGCCGCCGAGAAACGCCGCCTGCCGATCAAGTCGATCCTGATCATTGCGTTGATCATGCTCCTGGAGGGCGGGATGTTCGCCGTCTACGTGGTGATCAAGCCCAAGCCCTCGTCGGCCGAGGCCGCCGTCGGCGCCGCCGAGGGGCCCAAGGCCCAGACCGCCGAAGCCGTGATCATCGAGAACGGCCGGTTCCCCAACCGCAAGACCGGACGGCTGTACATGTACGACATGGAGATCGCCATCCAGGTCGACAAGCCCGTCTTCGATCGCGTCGAGAAGCTGCGGCTGGCCAACGAGTCGCTCATCCGCGACCGCATCCGCGCTATCGTCGCACGCGCCGAGCCGTCTTATTTCGACGAGCACGAGCTGCAGACGCTCAAGCGGCAGATCAAGGTGATGCTCGAGGAGGTCTTCGGCGACGATACGGTGCGGGAGGTGTTTATCAAGACCTGTAATCCCTATCGCATCGAATAGGAGATTCCCGCGAAAAAACGGCCGTTTTTCGCGGTTTTTACTGTTGTTCGGCCGCGATGTGTGCCATAATTCGGTCGATGCGTTTCAGAGCTTCGGTCGTTCAAGGATGAACGGCCTTCTGCGAGGTCAGGGATGGCCATGGACACAGTCGACCCATCATCGGACGCGACGACCCCCACGTCTTCTCACGCCCCCGCCGACCTGCCGGAGCTGGACGGCCCGGCGGCCGGGGAGGCCGAAGTCCCGATCGATCCGGCCCAGGCCGTCGAGATGCTCGGCGACGTGGACCTGGACGTGAAGATCGAGCTGGGCCGCTGCCGCATGCTTGTCGGCGACGTGCTGCGGTTGTCCCCTGGAAGCGTCGTGGAGTTGGACAAGTTGGCCGGCGACCCCGTGGACGTGTACGTCAATGAACGTCTCGTCGCGCGGGGCGAGGTGCTGGTGGTCAACGACAACTTCTGCGTACGCGTCAACGAGGTCCTGTCGAACGAAGACTGACAGGCCCCCTCGGGTCCGGAGGAGCCGATGGCACGTCGCGTGGGCGCGGGGTTGCTGCTGGGGTGGTGCATGGTGGTCGCCACGGCGTCGGGCGAAGACGCCGGCGAGGCGACGGCCAACGCGCGCCTCATCATCCCCGACGGCGGACCGACCACGGCGGCGGCCGAAGAACCCCCCCGCGACGATTCCCCCACACCTGCCAGCCGTCCGTCGGCTGTGTCGTCGACCACCGACGAGCGCCTGATCGGCCGTTCGGCCACCGACACCCAACGCCTCGGCGAGGCCGCGCCGGCCACCGACGGGGGCGGCTGGTGGCAGACGCTGGGGGCCCTGGCGCTGGTGGTGGTGTTGATCTTCCTCGCACGGCATATCCTGGCGCGGTTCGCCGGCGGGCGGGCCGCCGGCGGGGCGAGCGGCGTGGTCGAGGTGCTCAGCCGGACGCCCGTCGGCTCGCGCCAGAGCGTCATGCTCCTGCGGGTCGGCGGCCGCGTGCTGGTCGTCGGCGCCGGCGGGGAGACGATGAACACGCTGACCGAGATCGACGACCCCGAGCAGGTCAGCCAACTGCTCGGCGCCGTCGAGCGCGCCCGCGCCGGCTCGCTGAGCGGCGCCTTCGCTGGCGCCCTCCACGGCCAGCAGGCCGCGTGGGCCGACGACGGAACCGAGGACGACTTGCCCACCGCTGGGCGGCCAACGACGAGTTCGCCGGTCCGCGGGGCGGTCGACCAGATGAAGACGGTGCTCGGACGCCTGCGGGGCGGCCGGCGGGGAGGGCCGATGTCATGAGCTGGCGGCGGGGGCTGCGACTGACGCTGATGCTGGTCGTCCTGACGGCCTCGCCGGTGGCGGGGCAGGACGCGGCGGCCGGCGAGCAGGCGCCGGGCGACGCCGCCGCCCTGCCGGCCGACGGGGACCTCGCCCGCGCCGTCGAGCAGGCCACGGCACCCGACCGGATCACCACGTCGCTGCAGATCATCCTGATGCTGACGGTGCTGAGCCTAGCGCCGTCGATCCTGATCATGATGACCTGCTTCACGCGGATCATCGTCGTGCTGGGGCTGCTCCGCCAGGCGATGGCGACCCAGCAGTTGCCGCCCAACCAGGTGCTGATCGGCCTGGCGCTGTTCATGACGTTCGTGGTGATGGCCCCGACCTACACCCAGGTGCACGACGAGGCGATCGGCCCGTACCTCGCCGGCGAGCTGAACCAGACCGAGGCGTTCGCCATCGCCGTCGGGCGGATGCGCGAGTTCATGATCGCCCAGGTCGAATCGGCGGACAACACCGACGACGTCTACCTGTTCCTCGATCCGTCGGTCGCCGAGGCCGAGGACCTGACCTGGGGCGACGTGCCGACGCTGACGCTGATCCCGTCGTTCGTGGTCAGCGAGCTGAAGACGGCGTTCCTGCTGGGGTTCCGGATCTACCTGCCGTTCCTGGTGATCGACATGGTGATCGCGTCGGTGCTGATCTCCATGGGCATGCTCATGCTGCCGCCCGTGCTGATCAGCCTGCCGTTCAAGCTGCTGCTGTTCGTCCTGGTGGACGGCTGGCACCTGGTGGTGGGGACGTTGATGACGAGTTTCACCTGAGGCCGTGAGGAAGGATGGGCGCCATGGATGCATCGAACGCCGTCGACCTGGCCCGCCAGGCGGTGACGCTGACGCTGCTGGTGAGCATGCCGGTGCTGGTGGTGGGCATGGCGGTCGGCCTGGTGGTGAGCATCCTGCAGGCGGTCACGCAGGTGCAGGAGCAGACGTTGAGCTTCGTGCCGAAGATCGCCGCGATGCTGTTCACCGCGGCGCTGGTGGCGCCGTGGGTGACGCGGAAACTGATGGAGTTCTCCGAGCAGATGTTCGGAACGCTGCCGTGAGCGAGGAGCCGACGGGTGATCTGGGAGCTCACCGAGTACGCCGTGTGGGTGCCGACGCTGATGCTGGTGATCTTCCGCGTCGCCGGCCTGTTCCTCACGGCGCCGATGCTGGGCAGCCCGACGATCCCGCCGGTGGTCAAGGCGATGATCGCGATCGTTGTGGCCCTGGCGGTGACGGCACGGCTGGCGGCGCCGGTGGCGTTGCCCGCCACGTGGCCGGCGCTGGTGATGGCCGTCGGCCGCGAGATGCTCGTCGGCGCCACGCTGGGCTACGCGGCGAGCCTGCTGTTCGTGGGCATCGACGTCGCCGGGCGGAACATCAGCCAGCAGATGGGCATCGGCCTGGCCGAGGTGTTCAACCCCCAGACGGCCGACAGCACCGACCTGGTCTCGACGATGCTGAACCTCGTCGCGCTGGCCATCTACCTGTGCATCGGCGGCCACCGGATGCTCATCGAGGGGCTCCTGGGCACCTTCCAGACGGTGCCGCTGATGGGCTTCGCCGTCGGGGCCGACGTGCTGGAGATCATGCTGTCGCTGCTGACCGCGGCGTTTGTCCTGGGCATCAAGGTCGCCGCGCCGGTCCTGGTGACGCTCATGCTCGCCTCGGTGGCGATGGGGCTGATCCAGCGGACCATGCCCCAGTTCAACATCCTCTCGGCCGGTTTCCAGATCCGCGCCATGGTCAGCCTGCTGATTCTCGCGGTCTCCGTCGCGGCCCTCGTGCCGCTGATCGAGATCGGCTGGTCGATGACGCTCACCGCCATGGGACACCTGTTCCCCTAGGAGGAGCCTAGCCCGTGCCACCTGACGACCTGGGCGAACGAACCGAGGCCCCGACCCAGCGGCGGCGCGACGAGTCCCGCCGGCAGGGGCAGGTCGCGCGGAGCGTGGACCTGTCGTCGGCGGTGATCCTCCTGGGCGCGCTGGGCGCGCTGCACCTGCTGGGCCCGCGGATGTACGAGCAGATGGCCGCCCTGATGGTGCGGCTGCTGGGGCCGGGCGAGACGTTCACCCTCGCGCCGCACCGGGCGGCCGAACTGATCCGCGGGTGCCTGTGGGGCGTGGCGATGGTCATGGCGCCGCTGATGGCGACGGTGATGGTCGTGGCGATGCTCGCCAACGTCCTGCAGGTGGGCTTCATCGTCACCACCGAGCCGCTGGTGCCCAAGCTCAGCAAGATCAGCCCGCTGGCGGGGCTCAAGCGGCTGCTGTCGATCCGGTCGCTGATCCGCCTGGCGATGAGTCTCGGCAAGGTCGCCGTGATCGGCCTGGTGGCCTACCTGACGATCACGTCGCGCCTCGGGGAGATCCTCCGCTCGGGCGGCCTGGGGACGGGGGCGATGATCGCCGCCGGCGGACGCCTGGTGTTCCTGCTGGTGGTCCGCGTCGCCGTCGTCCTGCTGGTGCTGGCGATCCTCGACTACCTCTACCAGCGCTGGCAGCACGAGCAGGACCTGCGCATGACCCGCCAGGAAGTGAAGGAAGACCTCAAGCACATGGAAGGCGACCCCCAGATCCGCGCCCGCCGCCAGCGGGTGGCCCGCCAACTGGCCATGCAGCGGATGAGCACCGAGGTGCCCCGCAGCACCGTCGTGGTGACCAACCCGACGCACCTGTCGGTGGCCCTGGTGTACCACGAGGACATGAACGCCCCCAAGGTGGTCGCCAAGGGCGCCGACCATTTGGCGATTCGGATCCGCCAGCTCGCCGCCGCCGCCGGCGTCCCGATCGTCGAGCGACGCCCGCTCGCCCAGGCGCTCTACAAGCAATGCCGCGTCGGCGACGAGGTCCCCGTGAGCCTCTACCAGGCCGTCGCCGAGGTGCTGGCATACGTGTACGAACTGTCCAAGATCAAACGCATCGGCCGGCACATCCCGGTCGGGGCGGCCGACTAGAGCGGAAAACCGAAATCCGAAACTCGAAATCCGAAACAAATCCGAAACGGCAAAACGGCAAAATGGAAGAAACGGAAACGGCGAAACGGCAAAACGGCAAAACGGCAAGGTCAAAACGCACCGGGCACGGGGGCTCGGCCGTTTGGCCGTCTGCCGGCTTATCCGTTTGGTGCTTGTTTCGGATTTCGTGCTTCGAGTTTCGGTTTTCCGGCTGCCGGGCCGGAAGAGGGTAGCTGATGGCACGATGGCGACAACAGTACGGCCTGGCGCTGGGGGCGATGCACCGCCACCGGGGGATCATCTTCCCGGTGGCCGCCGCGGCGCTGATCTTCGTCATCCTCGTGCCGATGCCGCCGGCGCTGATCAACATCCTGCTGATGGCCAACATCACGCTGGCGGCGGTCATCATGCTGACGACCATCTACGTGACCAGCCCGCTGGAGTTCAGCGTCTTTCCCAGCCTGCTGCTGGCCACGACGCTCGTCCGCCTCGTGCTCAACGTCGCCACCACCCGCCTGATCCTCACCGCCGGCGACGGCGGCCGCGACATCCAACAGGCCGAGCGGGCCGCCGGGGAGGTCATCCTGGTGTTCAGCCAACTGGTCACCAGCGGCTCGCTGACCGTCGGGGTGATCATCTTCATCATCCTCGTGGTGATCCAGTTCGTCGTCATCACCAAGGGCGCCACCCGTATCAGCGAGGTCGCCGCCCGCTTCACCCTGGACGGCATGCCGGGCAAGCAGATGGCCATCGACGCCGACCTCAACGCCGGGCTGATCAGCGACACCCAGGCCCGCGACCGGCGGGCGGAGATCTCGCGGGAGTCGGACTTCTACGGCGCCATGGACGGCGCCAGCAAGTTCGTCCGCGGCGACGCCATCGCCGGGATCATCATCACCCTGGTCAACATCATCGGCGGGCTGGTCGTCGGCATGGTTCAGTACGGCTGGTCGATCACCGACGCGGCCAACCTCTACACCCGCCTGACCATCGGCGACGGGCTGGTCAGCCAGATCCCGGCGTTCATCATCTCGATCTCGGCGGGCCTGATCGTCACCCGCTCGACCGCCAAGAGCAACCTCGGCGAGGAGCTGATCGGCCAGCTCACCAGCCGTCCGGTCGCCCTGGTGATCGCCGCGGCGTTCCTGGGGATGCTGATGTTCACCGGCCTGCCCAAGCCCCCGCTGCTGGTGCTCGGCGCGCTGTGCATCGCCCTGGCCCGCTTCCTGGGCACCCAGCAGGCCGCCGCCGCGACCGCCGCCGCCGGGATGTCCGGCGAGGGCGCCGCGGCGCGGGCCAAGGCCGAGCCGCCCAAGGCCGAGGACATGCTCGGGGTCGACCCCATGCAGCTCGAGGTCGGCTACGGGCTGGTCCGCCTCGTCGACGCCAACCAGGGCGGGGACCTGCTCGAGCGGATCGCCAACCTCCGCCGGCAGATCGCCACCGAGGTCGGGCTGCTCGTCCCACCCATCCGCATCCGCGACAACATGCAGCTCGACGCCAACACCTACGCCGTCAAGATCCGCGACGTCGAGGTCGCCCGCGGGCAGGTGGCGCCGGGTCAACTGCTGGCCATGGACAGCGGGGCGGCGACCGGCACCCTGCTCGGCGAGCAGACCACCGAACCGGCGTTCGGCCTGCCGGCGGTGTGGATCACGCCCAACCAGAAGGACCGCGCCGAGATGCTCAACTACACCGTCGTCGACCCCGCGGCGGTCCTGGCGACGCACCTGACCGAGATCATCCGCCTGCACGGCCACCGGCTGCTGACCCGCGAACAGGTCAACCGCCTGCTGGAGAAACTCAAGGACAAGGCGCCCAACCTCGTCGACGAGGTCGTCCCCGACCTGATCAAGCCCGGGCAGATCCAGAAGGTCCTGGCCAACCTGCTCCGCGAACGCGTGCCCATCCGCGACCTGGAAACCATCGTCGAGACGCTCGCCGACTGGATCGCCCGCATCGACGACCTGGACGTCCTCACCGAGTACGTCCGCAACGCCCTGGCCCGCACGATCTGCCAGCAGTACCGCGACGGGGAGGGCAAGCTGTGGTGCGTGACGCTCGACCCGAGCCTCGAAGACACGATCAACGCCCATATCGAACGCAGCGAGCGGGGCATGCTCGTCTCCGTGCCGCCCCAGGTGGCCCGGCAGGTCACCGGCGCCGTCGCCGAGCAGCTCCAGCGGCTCGTCGCCGCCGGACACCCCCCGGTCGTGCTCTGCTCGCCCCCGGTGCGGATGGCGGTCCGGCGACTGCTCGAACCGTCGCTGCCCAATGTCGCCGTCCTGGGCTATAACGAAATCGACGGCGTGCAGGTGGAGTCCAGCGCGATGGTGACGGTGTGA
>CAZHRW010000149.1:0-102977 GCA_964535025.1 uncultured Planctomycetales bacterium
CGCGGCGGCCAGGTGGTTGGCGCAGTCCACGAGGTACTCCTCGCCGCCGCTGCTGCCGGTGATGGAAACGTTGCGCAGTGTCGTCAGGATGTGGGCCAGGCCGGTCTCGGCGGTCAGTTGCGCCCGATGCATGCCGGCCAGGCTGTTGGCCTGCTGGAACGCCATGTTCGTGGCGCTGTAGAACGCCGCCGCCAGTGTGGTGAACAGCGCCAGGAAGATGAACGTCAACAGCAGTGTGCTGCCTCGGGCGGGCCGCTGCGTACTCATGGCGCCTCCTTGTCAAACACAAGCCAGCTTGAGGTCAACACGTCCTGGCCCTGATGGCGAATCGTGACCGACACGCGGATCACACCCGTGCTGCCGGCCTCGACCGGCGTGAGCAGGTCGTCCGGGGCGTGCCAGCCGAGATTGATCGTCTGGCTCCAGTCGGTCATGTTGGTGATGGCGGTGCCGGTGGCGTCCCGCGGCGGGCTGTAGGTGACGCCCATCAGGTCGTCCAGGTCGTCGACGAAGGTCTGGGGGCTGGTCCCGTCCGGCCCCGGGGGGTTGTCCGCATCACCGGGATCGGGATCGCGGAAGGGCAGTTGGACGGTCCATTCGCGGATCTCCTGGGCGAGGAAGACCGCCTGGGTCAGGTCGCGCCCGGCCTGGTTGACGTTCGTGCCGGCGCCCATGGCGTGCAGGAGCGAGAGGATCCCGAAGCCGATCAGCGCCATCGCGATGCACACTTCGGTCAGCGTGAACCCTCGAATGCCCCGTCGACTTGTCGGGTACGCGGCGTTCACCAGTTTATCCTCTTTACCCAGTTTAACCCACCAGGCTCGACATCTTGAAGATCGGTAGGATGATGCTCATCGCAATGAAGCCTACAATAAAACCCATCACGACGATCATCAGCGGCTCGATCATGGAGGTCACGTTCTTGATCGTGCTGCGCAATTCCTTGTCATAGTAGACGCTTACGTCTTGGAGCACCTCGCCGAGTTTTCCGGATTCCTCCCCGGCGGCGATCATCTGGACGACATTGACCGGCAGCAGGCCGGTCCCCATCAGCGGGGCGCTGATCTTCTTGCCCCGTTTGACGTCGTGGTAGACGGTTCGCCACATGTTGCTGTAGAGCGTGTTGCCCGAGACGTTGGCGGTGATGGCGATCGTGTCGAGCATAGGCACGCCGGCGTTGACCAGTTCGCCCATCGTGTTGAGTCCACGGGAGATGTACAGGGCCCGCAGCATGGGCTTGAACACCGGCATCCGCAGCTTGGTCGCATCCCACCAGGCCCGCCCGGAGGGGGTGTGGATCAGGTAGAGGAAACCCGCCACGACCGCCGCGACCGCGGCGATGCAGAGGTACCAGTAGCCGGTCAGGAAGTCGCTGGCCGCCAGGAGGATCTTGGTGGGCTTGGGCAGGATCGACTCCTTGCCGGCGAAGATGTTCATGAACCGGGGCATCACGAACGTCAGCAGGAACACCGTGGTCGTGATCGCCATCACCGCGATGATGGCGGGGTAGACCATCGCGCCGCGGACCATGCGGCGGGTGTCCATCTGCTGGGTCTGGTACTCCACGATGCGCTCGAGCATCCCGCCGAAGCTGCCGGACATCTCCGAGGCGCGCACCATGTTGACATACAGCGGGCTGAACACCTTGCGGTGGCGCGCCAGGGCCTCGCTGAAGGGCTTGCCCGCCTCGACGTCGAGCTTGAGCTGGTTGACGATCCGGCGGAACTTGGGGTGGTCGGTCTGGGCGGCGATGCCTTCGATGGCGTCGCGGATGCTGATGCCCGCCTTGATCATCACGCTGAGCTGGTTGGTGAACGACAGGACCTCCTTAAGGCCCGGCCCGGTCTGGATGGAGACCTTTGTCAGCTTGCGGACGATCTGGCCGGCGTTGGAGGCCGGCGACAGGCTGATGACGTAGTTGCCCCCGTGGCGCAGGGCCGTCGACGCGGCGGTGAGGTTCTCGGCCTCGATCGAGCCGGCGCCGGGCTGTCCGTTGGCCTGGCGGATTTCGTATTTGTACAGCGGCATCGTAAGCTCCGGCCCCCCAGTGGGCTGCGGTTCGTCCTACGCCGACAGCGCCTGTTCCAGCTTGTCCGGCCGGTTCGCCGCGGCGATCGCCTCCTCGCGGGCGATCACCCCGTTGACGTAGTGCATCTTGATCGAGTTATCGAGCGTGCACATGCCGATGGCACGGCTGGTTTCCAGGATGTTGGGGATCTCGAATACCCGGTTCTCCCGGATGCAGTTGCGCACGGCGGAGGTGCAGATCATGATCTCCACCGCCGGCACCATGCCCGGCTGATCGCTGCGCTTCAGCAGCACCTGCGTGATGACGGCCTGCAGGGTGTTGGCCAGCATGGCGCGGATCTGGTTCTGCTGGCCGGCGGGGTAGATGTCGATGATACGCTCGACGGTCTGGGCGGCCGAGTTGGTGTGCAGCGTGCTGAACACCAGGTGGCCGGTCTCGGCGGCGGTGATGGCCGCCGAGGTCGTCTCCAGGTCCCGCATTTCGCCGACCAGGATGATATCCGGGTCCTGGCGGAGGACGTGCCGCAGACCGCTGGCGAAGCTGGGCACGTCGGCGCCGACCTCGCGCTGCTCGATGACGCACTGTTCGGATTGCAGGTCGTACTCGACCGGGTCCTCCAGCGTGATAACGTGCCGGGCCACCGAATGATTGACCTCGTTGATCATCGACGCCAGCGACGTCGACTTACCCGACCCGGTCTCGCCGGTGACCAGCACCAGCCCGCGGGGGATGTAGGGGAAGCCCTTGACCACCTCCGGCAGGTTCAGGGACCCCAGCGGCGGCACCTTCGACGGGATCGCGCGGAACGACATGGCGATCGTGTCCCGCTGGAAGTGGGCGTTCACGCGGAACCGCCCGCCGCCGCCGGCGGTCGTCGAGAAATCCAGGTCCCGCTTGGATTCGAAGGTGGCGAACCGATCGGGCCCCACCATCTCCAGCAGCATCTCCCGGGCCATCTCGGCGGTGACGATCGGGAAATCGGTGGGCGCCAACGCCGTGTGGATCCGCAGCAGGGGCGGCTGGCCGACCAAAACGTGAATATCGCTGGCGCCGGCGGTCAACCCCGTCTTCAGCAGTTCTTCGAGCAAGGACACGTGTGATCTCCTGAAAAACAGATCTCCGCCGTCAGCCGGTCGCCGCGGCGGTCGAAAGCTCCTCGGTTTCGGTCACGCGGAGGATCTCCTCCACCGTCGTCCGCCCCTCGGCCACCTTCGCCATGCCGTCCTGCCGCATCGATCGCATGCCCGATACGCGGCAGTGGCGGCGCAGCTCCGTCAGCGACGGATTGCTTGTGACCAGGTCTCGCAGCGTATCTCCGATGGTGAGCAACTCGTAAATGCCCACGCGACCGGCGTAGCCGGTGTGGCGGCAGTGATCGCAGCCGGCGCCCTCGCTGACGCTGGCGGGGTCCACCCCGTACGCCTCCAGCAGGGCCGGGTCGGGCAGTTTGCGGGCCGGGCGCCGGCAGTGCTCGCAGATCCGGCGCACCAGCCGCTGGGCGAGCACCGCGTTGACGGCGGCGGCGATGAGGTACGGCTCGATGCCCACGTTGATCAATCGCGTGATGGAACTGGCCGCGTCGTTGGTGTGCAGCGTGGAGAGCACCAGGTGGCCGGTCAGGGCGGCCTGGACCGCGATGCGGGCGGTTTCCTCGTCGCGAATCTCGCCCAGCATGACCACGTCGGGGTCCTGACGCAGCAGGCTGCGCAGGGCCGCGGGGAAGGTCATGCCGATCTTCTCGACGACGTTGACCTGGTTGCAGAACGCCAACTCGTACTCGACCGGGTCTTCTACGGTCGAGATGTTCAGCCGCTGCCCGTCCATCGTGCGCAGGGCCGAATAGAGCGTGGTGGTCTTGCCGCTGCCGGTCGGGCCGGTGACGATGACGATGCCGTGGGGCTCTTGAATCTGGTGCTGGAAGGCCGCCAGGGTGTCCTCGGCCATTCCCAACTGCTCCAGGCCGACGAGGATCGAGCGGTTGTCCAGGATACGGATGACGCACTTCTCCCCGTGTGTGATCGGCAGGATGCTCACCCGCAGGTCCACGTGGCGGCCGTGCACCATCGCCCGGATGCGACCGTCCTGCGGCAGCCGTCGCTCGGAGATATCCAGGTTCGCCATGATCTTCAGGCGCGACACGATCGCCGGGTGCAACTGCCACGGCGCGGCATTCTGCTCGAAGAGGATCCCGTCGATGCGGTAGCGGACCTTCAACGCCTTGTCGCCCGGCTCGATGTGGATGTCGCTGGCGCCCTGCTTGACCGCGTCGGTGATCAGGAAGTTCACGTAGCGGATGACCGGGCTTTCCCCGGCCATCTTCTCCAGGTCGGTGACCTCCGCCTCGTCGGCCTCGACGACCTCGACGTCTTCGTCGCCGATGTCGGAGATGATCTCGTCGATCTGGACGTCCTGGTCGGGCGTCATGTCCTCGACGGCCCGCTGGAGCTGCGCGGGCGGGACCACGGTCAGCTTGATGGCCTGCTTGATGCGACGACGGATCTCATCGATCAGGAAGATGTTCGCCGGGTCGCTGATCCCGACCAGGATCGTCCCTTCCTCGTTGCGGATCGGAATGACGTTCTTGCCCTTGATGAACTCGGCCGGCAGGAGTTGGTAGGTCCGTTCGTCGACGTCCTCGGCGGTGATTTCGCTGAAGGGCAGCTTGAAGTATTCGGCGGTCGCCCGCAGGGCGGCGGTTTCGTCGATGACCCCGAGCTTCTGCAGGGCCTGCATGATCGTCAGGTGGGGCTGTTCCCGCCGGCGCGCGTCGGCGGCTTCGAGGTCCGCCTCGCTGATCACGCCGGTTGCCAGCAGGACGCTTTCGGGCCCGCGGGGCAGGCTCGAGGGGCTGTCGGGCCGCCACAGTTCGTCGAACTGGACGTTCGGCGCGCCCTCGTCGATCTGCAGCTCGCTGCCGAGCGGCGACTGGTCATTCTGTTGCGATGGGGCGAGGGGGCGATTCACAATCGGCTCCGGGATCCTAGCGTTGCACGGCAAGGGTGAAATCGATCTGCTCGCACGTCAGGTCCACCCGATCGGCGTGGATGGCCGTGACCGTGAAACTGCCGATCGTGGCGCCCGTGGTGACGAACTGGCCATTGATGATGGCCGTTGCGCCGTGGGTTGTGGCCATGATGCCCTGAAGGGACAACTGGTCGAATTCCCGCTGCAGGGCGGCCCGTTTCCTCGTATCGGCCACACGCGCCGGCTGGTTGGCGTTGTCCGCGGGGCGGCGAAAGAGCCTGGGCAGGGCGAACGGATCGGCGCGCAGGGCCTCGACAGGAATCTGCCGCCGCGAGGCGTAGTTGTAGAACTGATCGATGATCGCCTCGCTGACGGTCGCGTCGTCCTTCTTGGCCTCGGTGTGGGCGAGGAACTGCTTGACCTGTTCCTCGACCATCGCGTCCGACGCGGCCGCGGGTTGAGGATCGGCCGTGCTGGACAGTGCGATGATGATCCCCACGCCCGCGCAGAACATCACGCCCATGGCGATCGTGGAGCGGGAGATCTTCAGATGGCGGGTCGCCTGCGACGGCGCGCCGCCGGCGGCGGCCGGGTCGCCCATGCCGTCAGGCTCGACCGGCTCAACCATCCCGGTATCGTTGACATTCAGTTGCATCACGCTTACCTCATTGAGTGGCGCGTTCGAAAAAGACCGACATCACCATCTGCGCGCCGACCTGTCCGTCGTCAGCGTTGCTGAGCTGGGAGACCTTCATCTTGTGGATCCTGGCGATACGCGGCATCTTCTCGAGGTCGAGCAGGAACGGGTAGAGCCCTTCGGTGAAGCGGCCCTCCAGTTCCAGCGCGATCGGCTGCTCGGCGTAGGGGCCTGTCGGGTTGACCGTGCTGACGGCGCCGCTCTGGCGGAGCGTCCGGATACTCTTGGTCGACAGCCGGTGCGTCTGGGCCAGCCGCCACACCTCGCGGAGGATCTCGTCGATGTCCTTCTCCTGCGGCAGCTTGCTGCGGAAGAATTCGATCGCCTCGTTGTACTGGGCGATATCCTCGTTCAGGGTATCGATGGCGTCGTCGGCGCGGCTCATTTCCAGCAGGCGGGATCGCTTCTGGTCGATCTCGCGGCGGGCCTGGTTGATCTGCGCGCTGCGGGGGCGGAACATGAACCACCACGACCCCAGCGGGATCGCCACCAACAGGCCCAGGAGTATGGCTTCGCGAATCGTGAACTTCATCGGGACGTCCTCCTCACCTCGACGGCACTGAGGGCCTGCGGCTCGTCCGTCGGCGCGGCGGCCGGGACTTCCGCGTCGGCGGCCAGCTCCATCGTCACCTGGAACCGGCGCAGGGCCAGTTCTTCGTCGGGGACCTGTTCGCTGAAAACCAGCTCAACCGCCCCGAACAGGGCGTTGGACTGCAGGGTGCCGATAATCTCCGCCACCTGCTCATCGGTCTGCGCCAGGCCGGTTACCTTCATCGAGACCTCCAGGACCGGCTGGGTAGGACCGGACGACTCGTCGGACTGACCCGCGCGTTGGGCCTGACGAACCTGGAATTTCGTCTTGGGCTTTTCCTCTTTCGCCACCGGCCGCGTCGCCTTGGTCTCCAACGACACCTCGACCAGGCTCGCCCCGGACGGCAGGGCGTTGGTCAGACACGCCAGCAGATAGCTGCGCGGGACCCGTTCCAGCAGGGCCGCGGCCATGGAGGCCCGGTCGATGACGTCCTGCTTGACCGATTCGAGCTGCTGGATCTGGCGGATGGACTCCGCCGCCGCGCGGTAGTCCTCGTTGATCTCCTCGCGCGCCTCGCGAACCGACGCGGCCGTGTCGGCGCTGTGCAGCGCGGCGGTCACTACGCCGACCAGCACCAGGAGGAACAGCCCCGCGCAGAGCATGTCGATGCGCCGGCGGGTCCGCTGCTGCTGGTAGTCCTTCGGGAGCAGGTTGATAATGCTCATGGTCTCCCTTCCTTCCTCAGGCGGCGCGGCCCGCCCCGGCAGCTGCGCCGAGACCGAGGCCCACGCAGACCGCCCACTCCGGACAACTGCCGTCGACGGTGACGCCGTTGTCGAGTTGGATCTGCTTGAGGGGGTTGCCGATCTGCGCCGGCAGGCTCAGGCGTTGGGCCAGCGCCTGGCACAGGACCGTGTCGTACGCCTGCCCGCCCAGGAACACCGTTCGCTCCAGGGGGCGGTTGGCGAAAACCGAGTCGTAGTAGCGCAGGCAGTTGGTCAGTTCCTGTGCCAGCGTGCCCAGCGGGCCGGTCATCGCCCGGCCGATCGCCTCGGAGGCCTCCGCGTCCAGTTGGTCGCTCCCGCGGAGCAAGCGCTGACGCTGGGCCTCATCGGCCGGGAGGCTCAACGCCGAGGCGATGGCCTGGTCGAACTGGTCGCCGCCGATGGCGATGTTCTTGGCGAACGCCAGGGTCGGCCCGTGGCTGACGACGACCTGGGTGCTGGCGGCGCCGATATCGATGAACAGCGTCGCTCGCTCGGCGTCTTCGGCCCGGCGGAACAGCCGGGCAAAGCACTCTACAATCGCGCAGGGCTCGACGTTGACGCCCTCGCATTCGAGCTTCAACCGGGTGAGGGCGTCGACGTAGGCGATGATAACATCGCGGCGGGCCGCCACGGCGATCACCTCCTGCTTGAGCTCGTTGTTGGCGTGCGTCTCCCCGGCGACGATATGGCGGATCTCCGCCAGGGAGGGGGCGTAGGGCAGCTTGCCCGCCAACTCCCACTGCAGCGCCTTGGCCAACTGATCGCCGCCGAGCCGCGCCATCTTGAGGTGTTGGACGAACGTCAACGAGGCCGGCAGGCTCAACATGTACGATCTTCCCCTGAAGGAGGCGTTTCGCATCGCCTGGCGAGTCGCCTCGGCGACCAGGCGGGCACGCGTCGCGGGGTCGTCATGGTCTGCCGGTCCCAGTTCCACCGAGGCCTTCGCGGTCATCGTCAACTCCCCGTCGGGCGACCGGCGCAGTTGGGCCAGCTTCAACCAGTGCGACCCGACGTCGATGCCGATGGGAAGGTAACCGGATCGGTTCAGCCGTGCATTCATGAGGTCCTCCGGGAGTAGGCATGGCCTTCCGCATGGTGCGTGTCACCCTCAATGCAGGGGGCCGGACCTGAGAAGGTTGACGAGTTAAGCTTTAACTTAAGCTGCGGCAGCATTTTAACTCATTCTAAGGCCACCGTGGCGCCAAACGGTGTAGCTTTCCTATATTTCCCAGATTGAAACATACGTTGCGGTTCCGCGGCGTGCAAAGCCGGTCGTGTGGGGGCATCCTCCGATAGGGACCATCGGCAAGGTGGTACGCCGACTCCACTAGCGCCGAGGGCTAAGCAGGACTGGTGACGGCTTCTTCAAGGAGGTCGGCAAAGACGGCGTCGGAGAGGAACAGCCCTTGGCGTGTCAGGGCGATGCGGTCGGGCGTGACGGCGACCAGGCCGACCTGGCGGTAGCGGTCGAAAGTGGCGGGGAAGGCTTCGAGCGGGTCGAGGCCGAACCGTCGGCGGAAATCGGCCCGGGCGACGCCCTCGATGAGACGAAGGCCCAGCATGAGCGTCTCGGCGGCACGCGGCGCCCCGGTCAGGTGCTCGGCGGCGACTTCAGGGACATCGCCGGCGCTGACGCGGCGCAGATAGATGTCCACGTCGGCGACGTTCGTCGAGCGCCGGCCCCCGAGACAACTGGCAGCCGAGGGGCCGATACCAAGGTAGCTCTCGTTATGCCAGTAGGTTAGATTGTGGAGGCATCGCCGGCCGTCCTTGGCGGCGTTGGAGATCTCGTAGTGGGCGAGGCCCGCGGCGGTCAGCGTGTCGACGGCCAGGTCGTAGCAGTCCCGCTGCAGGTCCTCGGCCATTGCCGACAGTCGTCCTTCGTCGAGGGCTTTCGCCAAAGTAGTGCCCTCGGGGTAGCTGAGGTTGTAAAAGCTGACATGCACCACCGGCGATGCGACGGTGGCGGCCAGTGAGGCGGCCCAGGAGGCCAGCGATTGGCCCGGTGTGCCGTAAATCAAGTCCAGTGAGATGTTTGTGAAACCGAATGCCGCCGCACGGTCCAGGGCGGCGCGGGCCTGGTCTGCTGAATGCGTCCGCCCCAGAACCATAAGCTCATGGTCGACAAAGCTTTGGATGCCCACGCTCAGGCGGTTGACCCCGGCGCCGGCGAGGATCGACAGGATGTTGTCGGTCAGTGTGGTCGGGTTGGCCTCGACGGTGAACTCCGCGCCGGCGGCCGTATGCTCGGCAACGACGTCGAGAACCCGCCGCAGGGCCTCCGGCGGCAGGGCGGTCGGCGTGCCCCCGCCGACAAATGCCGTTCGGGCCGGGCCGTCCAGGGCGTCCGCCCGCAGCCGAAGCTCGGCGACGATCCCGTCGGCGATCCGCTCGGCGCGGCCCGGGTCGGCCACGACGGAGTAGAAGTCGCAGTAGGCGCAGCGGCGACGGCAGAGGGGAATATGCACGTACAGCGCCCCACGCGAGTCGGCCGGACTGTAAGCATTTCCGGAAAATGACTTGCTAGGGCGTTCCATGACCTTAGAATACACAGTTGACGGGCCTCGGTTCGCAGGAAATCCGAGGTAGCGATGTACCAGACCTTTTCGGTTCGTGAGGCCGCCATGCAAGTGACGCTGGTCTACTTCAAGCCTGACGGGAGTCGCAAGGAAGTTGTGCTCGACAAGCCCGGCATCGTCGTCGGGCGTCGGCCGGACTGCGACGTGCGGGTGCCACAGCCGGGGGTCTCCCGTCGGCACTGCGAGTTGGTGGTTCGCGACGATACGCTGGTGGTGCGCGACTTGGGGTCTTCCAACGGCACGTACGTCAACGGTACGCGCGTCGGCGAGGAAGCCGCGGTCGAACCCGGCACCCGCCTGCAGGTGGGGCCAGTGATTCTGACGGTCCGGATCGACGGGCAGCCCGCCGAGGTCAAACCGCCCCGGGTCGCCAAGCCCGCCGCCAAGACCGCCGCCGGCAAGGCCTCCGCCGCGGCCGCCGCTGATGCGGACGTCGACGAGGAAGACATCTTTGCCCAGATGATGATGGAAGACGATGACGACGACGAGGCTGACGATTCGCTCGACGCCCTGGAGATGCTCGAGGACGACGATACCTGAGCCGCGCCGGCAAAATCGCTGGACATGTTGCGGGCCCACGTATTCATTGGATAGGTGGGCCCGTTTTCAAGGGTGGTTCATCTCCCTGCCTCCATGTGGGCGGGCCTTGGGACCCGAGCCGTACGTGCCGTTCAGCACGAGCTGCCGCGCGGTCTGATAGAAGCCGTACGCGACCCGGTGCATGGCCCTGGTCTCGCCATGCGCGGCGACAGCCGGCACCCCGTGTCCGTCGTCGCTGCAGCGGAACAGCATCGGGGCGCGGCGGGGCAGGAGCACCAGCGCCAGGTCGTCTTGAACGAGGGCCGTCGCCCGGTTTCTCCGCAGGACCGCCAGCCCCGGATCGGCCGCGGCGAGGGCGAACAGATCGCGTCCGAAGGTCCCGTGCGAGACGTCGCCGCCCAGGAGGGCCAGGACGCTGGGCATCAGGTCCACCTGACTGCAGGGCGTGTGGACGCGTCGCGGTTCCAGCCCTTCCAGGCCGGGGCCGTAGAACAGGCACGGCACCCGGTAGCCTTCGACGTCGACGAAGTAGCGGTTGTCGAGTCGCGGCCCGTGGTCGGCGACGAACACGAACAGCGTATTGTCGAAATACCCGCTCCGGGTCATCCGCGCCATGAACCGCTCCAGTGCCCAGTCGGCGTAGCGGGCTGTTCGGGCCGCGGGGTCGCCGGCCGCCTCGTCGGCGTCGAGGGCGATCGTGTTGGGGGGCACTTCGTAAGGGTTGTGATGGGTGGTCGTGAGGATGACGGCGAAGAACGGTCCGTCGTCGACGATGGTGTCGAACCGGTTGCAGGCGGCGTCGAAGAGCGTGTGATCGCCGACGGCCCACGACGTCCGCCATGCGTCGGGAGGCATGGCGTCGATGTCGACCACCTCCTCCGCGCCCGCCTGGCGGAAGAACGCTTCCATGTTGTCGAAGCCGGCGGCGCTGCCGGAGAAAAAAAGCGTCCGGTAGCCTCGTTCGGCGAAGGCGTCAAAGAGGCTGGGCAAGCCGACCCGCCCGACCGGCCGTTTAAGGATGGATCGGCCGCCGATGTCGGGCAGGCCGCACAGCACGGCCGCCAGGGCCCGGTTGGTTCGCGAACCGGCGGCGTACATGTGCGTGAAGAAAACGCCTTGCTCGACCAGGCCGTCGAAAAAGGGCGTGCGGCTCGGCGTGTCGCCCATCGCCCCGATATGGGGGCCGGTGAAGCTCTCCATGATGACGATGACGACGTTGGGGTTCCGCCGGGGACGGCCGGTATGGATCGTCCGCCACAGCGGATTACCGCCATTGTCGACGAAGGTGGTGTGCGGCTGTCGCAGGGCGTCGCGGACGGCGGCCAGAACGTCGCCGTCGGGGTGGGCGTAGCCTTCGGCCCATACACCCCCGCTCAGGTGGGCGGCCAGGGCGTAAGCGCCGGTGGCCAGTGGATTGCGGGTCAGTTGGACGATCAGGGCGTTCGAACTGAAGTACGTCGGGACGGCCCGCTCCGGGTGGGGTACGGCCGGTTGATAGGCCCAGCTCAGCGCAATTGTCGCCCCGGCGGCGGCGTAGACGATGCGTCCCCACGTAGGCGTCCGGGGGGCGGGGGTGCCGGGACAGTACCGCCGCGCCAGGCGCAGCGCGCCGACGATCAGCACGACCAGTAGCACGATCAGGCCCACCACGGGGTAATGGCGCCACAGGTGGGCCAGAAGTTCCCGCTCAAAGACGTAGTCGGGCACCTGCCAGTTGATCCGGCTGCCGGTGGCCGCGAAGAAGGCCGTATCCACGATGCAGACGATGGCCGCCAGGACGGCGGCGGCCGCGACGTACGCGGCGACGGCCCAACGGTGCCAGCGGCGGCCGAATGCGCCGTTGGGCATCAGCCCCAGCAGCCCAACCAACGGCAGGATCATCCAGGCCATCACCCGCAGGTCCTCGCGCAGGGCCGTGGTGACCAGGTGGACCATCTGCCCCCACGCGACGGGGGGGAGGGCGGAGCGACTCAGAAAGATCAGCAGCCCCCGCTGGGCGGCAAACAGGACGATCAGCACCGCCACCAGCCCCGCGGCCGGACGCACCCGCGGATGGCCGATCCATCGGCCGAACGCCACGCGCCGGGCGGGTTCGTTGGTCCACGCCTTTTGATCGCCGGATTCCCCGCGTAACCGCCGCACGCCGCGCCCGTCCATGCCTGGTGGTAGTCAGCTCTGCCGTACGTTGTTCCGTTCGCGCATTGTCCGCGTTAACGGTTGTGTCAGCAAGAGGTCAGGTGGGGCGTTACCAGCTTTCTTCGATGAGCTGCTGGAGCTTGGCGAGGGCCTGTTTTTCGAGTTGGCGGACGCGTTCGCGAGTCAGGCCGATCTGCTTGCCGACCTCTTTGAGCGTGCGTTGTGGACCCTCGTAGCCGTCGAGGCCGTAGCGGAGGGTGACGATGGTTTGCTCGCGTTCGTCGAGGTGGTGCAGGAGATTGCGGATCGCCTCGCGTGTGGCCTCGGCCATGGTGGCCGCGTCGGGGCCGGGGGTGTGCTCGTCGGTAAGCATCTCGCCGATGGCCGCGGCTTCCTCCCCGGACATCTGCGTGGGCGAATTGACGGCCGTCAGGGCCTGCTGGATGATCCCGGCTTTCTTGAGCGAGATATCCAGCCGGTCGGCCATCTCCTCCAGCGTGGCCGGACGGCCCTGTTCGGTCTCGATCTCGCGGACCACGGCCCGCCAGCGGGTGATCTCCTCGACCATGTAGGCGGGGATGTGGATCGACTGGCCGGCGTTGATCATGGCCCGCTTGACGGCCTGCTTGATCCACCAGGCGGCGTAGGTACTGAAGCGTACGCCGGCGTCCGGGTCGAACTCCTCGACCGCCCGCATCAGGCCGATGTTGCCTTCGGCGACCAGGTCCGAGAGGGTCATGCCGCGGTTGGAGTACTGCTTGGCGATGTTGACCACGAGGCGAAGGTTGGCCTGGATCATCTCCTGGCGGGCGATCGGGTCGCCGTGCTCGCGGATCCGCCGTGACAACTGCTTCTCCTGCTCGGCGGTCAGCAGGGGGGTGTCATTGATCTGCTTGAGATACCAACCGAGACCGGTGCCGGCCATGCCGCAATCCTCACTGAGCCATGTGGGTCCCCGCCGGGCGGGGAATTCCTCCACAAGCGATTGTCGGCATGGAAGTAGGGTCGCTTGAGTAAGGGTGAGGCCTTAGGGATCGGCAGTGCTGCCGGTGCGCGCGACGTACGCCGGGAGGCGCGGACTTCGGCGCGAGGGACCGGTCACGGGGCGATGAGGGGGGTTGTCCGGCAAGGAGCTCCGGCTGATCAGCCGCCCGCCGCGTCTACGCCTTGGTTGCGACGGGCTGCTTGAACTTGATCTCGGCGATTTTCACTTCGAGGTACTGCTGGCGGTGCCCGGCCTTACGGCGGTACCCCTTGCGGCGGCGGAACTTGACGACATCCACCTTATCGCCGCGTACCTGGCGACGCTGGATGTCGGCCACCACGGTGGCGCCATCCACGAGCGGGGCGCCGATCTGGCCGTCTCCGTCGTCACTGATCAGCAGCACTCGGTCGAAGGTGATCTGCGTGACGTCGTCGCCCACCTCGCGGACATCCACGCGGATGACATCGCCGGCCGCCACCTTGAACTGCTGGCCGCTGTCCTCAATGATCGCGTACATCGTTGTCGTTCCTTCGCTTCCTGCAGATTCACTTCGCGCCGGCGAGCTTCCGTAGCCGCCACCGGCAAAGTCGGGCCATTATGACCCAATACGGCGCCGTGTCAAGGGCAGTTCTTCCGTGATTCTCACGATCGGTTCCCAAGGCGGCGCATCAGCGCCACGGAGGCATGGATTGCACGGCGGAACTGGTCGAGGGCGAATCGCTCGTTGGGGCTGTGCACGCGGTCGCTCGGCAGGGACAAGCCCATGATCAGCGGGTCGACGCCGAGGTGCCGGTGGAAGTGGATGGCCACGGGGATGCTCGCCCCGCAGCGGACCAGGACGCAAGGCGCCTCGAACGCCTCGCTGATCGCCCCGCGGGCCGCCTCGACGGCCGGCGCGTCCGGGTCGGCCAGCCAGGGGTCCTGCGCCGTCAGCAGGTCCACCGTCAGGCCGATCCCCGCCGGGCAGTGCTTGCGCAGATGGGCTTCGAGCTGCCGGGCGACGCGCTCGGCCTGCTGGTCGCAGACCAACCGGCAGGACAATTTGGCCTTCGCCCAGGCGGGGATGACCGTCTTGCAGCCCTCGCCCATGTACCCGCCCCACAGGCCGTGGCAATCCAGCGTGGGCAGCGCCCAGAGCCGTTCCAGCGGCGGCACGTCTTCGGGGCCGGCCAGGGTCGTCGCGCCGATCTCGGCCCGCCAGGCGTCGGCGTCGAAGGCCAGACCCTCCCACATGGACCGCTCGGCCTCGCCGGGGGGGCGGACGTCGTTGTAGAACTCTTCGACGGCCACTCGCCCGTCGTCGTCGTGCAGGGAGGCGACCAGGGCGGCCAGGGCGTTGAGCGGGTTGGGCGCCAGCCCGCCGCACAGGCCGCTGTGCAGATCGTGGTCGGGACCGGTCGCCGTCACCTCGATGTAGGTCAGTCCCCGCAGGGCGTAGGTCAGCGATGGGGTTTCGTCGTCGTAGAAGGCCCCGTCGGCGATGGCGATGGCGTCGCAGGCGAGTCGTTCGGTGTTGTCGGCGACGAACGGGCCGAGCGTGGGCGAGCCGACCTCCTCTTCGCCCTCGAAGAGGCACTTGATGTTGACCGGCAGGGCCTCCCCGGCCGCCCGAAAGGCCTCGATGGCCGCGATCCACGCGAACACCGGCCCCTTGTCGTCGCTGGCGCCGCGGGCGACCAGGTGGCCGTCGGCGACGGTCGGATCGAACGGGTCGGTCTGCCACAACTCCAGCGGGTCGGGCGGCTGGACGTCGTAATGGCCGTATACCAGCAGCGTGGGCTTGTCAGGGTCCGCGGGTCCGGCAGCCACCACGGCCGGACGGCCGAGCGGTTCGATCGTCGCTTCCAGCCCCGCCGCCTCGAGGCGGGCGGCCAGCCATTCGGCGCAGGCACGGCTGTCAGGGGCGTGGTCGGTCTGGGCGGAGATGCTCGGGAACCGGCAGAAGGCCTTCAGCGACTCGACGGACGCGTCGAATCGCGTCTCGACCTGGGATCGGACGGCGTCGTTGGGCATGGCGTTCTCCTCAGTCGGCCTTTACCTTAGCCGCTCGGCCCGCTGATGCAAGCGGTTCCATCGCTGGCGGCGGAGATGGCGCTTTGTTAGAATCGTACGCGACGCGGACTTGCAGGGAGAGAGGTGGTCGGCCATGGAGGTGATTGGAGCGTTTATCGGCGGTGTGGTGCTCGGCGCGGCGGTCGTGGCGGTCGTCACGCTGCTGTACGGGCGCACCGCCGGCAAGGCCGCCGAGGCGCGGTTCCGCGATGCGTTCGCGGCGCTGTCGGCCGACGCCCTGTCGGCCAACAGCGAACGCTTCCTTACGCTGGCCCGCGAACGGCTGGCGGCCCAGACGGCGGCCGGGTCGGCCGAACTGGAGAAGCGCAAGGAGATGATCGACCGCTCCCTCCAGCAGGTGGGCGAGCGTCTCGAAGCGGTCCGCGACCTGTCGGCGAAGCTCGAAAGCGCCCGCAAGGAGGATCACGGTAAGCTCACCCAGCAGGTGGCCGAGTCGATCCGCCAGGTAGCCGAGCTGCGCGACACCACCGACCAGTTGCGCGCCGCCCTCGCCCATCCCCAGCAGCGGGGCAAGTGGGGCGAGCGGATGGCCGACGACATCCTCCAGCGGGCGGGGATGATCGAGGGGGTCAACTACACCAAGCAGGAAACCATGACCGACGGGCGCCGTCCGGACTTCACGTTCCTGCTGGGCAACGGCGTCAAGCTCAACATGGACGTCAAGTTCCCCCTGGACAACTACCTGCGACACCTGGAGGGCGACGACGACTCGGCGGCCCTGCAGGGGTTCCTCACCGATGTTCGCACACAGATCCGGGCGATCTCCACTCGCGAGTACATCAACCCCACCGACGGCACGGCGGATTTCGCGTTGATGTTCATCCCCAACGAGCGGGTCTTTGCCTTCATTCAGGACCTCGATCATGCCCTGCTCAGCGAGGCCGCCCAGCGGCGGGTGCTGCTGGTGGGGCCGCTGAGTCTGCTGGCGGTGCTCCACGTCGTCCGCCAGGCCGCCGAGGTGGCCAACCTCTCCCGCCAGACCTCCGATGCGCTGCAACTGGTCGCCGAATTCACCCGCCAGTGGGGCAAGTTCACCGAAGAGCTCGACAAGCTCGGCGGTCGTCTCGACGCGGCCGTCAAGCAATACGAGACGATCCGCACCACGCGCGCCAACGTCCTGGAACGTCCGCTCCGGCGGCTGGAGGATCTGCGGGCGCAAGGGTAGGCTGTGTGCTGTCGGACCAGGGGACTGCCTTGAGAAATTCGGATCTCATGCATCTTCGTCGCCGTATGGCTTTCGTTGACAGAACGGTGAGTGCACCGGATACTTGACCTTTCATGGTCGCCATTGCGCTGGACATTCTGTATGCATTGGGCCTGGTGGCTACCGGTCCGATGTGGCTGACGCGGATGATCCGCCACGGGCGCTATCGCACGGGCTGGGCCCAGCGGTTCGGACGGGCGCCAATCTGCGGCGACGGCGGGCCGGTGATCTGGATCCACGCGGTGAGCCTCGGCGAGGTGAACGGCATCCGCGCGCTGATCGACGAGTTGGCCGCCCGGGTGCCCAATCACCGGATCGTCATCTCCTCGACGACGGACACCGGTATGGCCCGGGCCGAAGCGCTGTTCGCGCCCGCTCGGGAGGTCTTCCGGTTTCCGCTGGACTTCTCCTGGGCGGTTCGCCGGGCGTTCGATCGCGTCGACCCGGCGCTGGTGGTCCTGATGGAGGGGGAGATCTGGCCGAACTTCCTCGCGCGCGCCAATCGTCGTCGCGTCCCGGTTGTGGTGGTCAACGGGCGGATCAGCGAGAACAAGGGCTACCCCCGCTACCGGAAAATCCGGCCGCTGGTCAAGCGGCTGTTCAACCGGGTGACGGTGCTGGCGGTGCAGGACGAGGTGTACGCCGAGCGGTTCATCGACCTGGGGGCCGATCCCGAGCGGGTGACGGTGACGGGCATGATGAAATTCGACACCGTCGACACCGCCGCCTCCGTCGCCGGGGCCGACGCCCTGGCCGCGGCGTTGGGGTTGGGCGCCGGCGATCGGCTCGTTGTCGCCGGCGGGACCGGGCCCGGCGAAGAGGCGCTCCTGCTGGAGGTGTTCGCCGCCCTCCGCGCCGGGGGACACGCGGATGAGCGGACGTTTCTGGCGATCGTGCCCCGCAAGCCCGAACGGTTCGACGAGGTCGCCCGCCTGATCGACAAGGCCGGCCTCGACCTCGTCCGCCGCACCGAACGGCCGGACGGCAGCACCGGCACGCTGGCCGATGGGGCCGTGATCCTCGGCGACACGATGGGGGAGCTGCGCAAGTTCTACAGCCTGGCCGACGCCGTCTTCGTCGGCCGTTCCCTGGTGCCGATGGGCGGTTCGGACATGCTCGAGGCGGCGGCGCTGGGCAAACCGGTGGCCTTCGGCCCGCACGTGTTCAACTTTCCCCAGGCGCCGGATCTGCTGGCCGCCGGCGGCGCCGTCCAGGTGGCCGACGGCGAGGAACTGGCCCGTACGCTTGCCCGGTGGTTGGCCGACGGGGATGTCGCGGCCGAACTGGGCCGGCGGGCGCGGGCGTATATCCGCAGCCGCCAGGGCGCCACGGTACGAAACGCGGCACTCATCCGCGACCTGCTCGACGGGCGCCAAACGAGCGCCGCGACGGGCGAGTGAGAGAGGAAGTATCGTGCCCAGCACGCATTGGAGAAACGAGGTCGTCCGTCGAGCCCGCCGGATCGTCGTAAAGGTAGGCACCTCGGCGTTGACCGACGACCGCGGGCAACTGGACGTGCAGGTGGTGGCGGATCTGGCGGCCCAGTTGGCGACCGTCATGCGCGACGGGCTGGATGTCACGCTGGTCAGCAGCGGCGCCGTCGGCGCCGGCATGGGCGAGCTGGGACTGACCCGCCGGCCGAAGACGCTGCCGCTGCTTCAGGCGACCGCGGCGGTGGGCCAGGGGCAGTTGATGCGGCAGTTCCACGACGCTTTCGTGCCGTTCGACGTGAAGGTGGCCCAGATTCTCGTCACCCGCGGCGACTTCGAGAACCGTGCGCGCTATCTCAACATCCGCAACACGATCGCCGCCCTCCAGGACCTCGGGGCCGTGCCGATCATCAACGAGAACGATTCGGTGGCGGTCGACGAGCTGCGCTTCGGCGACAACGACATGATCGCGGCCCACGTGACGAACATGGTCCAGGCGGAGGTGCTGGTCCTGCTGACGGTGGTCGACGGGGTGCTGTCGGGCTCGCAGGTGCTCGACGTGATCGAAGACGCCCGGGCCGACGCCGCCCGCCTGCCCACCGGCGCCATCAGCCGATTGGGCTCGGGGGGCATGGGCTCGAAGCTCCACGCGGCCCACATGGTGACGGCGGCCGGGGAGGTGGCGATCATCGCCAACGCCCGCACGCCCAACGTCCTCGGCCGTCTGCTGGCGGGCGAGAAGCTCGGCACACTGTGCACGCCGGGCCCCAACAAGCTGTCGGCCCGCCGCCGGTGGATCGGCCAGGCCTCCCGGGCCGCCGGGCGAATCGTCATCGACGCCGGCGCCGTCGAGGCCCTCCGCCGCAAGGGCCGCAGCCTGCTGCCCACCGGCATTACCGCTGTGTCCGGCTCGTTTACCAAGGGCGACACCGTCGCGATCGTCGACGGACGCGGCAAGATCGTCGCGCGGGGGCTGAGCAACTACGACGTCGACCAGGTCGACCGGATCAAGGGCCTCAAGACCGGCCAGGTCGCCAGGGCCCTTGGTGACAAACCCTACGACGAGGTGGTCCATCGCAACAACATGATGATTCTCTGACCGGCAGGCTGTGGGCGGGGCCTGTCGTTCCCGGCCGGCTTTCATATCGTAAGCTACTTGACGACAGCCGGCTGCGCGGGCGATCGTGGCGAATGTCCGGACTTGACCTCACGGCGGTTTCGGCGGTATGATGTAGCCCGGGTGATGACTTCTTAACACTGGCGCGTCGGAGCGGACGTGGCAACGATTCACGTCATCCAGGGCCCCGACAAGGGGCGCACGCATGATCTGCCGGCGCGGGAGACGCGCGTCGGCCGAGAGGCCGAGGATCTGCAGTTGAACGATCCGACCGTCTCGCGGGAACACGTGCGCCTGTTCCCGCAGAACGGCGAGTGGATCATCGAGGATCTCGGCTCGGCCAACGGCACGTACGTCAACGGCGTGCGGCTGCGACGGACGCTGCCCCTGCGCCAGGGCGACCAGGTCCGCGTGGGCAGCACGCTGCTGGTCTTCGGCGGGTCGGGCCCGGCCCCCGTCACCGACGGGGCGCTCGACATCGACGAAGACGGCCGCCTCGTCGATTCAGCCATCATCACCTCCGTACCGGGCAACGCCGATTCGGTGATCATGCCCACGCCCGAGGCCGGCGACCGCGCCATTGGCAACCTCCGCCACCTGTACAACCTGATCGGCACCATCAGCACCATCTTTGACGCCGAACTGCTGGCCAATCGCGTGCTCGACCACGTCTGTGAGCTGTTCCACCCCGATCGCGGCTTCGTGGTGCTCATCGCCCCGGACGGCAAACTCACCCCCATCGCCGTCCGCTACGAAGAGGGCGAGAAAACCGACGACACCGTGCCCATCTCGCGCACCATCGTCAACCACGTGGTGGAACACCAGGTGGGCGTGCTGTGCTCGAACGCCATGGTCGACAAACGCTTTACCAAGGGTCACTCCGTCCACGACTTCGGCATCCAGTCGGTGCTGTGCGTGCCCATCGTCGGGCGGGAGCGGATCCTCGGCGTGATCCACGTCGACTCGGCCGTCTCGAATCTGACTTACTCCACCGAACAGCTCCGCCTGCTGACGGCGATCGGCTACCAGACGGGCCTGGCATTGGAGAACGTGCAACTGTACGAGGCGTCGGTCACCTCCGAGCGGCTCGCCGCCGTCGGCGAGGCCGTCGCGTCGCTGAGCCATTCGATCAAGAACATCCTCCAGGCCCTCCAGGCCGGCGCCGACGTCGTCGACATGGCGGTCGATCACGGCCAACTCGACCAGGCCCGCGAAGCCTGGCCCATCGTCACCCGGAACCTCGAGCGGATCAATTCGCTGATCGTCAACATGCTCGCCTTCTCGAAGCAGCGCCAGCCGCTGCTGCAGTCGATCTCGATCAACCATGTGGTTACCGAGTGCGTCGATCTGCTCACCGCACGGGCCGACGAGCGGCGCGTGGCGCTTTTGGCCGACCTGGGCGACGTTCCGCCCATCCCCGCCGACGTCGAAGGCCTGCACCAGGCGCTGGTCAACCTGGTGACCAACGCCCTCGACGTCGTCCCCGACGGCACCGGCGCCGTGACCATCCGCACCACCTTCGACACCATGGAGCGCCTGGCCCGCATCGCCGTCGCCGACAACGGCCCGGGGATCGACGCGGCCACGCGGGCGCGGATCTTCGAGCCGTTCTTCTCCACCAAGGGTCAGAAGGGCACCGGGCTGGGTCTGGCGGTCACCCGCAAGGTCGTCGAGGAGCACGGTGGCCGCATCGAAGTCGACGCCGCTCCCGGTCGCGGCTCGATCTTCACCATCGTCCTGCCCAGTACGCCCCCCGAATTTGCCGGCGCTCAGGACACCCAGGGCCCCGCCTGGCCCAAGCGTTACCACCCCAAGCGCTAGGGCGGACGAGGTGCGGGCTTACCCGCCCGGCACCCAGTAGGCTTCGATGGTGTCGATTTCCAGCGAGAACGGGCCCTCGTGGGGCTCGCTGATCATGAGGCCGATGCCGGTGATCTCCCCGGCGGGAACCCGTTGCCAGGCAAGCCGCTCGCCGCGCCGGTAGGGGGCGAACTCGACGAAGGGCGCCAGCACCTTACGCCATTGGTCCGTCCTGGTGTCGAAAGCCGCCTGGTAGCGGGGTCCTTCGTCATCCGGCCCGGTCGTGACATAGAGGATGTACCGCCGGCCGTCGCCCCGCACACGCAGAACAAGCCCTTCGCAGCCCGCCAGGGCGCCGTCGGGCAGGGGCGCGCGGACGGAGGCGAAACCGCCCTGGTTGGCCAACGACACGGTCCCGGCAAACGCCGCGGTGCCGCCTTGGACATACACCAGGCGGCTCTGGGATTCGCCGCCCATGACCGTATCGTCGGCCGATTGCCACGGCGCGACCTCCGCCGGGTCGTCGAAGTCGAACAATACCCTCCGCCGGACGCCGATCGTCTCGCTTTCAGCCGCCCGATCTGCACAGCCGATGATCGCCGTCAGGCCCAGGGCGAGCATCATCGCGACGGTCCTGCATGCACGTGGAGCCATGATCTTATCCCTCCACTGCATTTTAGCGCGATTGCCGGACGACGGCCTCAACGGCCCAGCGCGCCGCAGGCCGCGTCAAGGTACGCCGCGTCGTCGGCATCGGGCGCCACGGCGACATCAGGTACGAGGCCGTCCGTGCCGGTGCGGCCGAGGGCGGGGAAATGGTAGTCGCCGACCTTCCGGACGACCATCCGCCCGGCGGTGTCGGGGGCCGGGCGGAGGATCTCCAGCGCCCCGGGCGTCGGCCGGCCGACCAGCGTCGCGCGCCCGGCGTTCCGCAGGGCGCCGGCCAGCAGTTCCGAGCCATCCCGCGTGCCACCATCGATCAGGACCGCCAGGGGCAGCGACGTCATCTCCGGACGCGACGCTCGCACGACGGCCGCCCGGCCATGCATCCGCGAGCCCCACAGCGTCGCCGGCGGCGCCGTGAACAGCTCGGCCACCTCGCGGACGGTGGGGACCGGCCCGCCGACACTGTTGCGCAGGTCCAGGCACAGGCCCGCCGCCCCCGCGCCGGTCAACTGCGCCACGGCGTCACGCACGGCCGTGGGGGTGTGGCGGCTGAAGCTCCTGATGCGGATCACGCCGATCCCGTCTGTCAGACGGCTGGACACGCCGCCGATGACCACGATCTCCCGCCGCAGCTTGAGCGTCCGTCGCGACCCGTCGGCCGCGATCGCCTCGACGGTCACTTCGCTGCCGGCCGGCCCGGCCAGCCGCCGGGCGATCTGCTCGGGCGGTTCGTCGGCCACGGAGGTCGCGTCCACGGCGGCGACGATCTCGCCGATCGCCAGGTCGGCCGCTTCGGCGGGGCTGCCACCGACGACCCAGTCGATCCGCCCACCCCGCGGATCGCGGCTCAGCACAAGGCCGACACCGGCAATCGGCGTATCGTCCGCCGAGGGTTTGACAAGGTCGGCCGTCCGGGATGTGCACGCCGACAGCAGGCCGGCGATCAACAGGCACGCGAGGACGAACGGGATTGGATGGGGTTCACGCATGATCGTTCCTGCCTCTCTGGAGCAATCTCAGCATCGGTTCGATGTCATGGCCCACTGGCCTGGTCTCGTGCGGGCGAGAGCGTGGCCGCGTAGGCGCATCGCGGCTCGGCGGCGAGGTAGTCACCTGTGGCGGCGTAGGCCCGTGCGCGGCAGCCGCCGCAGACGGTTTTGTATTTGCAGGCGCCGCAGGCGCCTTTGAGGCGTCCAACGTCGCGGAGGTCGGCCAACAGGGGGCTGTCGCGCCAGATTCGCTCGATGCCGGCGCCGTCGGTGTCGAGGTGGCCGGCGGCGACCGGCAGATAGCCGCAGGGGAAGATCTCGCCGGCGTGGCTGACGAAGATCACCGAGATCCCCGCCAGGCAGCCGCGCGTCTCGGTGTGCATGGCGCCCGGGCGGCCGTGCGCGGGCAGTGTCTCGCCGCGCTGGGCGAGGATGCGGAAGAAATGGGGGGCGCAGGTGGCCTTGAGTTGGAGGGGCCCGCCGCGACGGTCGCAGACCCAGTGGAGCATCGTTTCGTACTGGTCGGGGCTGATCTGGTGGCTGTCGGCGATCTCGACGCCGCACCCGACCGGGACGAGGGCGAACAGGTGCAGTGCGGTGGCGCCCAGGGATTGAGCGAGGGCGTACAGGGCGTCGAGCTGGTCGATGTTGTGAGCGGCGACGGTGCAGTTGATCTGCAGGTCGACGCCGGCGGCCCGGACCTGCTCACAGCCGTTCAGGGCCGCGCGAAAGCTGCCGGGCAGGCCCCGGAAGGCGTCGTGGGTGGCGGGGTCGGCGCCGTCAAGGCTGACGGCGGTGCGGCGGAAGCCGGCGTCGGCGATTCGCCGGGCGGTGGCGGCGTCGATAAGCGTGCCGTTGGTCGCCAGGGCGGTTGGCAGACCGAGCCGGCGGGCATGGGCGGCCATCGCCTCCCAGTCCGGACGGAGCAGCGGCTCGCCGCCGGAGAAGATGACGATTGGACGACCCATTCCCGCCAACTCGGCCAGGAGGGTCTTGACCTGCTCGCCGCTCAGGTCGTTCTCGTCGCGGCGGCCGGCGCGGCAGTGGCGGCAGTGGAGGTTACACCGTTGGGTGGTTTCCCAGAAGACCAGTCGCAGGGCGGGCGGGTCGGTCATGGCTCACTCACTCGGCCGCCGTGTCGGGGCGGATCTCGTCGTCGGTCAGGTAGCAGGCGGGGTCGTCGGCCCAGCGATCGCCGGTGGCGGCCTCGGCGCGGGCGCGGAAGTTGCCGTTGCACACCTCCAGCCAGCGGCACCGTCGACAGCGGCCGGTGAGGCGCGTTTTGCGGTTGCGCAGCTCCGCCAGCAGGGGGATCGACTCGTCGGTCCAGATGGCGCTGAAGGGGCGTTGGCGGATGTTGCCGAGCGTCTGCGTCCGCCAGAACGGGTCGGGATGGACCGCCCCGTCCCAGCTCACGCAGGCGATCCGCTCGCCGGAGGCGTTGCCGCGGTTGAGTTGCAGCAGATGCATGGCGTGGCGGGCCTGGTCGGGATCCTCCCGCGCGAGGCGCTGGACGAGATACGGGCCGTCGGCGTGGTTGTCGACGGTGAGCACCTCGATCCGCCGCCCGCGGGCGTGGAGGTCGCGGGTGCGGTCGATGATCGTATCGACGGCGCGGCGTGTGGCGGCGGCGTCGAGGGCGTCGTCCCTCAGGGCGGCGCCGCGGCCGGCGGCGACGAGGTGGTAGAAGCAGATTCGGGGCACTCCCTCGCGTTCGATGAGATCGAAGATGGCGGGCAGTTCGTCGACGTTGTGGCGCGTCATCGTCAGGCGGACGCCCACCTTGACGCCGGCGGCGCGGCAGTGGCGGATGCCTTCCAGGGCCGCGGCGAACGCGCCGCTCTGGCCGCGGAAGCGATCGTGCGTGTCTTCCAGGCCGTCCAGGCTCACGCCGACGTACCCGAGGGCGAGTCGGCGGAAGCGTTCGGCGAGGGTGGCCGTGATGAACGTTCCGTTCGTGGAGACCACCGCGCGGAGGCCGACGTGGCGTGCGTGGTCGATCAGGTCGAGCAGGTCGGCCCGCAGCAGCGGTTCGCCGCCGGAGAAGAGGACCACCGGCGCGCCCATGGCGGCCAGGTCGTCCAGGAGGGCCTTGGCCTCGTCGGTGGTCAACTCGTCGGGGGCGGCCGCGTCGGTCGATCCGCTGTAGCAGTGGGCGCATCGCAGGTTGCACCGGCGCGTGCAGTTGAACACCACCACCGGCCGCGGCGGGCCGTCGAACCGCCGATAGCGCAGGCGGTCCGATGCCTCGGCGGTTCCGCAGCACAACCTGGATATCCCGACCATTGCTTCTCCTGTGGAGTGTCCGGCCCATCATACGAGGCCGGGGGCCCTCCGGGCAAGCGGGGGCGAAGGGCGCGGGTTCCTTCGACAATCGTTACTCTTGTTCGGTATTCACTGGTCGCCGTGCTTTCTCCCCTTCTCAGAATCTGCAACTCGCCCTAGAATGGACAGTAGGAGCATGAGTTGGCCGATTTCGGCCCGGCGTCACGGATGCCGCCGCCGTGGGTATGTGCGGCGTGAAGATCCGTTTGTGGTACATCTTCTGGGTAATCGCTTCATTTCTGCTGAGCGGCTGCGCCGGCGAACCGCGTGTGCTGCTCGTGTACAACCCCGACACGCTGCTGCACTTCGATGCCGAGCGCGAGCCGGCGGCGCTGTTCGGTCCCGAGGACCTGGCCGCCGCGAACATCTACGGCCGCGACGAGATCGCCGGCGTGAGCCTCAATCGCCGCGCCGTCGTCGAAACCTCCGTCGGCTACCTGGATTACGGCCGTCTCATCCACACCCACCTGTTCTACGTCGACCGCCAGGCCGGCCACTACCACCCCCGCACCTTCGGGCGCTTCGGCGGCGGGCCGAACATCCACCGCCACGTCCGCCGGACGTTCATCTACAGCAGTCACGGGGCGGGCGTGCAGTAGACCCCGTCCACTCCTGGGAGGTGGAGGTGTTTGTCGACGACGCGCGCGCCGGCCGTCCAGGTGGCCTGGGCGAGCATGGCGCTGTCGCGGAGGCGGCGGCGGGTGCGGAGCATCACGGAGATGCAGCCGAGGCTGAAGACCAGGGGCCACAGATTGACCACGATCCGGATGATATCGAAGACGATACCCGGGCGGTAGGGCCCATGCCATGTGATGGTCCAAGCAGCCGCAAGGATGAACGGCGCCGCGAGGATGCCTCCGAAGACGATGGCGATATCGCGTGCCAGGCGGCGGTCGGGGATGCGGACCATCAGCCCGCGGAGGAATAGCAGGAGGGCCAGCAGACCGACCCAGGTCATGAACAGGAGAGCCCATGCATACCAGACGGTGTCGTAAGAGGCTCTCCGGTGCGTCATGCCCAGCGTGTCGATCAGCAGGTGCAGGAAGCCCAGTGTCAGGACAACCAGGAGGGCCACGCGGGCGATCCGCCTGGCCGCGAGCGGGTGTTCGCGGCGAACAGGGCGTGGCTCGCGCGTGGTGAGCAGCCAGGTGCCGAGGATCGCCGTGAGGTTCGTCGCCACGAGGCCGCCCAGGAATGCGGCAAAGGGCTCGCCGCCGAGGAAGGCAATGACGATGCCGAGGGTCATCATGGCGATCACGCAGAGCGCCCCGAAGCCGAAGATCACCGTCAGGCCCATCGTCAGCGTGCGGAGATACGTCGGCGGCGCGAACCGAAGCAGCCGCGGGTCGAGGCTCCTGGCGACGGACGTGCCGCACTCCGGGCAGCGGCCGTCGGGCATCAGGCCGCGAAGGTTGTAATCGCATTCGACGCAGGGCAGGTCGAGGGGCAGTTCGTCGCTCTCGCCCGGCGCAGAGCCGGCGGCGCCCTGCGGCGCAGACAACGGCGCGGTGGATGGGGCGTTCTCGCTCATGCGGTACCTGCGAGCATAGCCGATCGCCCCCGGCGTTCAAGGGGAAGCGTCGCCGGCCGCGGGATGGTCTTCGACCGTTGGCGTATCTTCAGCCCCCAGCCCGCCGTTACCTTGCCTTGTGACGATGCCGGCGGCATAATCGGTCTCACAGCGGATGGCGTGAACCGAGAAGGAGTACACGGATGGTGCAGTTGCGTTGGTGGGCGGCGTTGGGGGTGATCGGTGCGGCGTGGGCGGGCGGGTGTGTGCGGCCGGGACCGGTGCCGGTGGGGCCGGGGCCGGACTACGACCGGCCGCTGCCGCCGGGACGGCTGGCGCTGCAGCGGGTGACCGACTCGGCGGCCATCCCCGATTTCTCCCAGGCGGCCCAGTCGGAGGGACTCCGCGATGCGATCGCCCACAGCCTCAACTACCTGGCCAAGCCGTCGTCGAGGGCGCATTTCCCCTACGGGACGATCAGCCATGCCCGGACGGTCGCGTCGCTGGAGGCGATGGACGACCTGCTGGCGGCGGGACTGACGTGCGAGCAGCTCAACGTCGAGCTGCGGCGGCGGTTCGAGGTTTACACCTCCGTCGGGTGGAACGGACGGGGGACGGTGCTGTTCACCGGCTATTACACGCCCATCTTCGCCGCGTCGCCCGAACGAACCGACCGGTTCCGCTATCCCCTGTATCGTCCCCCCGAGGGGCTGGCCAAGGGCCCCGACGGCGAGATCCTCGGCGTCCGCCTGATCAACGGGCAGATCGTCGACCTGCCCTCGCGGGCGGATCTGCCCGGCTCGGGGCTGCTGGTCGGGCGCGAACTGGTATGGCTGGCCGACCCGTTCGAGGCCTACATCGCCCACGTCCAGGGCTCGGCCTGCCTGCGGCTCACCGGTGGGTCGATGATGACCGTCGGCTATGCCGCGTCGAACGGACACCCCTACCGCAGCGTCGCCAAGGCGCTCGTCGACGACGGGCGAATCCCCGCCGAGCAAATGTCGCTGGCGGCGATGATCGACTACTTCGATCGGCATCCCGGGCAGGTGGACGCCTACATCGACCGCAACCCGCGTTTCATCTTCTTCGAACCGTCGCAAGGAGCCCCACGCGGCAGCCTGAACGAGCCGGTGACGCCGATGCGGACGATTGCGACCGACAAGTCGGTCTATCCCCGGGCCGCCCTGGCGTTTGTCCAGGCGGCGCTGCCGACGCCCGTCGGCGGGCGGATCGTCCAGTTGCCCTACAGCGGCTTCGCCCTCGACCAGGACACCGGCGGGGCGATCCGGGCGGCGGGCCGCTGCGACATCTACATGGGGATCGGCGACGACGCCGGTCGTCGAGCCGGCCGGACGCAGACGGAAGGACGGCTGTATTACCTCTTCCTCAAGCCCCAGTACATGCCGAGTCGCTAGGCGGCGGGAGTCCCGCGGATGAGCCGCTCGAATACCGGGGCATCGCTGGCGGGGCTGGGCGCGTGCGTGTTGTGGGCGTCGACGATCGGGGTATCGCGCCTGCTGACCGAGCCGCTGGGGCCGATGACCACCGGGGGGGTGCTGTTCGTCCTGGCCGGGTTGGTGTGCGGCGCGTGGACGTACCGGACGGCCGAGGGGCGAAGGCAACTGCGGGGGTTGCCGCTGCGCTACCTGCTGGGCTGCGGAGCGATCTTCATTGCGTACGAGGCGAGCCTGTACGGCGCCGTGGGCCTGGCCGCCGGCCGTCAGCAGGTGGTGGAGGTGGGCGTGATCAACTACGCCTGGCCGGGGCTGACGCTCCTGCTGTCGATCCCCCTGCTGGGGCGCCGGCCCCGCTGGACCTTCCCGCTGGGGATCCTCATCGCCACGGCCGGGGTGGTCGTGGTCATGGCGCCGCGGGGGGGCTGGAGCCTCGAGGGTTTCATCGCCAACCTTCAGGCCAATGCCGTCCCGTACGCCCTGGCGGTCAGCGCGGCGGTGACGTGGGCGCTGTACTCGAACCTCATCCGCCGCTGGACCCCGGACGTTCGGGGCGGGGCGCTGCCGTTGTTCCTGCTGGTCGGCGGGGTGATCATGCTCGCCGCGCGCGGCCTGGTCGATGACGGACCGCCGCGGTGGAGTTGGGGCATCCTGCCGCCCCTGGCGTTCATGGTCGTCGGCCCGACGATGCTCTCGTATATCCTCTGGGACGTCGCCATGCGCCGCGGGAATCCCACCCTCGTCGCTTCGGCCGCCTACATCACGCCGATTCTATCCACGCTCACCAGCGCCATCGTCCTTCAGATCCTTCCGGCCCCGGCCGTCTGGCTCGGCTGCGTGCTGGTGGTCGGCGGCGCGGTCGTCTGTCGCGTGTCGCTGCGGTGAGGCGGCGTCAGGGAAGCATGCCGGCGGTCAACTCGATGTCCACGTTCAACCGCTCGGCCATGTCGGCCAGGGCGGCGCGGAAGGCGGCGATGTTGGCGGCGCTGGGCACGTCGATGGTGGCCAGGAGGTGGAAGAAGGCGGTCCCGGTGTGCGGGGCCGATTCCACGTAGGTGTCCAGGGCGCGGATGTTGACGTCGTGGCGGGCCAGCTCGTGGGTGACCGCCTGGACGATGCCCGGGTGATCCATGGCGTAGACCGCCAACTCGTAGGGCAGGGACCCCGGCGGTGCGGTGTGCTCGGCGGGGGCGGCGGTGGGCTTGACGACCACGGCCAGGCCGGCGTCGCGCTCCAGCTCGCGGGTCTGCAGGCGGATCGCCTCGGTGGCGGCCTCCTCGCCGCTGATCAGCAGGATCATCGCGAACTCGCCCCCGAGCGTCGCCGCCCGCGTCGATTCCACGTTACCCCCGCGCTGGTAAACGTACCCGCTGACGGCGTCGACCAACCCCGGCCGGTCCGCCCCGATGGCGGTCATCACGACGTAGTGCTTTTCCATGTGTCGTTATCCTTTTCCTCTTCCGCGCTGTTTGCCTGCTGGTTCTCCAGGCCCATGCCGTAAACCCGAAATCCCAAACTCGAAACACGAAACAAACTCGAAACGGCCAAACGGAAAAGCACCAAACGACAGGGCCTGGTCGTTTTGAAGTTTGGCGTCCTGATCCGTTTGGGATTTGTTTCGGATTTCGTGCTTCGGATTTCGGATTTCTTCTCTGCCGCGGGCGGCGCGATCGGAGGGGCGACTGCCAAGTGGTCTACTCCCCCATCAGGGCGGCTATCGTGTCGTCGCCGGCGTCGCGGCGGTGAATGCGGACCGAGTCGATGAGCCCGTGAAAGCCCGTCGCCGAGACCGCCGGATCCACCGGCGAGCCGCTATCGGCCCCGAGGCTCAGCGGGTCGGTCGGGTGCGCGCGGAGCAGGTGCATCAGGCGGATCGATCCGGTCCGCCGCCCGTCGACGTAGAGGTGCGCGTGCGTTTCGTCGATGACCCCGGCCAGGTGCGTCCAGCGGCCCAGGCACGACGCGCGGCCGTCGGCGACGTAGACGGCGTGCCCGTCCCGCACGGAGAAGCCGGGGACGCCCCCGTCGACGAACAGGGCGTAGCCCAGCCGCTCGCCGCCGTGGGCGCAGAGGACCCCGTCGCCGTCGGCCTTGACCCACGCCTCGACGATCCACGGCGCGAAGGCCGGATTGAGGCTGTCGGAGCGGCCGACCATCACGCGCTCGGCGCCCGTGAACCGCAGGGCCGTGCCGCGCCGGCCCTCCACGGCGGCGGCGGCGCCGTAGAGCCGCCCGTGGTTGGAGTTGCCGGAGACGTCCTCCACTCGCCCGTCGGCGATCGCGTCGAACGTCCACGCCGCCACCAGGCCGCGGGGAGCGGTGCTGGTGGCATGGACCGGCTGGGCGCGGTAGCCCGTCTCGCGCATGAGGCGTTCGAGTTCGGCCCGCAGCTCGGCGACGCGCGCGGCGTGGTCGGGGCGGTCGGCCAGGTTGGTCATTTCGTGAGGGTCGCGTTTCAGGTCGTACAGCTCGTGCTGGTCGAGGTCCGGGTAGCGGGTGTACTTCCACCGGTCGGTCCGCACGCAGACCATCCGCGGGACCAGGGGCGTCAGGTCCCGCCAGTATTCGTAAAGGAAGCTCTCGCGCCACGCGGTCGGCCGTCCGGCCAGCAGGGGCGCCGCGGAGAGCCCCTGCATGACCGGCGCAGGGTCCACGCCGGCCAGGTCCAGCAGCGTGGGGCCGAGGTCGATGTTGAGCATCATCTCGTCGATCGTCCCGCCCGCCTTGACCCGGCGCGGGTAGCGCAGGAGCAGGGGGATCCGCATCGACGCTTCATAGCTGAGCCGCTTGTCGCCGCGGCCGCCGTTGTCGCCGAGGAAGTAGCCGTTGTCGCTGGTGAACACGACCACGGTGTCGTCGGCGATGCCCAGCTCGTCCAGCGTGTCGAGCAGCCTGCCGACGCCTTCGTCGACGGCGAGGATCGCCTCCATGTAGCCGCGATGGTAGGGCCGGGGCTTCCACGCCTGCGGGGGCAGCTCGTCGAGCACTTCCGGTTCGACCGAGCTGCGCAGCCGCAGGGGCGAGGGGAATCGCGTTCGCTTCCAGGCGGGTTTGCCCCGGCGCGGGTCGCGGAAGCTGGGCGGCGGGTCGAGGGCGACGTCGGCGTAGGTTCCCTTGTGCCGCGGGGCCGGCTGGAAGGGGGCGTGGACCGCCTTGTGGGCGAGGTACAGGCAGAAGGGCCGCTCGCCGCCGGCCTGCCGGCGGATCCAGCGGTCGGCGTGGTCGGTGAGGATGTCGGTGATGTAACCGGTCTGGGTCGACCGCTCGCCGTTGACGTTGATCTCGGGGTCGAAATAAACGCCCTGGCCCTTGAAGCTCACCCAGTGGTCGAACCCCTCGCGCGGCTCGTCGCGGTCGCTGTCGAGGTGCCACTTGCCCACGAAGGCGGTGCGGTAGCCGCCGCGGTCGCGGAGGCACTGGCAGAACGAGGGGGTCCTGGCGGGATCGTAATCGTTGGTGGCGTTGAGCATGACCCCGTGCGTGTGGGCGTAGGTGCCCGTCAGGAAGCTCGCCCGGCTGGGCGAGCAGAGGGAGGTCGTGACGAACGCGTTGGCGAACAGGACCCCCTCGCGGCGGAGGCGGTCGAGGTGGGGCGTCCGGAGGAACGGGTGGCCCATGCAGCTCATCGCGTCGAACCGCTGGTCGTCGGTGATCACCACCACGATGTTGGGTCGCCGTCCGTTCCGCTCGCCGGCCAGGACCTGTTCCAGTGCACCCGTGCCCAGGGCGGCCGCGGCCAGGGCGCCGGTGCCGGCCCGCATGAACTCACGCCGGTTGATCGGTTTCATCATCGCACGCTCCGACTTGTCTCATAGCAGCCCCTGCCGGTTTACCGTCTCCGACGGCGGTAGTGTACCCGATGGCACGCCCGTTGGGCAACGCCTGAGGCGGTACAGTTCCCAGCCGTTGCATCTTGGGATCGGCCATAGTCTCTCCTAGGGAATTCTCCGATGTCCCGCATTAGAATACATGAAGTATAAAACCGGATTAGCCCCGATTGCGGTGCGGCGGAATGTGCTCATAATGGGGGTCGTTTTGGGAGTCGTGAACGTTTGGAAAGGAGGCTTAACGTGCAGTTATCCGTACGCATCGCGAAGCACGCGGAGACGGGGTACACCGCCTGGTGTCCGGCCCTGCCGGGGTGTGTGGTGTGGGGCTCGACGAAACGCGAGGCCCTGCGGAAGGCCAGGAGGGCCGCCCGGGGCTATCTGGAGCACCTGGATACCACGCTGCCCCGCGAGCTGGGGCGGCACTTCGCCGCCGAGACGGCCGCGGCAACCCGTCGCCCGGAGACCGCCCTCTGCGCGCATTGACGCCGAGCAGGGGGCACCTCATCGGGCGCCGCCTGAGGTCCATCAGGGCGTGACGGTCAGCGTGCCGATCACGCCGCCGGCCTCGTGGGGGATGCCCCAACACGGCGAGGGTCACGCCGGCGATCCCATGCGCCGGCAGGCGCGCGTGGCGACCGATCACGCGCGGCCGAGGGGTTCGGTGCGCCCCGGGGGGATCGACGCGGCCGGACAGTGCCTGACTCGGTCATGGACGGCGCACGCCGCGTGTTGTACCATTCCTGCCGCTGTTGTGGCCGGGTTCCAACGGCCCGAGGTAGGAAACACCGGGCTGGGACTTTGTTGGCCGGCGGTCCGCGGGCCATCTCCGGGGCTCCGAAGTTCTTTCGGGACAAACCGTCGCGTGCGCACGCCGTGTCGTATGCTTGGGGTGTAGGAAAGCTGTGAAGCAGGAACTCGAGACAGAACGACTGGCCCTGCAGCGGCGGCTGGACGGGTCCAAGACCCAGGTCGAGCGGAACCGCCTGGGGCAGTTTGCCACGCCGACCCGCCTGGCGCTGGACATCATGCGGCTCGCCCACCGGTTGGTCGGCGGGCGGTCCGCCATCCGGTTCCTCGATCCGGCGATCGGGACGGGGAGCTTCTACTCGGCCCTGCTGGATGTCTTCGGCCTCGGGCGCATCGGCTGGGCCCGCGGCGTCGAGATCGACCCCCACTACGGACGACCGGCCCGGGCGCTGTGGGCCGGGCGGGGGCTGGAGATCGAGCTGGCGGATTTCACCGCCCTGCCCCCGCCGGGCGACGACACCCAGCGGGCCGACCTGATCGTCTGCAATCCGCCCTATGTCCGCCACCATCACCTCAGCCGCGACCACAAGTTGAGGTTGACCCGCGCCAGCGCCCGCGCCTGCGGCGTGTCGCTGACGGGGCGGTCGGGGCTGTATTGCCACTTCGTGGGCCTCAGCCATGCCTGGCTGGCCGAGGGGGGCGTGGCGCTGTGGCTGGTGCCGGGGCAGTTCATGGACATGAACTACGGCGTCCGGTTGAAGCACTACCTGCTCGAACGGGTGACGCTGGAGCGGATCCACCGGTTCGATCCGTCCGACGCGCAGTTCGTCGACGCGCTGGTCTCCTCGGCGGTCATCGCCTACCGCAAGGCGCCGCCGCCGCCCGGCCACATGGTGCATCTGACCTACGGCGGCACGCTCGACGAGCCGCGGCTGCGCCGGGATGTGACGGCCGACATGCTGGCGCCGAAACGGAAGTGGTCGACCCTCGCGACGGCGAGCGAGGAGCCCGACGAGCCGATCAGCCGCTTGGCGGACCTGTTCCGCATCCGCCGGGGCGTGGCGACGGGCGCCAACGGTTTTTTCATTCTGCCGGCGGAAAAAGCCGACGCCCTGAGCCTGCCGCGCGAGATGCTGCGACCCATTCTGCCCAGCCCGCGGCTGCTGAACACCGACGAGGTCGAAAGCGACGGCGACGGGTGGCCGCGAATCGACCGGTCGTTCGTCCTGATCGACTGTCCTCTTCCCGAACAGGAGGTCCGTCGGCTCTATCCGCGGCTGTGGGACTACCTGGCCGAGGGTGCCGCCCGCGGCGTGCCGGACCGGTACCTCTGCAGGCACCGCGACCCCTGGTACGCCCAGGAACGTTATCTGCCGGCGCCGCTGCTGTGCACGTACATGGGGCGGCGCAAGGGGGATCGGCCGACCTTTCGGTTCATTCTGAACCACTCGCGGGCCGTCGCCGCCAACGGCTACCTGATGCTCTACCCCAAGCCGACCCTGGCCGCGGTGGTCGCCGGCGACGGGGCGAGGCTTCGCGCCGTCTGGCGGGCCCTGGCTTCCATCGACCCCGAGAGCCTCATCGACATCGGGCGGGAGTACGGCGGGGGGCTGCACAAGGTCGAGCCCCGCGAACTGGCCGCGGCCTCGGCCGCCGGCGTCCTCGAGGTCGTCCCGGAGGCCGCGCCGATGCGGACGCTGCTGTTCCCGACGTAGCGCCTGCACGTGGCGAGCCCTGCACGTGGCGAGCCCTTCCCCCAGTCCCGGTTCTGTGGTAAACTGGCGTGTGTTATCCGTTTAATGGCCAGGCACACGTGGAGGAGACCATGGACAAGACACTCGCATCGCTGATCTTCGTGGCTGTCGGTTGTGCCCTGTGTGTCGCGCCCGGCGACGCGCTCGGCGCCGGCGAGCAACTGCTGAACCTGCCCCTCGACCGCCCGACCTTCCCGGTGCCGGCGGACATCGTCTGGCCCGAGGCCGTCGGCGAGCCGCACATCTGCCTGTGGTATGGCGACAAGTTCGCCGCGGTGAGCATCACCATCGACGACAACTGGAAGCCCGACCAGGCGTGGTGGATCGAGATGGCCGAGACCTATGAGTTCACGCCGACCTGGTTCATCATCGTTGGCGGCGTGGAAAACCAGAGCAACCCGAGCTTCTCGGGCGTCTGGTCCGATTACGTCGCCCTTCACGCCGCAGGCGGGAGCATCCAGTCGCACACGATGACGCACAACTGCTCCGACGACACCCGTCCGGACGCCGACGTGCGCTGGGAGTACGGCCAGTCGCAGGCACTCATCGACGCCAACGTCACCGACGGGCGGTGCCTGGCGATCGCCTACCCGTGCGGCGTGGGGCGGACCGACCTGGCCGCGGAGTACTTCATCGCCGGCCGCGGCGTGCACGGCACGCCCAACAAGCCCGGACGGATCAACTGGATGATGACCGACAGCTCCAGCGGGCGGATCGGGCCCGATTACGTCAACCCGATCCTCTACGGGACCTCGGGCATCGCCTGGCTGAACTCCGCCCAGTGGAAGCGCTCGTGGCTGTGCACGCACTTCCACGGCGTCAACGACAAGGTCGCCGAGGAGGTCAATCTCGCCGCCATCGACGCGGCGAGGGACCTGATCTGGTGGGGCAGCTTCGTCGAGGTCGCCAAGTTCGGCCAGGAGCGCGACTCGGCGGAGATCGCCATGGTCGCCAACAACCAGACCCGCATTGCCTTCCAGATCACCGACCGGATGAATGACGGGATCTTCGACCACCCCCTGACGATCAAGCTCCGCCTGCCCGACGGGTGGGACGGCGCCGCCGCCGCCACGCAGGACGGCCAGGCCATCGGCTTCACGCTGACGAGCCGGGGCGACTACGACTACATCCTCCTGGACGCCGTTCCCGATCGCGGCCTCGTCGAGATCACGCCCGTCGCGGCCTACCCCGGCGACGCCGACCGGGACGGCGACGTCGACCTCGACGACTTTGCTGCGCTCAAGACGAACTTCGGCACCGCCGCCGGCGCTGCGTGGGACCAGGGCGACTTCGACGGCGACGGCGACGTCGACCTCGACGACTTCGCCATCCTCAAGACGAACTTCGGCGGTTGATTGATCCGATCATCCCGCCGCCGCTGTTCATCGGCGGCGGGGGTCCGCTACCGCCGTCGCACGATCGCCGCGCCCCCCAGCGCCAGAAGCGTGAACGTCACCGGTTCGGGGACGATGCTGACGAAGGCGTCGTCGAGGTAGCCGTCGTTATTGTAGCCGTCGTAGCGCTGTGCGGTGAAGGTATAGCGCAGCGCCGTGGTGCCGGCGGGCAGGGGCAACTCGCCGTCGCGGAAGACCCAGGTGTGGTTGCTGTAGAACCAGCCGAGATCGTCCGAGGCGAGGACGTCGCCGGCAGCGTCGAGGGCGGCCAGCTCGATCAGGCCGCTGTCGCGCTGCGTTTGCCAGCCGGCCTGCCAGCCGCCGAACGTGGCGGTGAGGTCGTCGGCAAGCGGCTCGTCGAACTCGATGAGCTGGAACGTCGTGGTCAACGCGAAGCCGTCGAAGCTGCCGATGAGGTAGTACTGGCCGCCGTGGGGCGGGGGATTCGTCTGGCGGACCGCGGCGCCGTCGGTCGTCCAGCCGTTCAGGCCGTCCTCGAAGCCGGCGTTGGTCAGCAGGTTCGTGTTGAAGACGATGTCGGCCGATGCCGGGACGGCCAGGGCCGCCAGGAGACCCAGACACAAGACATTGCGGATCATCATGATTCCTCCTTTGCCGCAATCCACTTAAGACACAAGCCTACACGAGGTTGTTCGAACTGTCAATCCGGCATCACTTCTTCGCCGCCTCGAAGCCGGCCATCACGTCGAGCAGTTCGGCGGTGATCTGGCTCTGCCGCTGGCGGTGGTAGGTGGTGCGGAGGGCTTCGAGGCGGTCGTCGATGTTGCGTTCGGCGGCCTGCATGGAGGCCAGGCGGCTGGCGTTCTCGGCGGCGAGCGAGCCGGCGAAGGCGCGGAAGAGCGAGACGAACAGGTACTGGCCGACCAGGTGGCCCAGCATCGCCCCGGGCTCGTGGCGGAACATCGGCCGCGACGGCCCCGGCCACGGGCGGTCGCGAAGCTCGGCCAGCCATTGAAGGGAGAGGGGGAACACGTGGCGGGTCACCGAGCGGTACGACGCGCCGCCGGTCGGCAGGTGGTGCAGGACGACCACACGCCCGGCGCCGCGGTCGCGAAGCCGCTGGACCGCCGGCAGCAGCCGCCGCGTGTAGCCGGCGATCGCCTCGGCCGAGCGGGGCAGGTCGAACGTCTCGACGACGTCCTCCCCCTCGGCGGCCAGCCGCCCGGCCAGGCGACGGCCGATCGCCAGGACCCGCCGGCGGTCGCGGCCGGCGCCCATCGAGTCGAGCCCCTCGAGGGCATGGCGGACGATGCGGCTGTTGAACTGCCCGACGAGGCCCTGGTCGGAGCCGAAGACCACCGCCAGGACCGCCTCGCCGCCGCGGGCGCCGCCGTCGGCGCGAAGGCTGATGGCCCCGTCGGCGGTCGACAGGAGGATCTGCAGGCCCTGCTCGACGGCCGTGGCGTACTCGGCCAGGGACGCGTCGGCCCGCTGGTACTGGCGGATGTTGACCGCCGCCATGCCCTTCATCGTTTTGACGACCTGCGAGAGTCCTTCGGCGGACTCAATCTTGTCCCGGAGTTCCTCAACGTTGGGCATGGGATGGCTGCTCGCTTTCGACGGCCTCGGCGGCCTGGCGGCCGGCGTCGCGGAGGCGGTCGCGGTCTTCGTCGCGGAGGTCCTCGCCGCTGTCGATCCGCTCGGCGAGGTCGCCCAGCTGCTCGTTCAACGTCGCCCGCAGCCGTGCGGCGGCGTCGGCGACCCGCTCGACGGGCAGCTCGTCGAACAGCCCCTCCTTGACGGCGAACAGGACGGCGACCTGCTCGGCGGCGCCCATCGGGGCGCCCTGGGGCTGCTTGAGGATCTCCCGCACCCGCCGGCCGTGCTCGAGCCTGAGCCGCTGACGCTCCTCCAGCCGCGTGCCGTACCGGCTGAAACGCTCGAGCTCCTCGAACTGCGCGAACGACAGCCGCAGGTCCCCGGCCGTCTCGCGGAAGGCCGGCAACTGGGCCTTGCCGCCGACGCGGGAGACCGACCGCCCGACGTGGACCGCCGGCAGTTGGCCCTGGCGGAACAGGTCGGGCGAGAGGTAGAGCTGCCCGTCGGTGATCGAGATGAGGTTGGTGGCGATGTAGGCGCTGATGTTCTGGGCCTCGGTCTCGATGATCGGCAGGGCGGTGATCGACCCGCCGCCGCGGTCGCCGGTGAGGTGCGTGGCGCGTTCGAGCAGGCGGGAGTGGACGTAGAAGATGTCGCCGGGGAACGCCTCGCGGCCGGGCGGACGGCGGAGCAGCAGCGACAGCTCGCGGTAGGCCCGGGCGTGGTGGGTGAGGTCGTCGAAGACCACCAGGACATCCCGCCCGCGGTCCATGTAGTATTCCGCCAGCGTCATCGCCGCGTACGGCGCGACGTACCGCTGGCCGGCCGGGTCGTCGCCGGCGGCGACGATCGCGGCGGTGTAGGCCATCGCCCCCCGCTGGTCGAGCTGGTCGAGCACCTTGGCGACCGCCGAGCTGCGCTGGCCGATCGCGCAGTAGATGCACAGCACGTTGAAGCCCGCCTGGTTGAGGATCGCGTCGATGGCGACGGCGGTCTTGCCGGTCTGGCGGTCGCCGAGGATCAGTTCGCGCTGCCCGCGGCCGATGGGGATGAGGGCGTCGACGACCTTCAACCCCGTCTGCAGGGGCGTGGCGACCGGGTCGCGGTCGAGCAGGCCCGGCGCGGAGCGCTCAACGGGGCGCCGTTCGACGGCGTGCAGCGGCCCCTTGCCGTCGCGCGGACGGCCGGAGGCGTCGACGACGCGCCCGATCGTGGCATCGCCGACGGGGAAGTCCAGCACCCGCCCGGTCAGGCGGACCTCGTCGCCGGCGTGGGTCTCTTCCGCCTCGTCCAGCAGGATCACCCCCAGCACGTCGGGGTCGAGGTTGAACGCCATGCCCAGCCGTCCGCCCGGGAATCGCACCAGCTCCTCCGACCGCGCGCCCGGCAGGCCGTGCACCGTGGCGACGCCCGAGCCGATGCTCGCGACCCGTCCGATCTCGCGCGGCCGCAGCGACGGGCCGCGCTGACCGGCCGCGTCGGCCGCGCGACCGACGTCGTCGGCGATGGCGGCGAGTGTGAACGCCTTATCCGTCATGGCCGGCGTCCTCCGTTTCCGTCCGCCCTGGGTTGGTATCCTCCGCCTGGCGGATCTCGCGGACCTGCTGGTCGATGGCTTCGTTGATGGCGTCGGCGAGGTCCTCGGCGTATTCGGCGATGTTCCATCCGACCGCACGGCCGCCCGCGCGGAGCTGCAGGCCGCACACGAGCGTCGCGTCGGTCGCGAAGCGGACCTCCGTCTTGCCGCCGGCCAGGGCGCCGACGGCGTCGCGGACCCGTCTGGCCTGCTTGTCGGGCAGGTCGAACGCGGCGGCGACCTCGACGACGCCCCGGCCGTCGAGGGCCTCGCGCAACTCGCGGCGGGCGTCGTCGTCGAGGCCCTCCAGCCGTCGCAGGAAGACCTCCACCGCCTGCTGCTGCAGGTCGGCGCCGGCCAGGTCGGCCAGGACCTTCGCCGCCAGGGCCCCCAGCCGCTCGGCCGCCTCGCGGCGGAGGTCGGCGACGAAGCTCACCCGCTGGTCGTCCAGGGCCGCCAGCCACTGCCGCTTGCGCTCGCTGACGTCCTGCTCGGCGCGGTCGGTCCGCTCCTGGCGGAGCTGGGCGGCCTCGTCGCGGGCCTGCCGGAGGAACTCGTCGCGCTTGTCATCGAGCTGGCGGCGCTTGTCGCGGTAATCGGCGGCCTGCCGGTCGGCCTCGTCGGCCTTGCGCTGGGCCTGGTCGAACTGCTCCCGGATGGTCGCCTTGCGCTTGTCGAGCGCCGTCAGGATGCGGTCGTAGAGGAAGACCTTCAACAGGACCGCCAGGATGGCGAAGTTGATGATCTGCGCGATGACGGTGACCCAGTCGATCATGGTGCGCTCCGAAGTGTCAGGCGTCCTTGCATGCCTGATCCTGTCGGCGAGCAGGAGAGCAGTTGAGCAGGAGACCGCAGGTGAGCCGTTTGTGGCTTCCGTGTCATAACGTGCCTTCCATAGAGGGCGTGTCGTTCCTACTGTTCACCTGATCTCCTGTTCACCTGCTCTGTAGCGTTTTGGCTTTTGATTCTTGGAATCAAAGCCAAAACGCTACGTGCCGGTCCAGAAGGGGTTGGCGAACAGCAGGATCATCGAGACGACGAAGCAGTAGATGGCCGTCGACTCGACCATCGCCAGGCCGACGAACAGCGTCCGCGTGATCCGCCCGGCTTCGTCGGGCTGCTGGGCGATGGCCCGCAGCGCCTCGGCCAGGCCCCGCCCCTCGCCGAGGGCCGGGCCGATCGAGCCGATGCCGATCGTGATCCCGGCGGTGAAGATCGATACCATGGCGATCAGTGATTGTGGATCCATCGGCGTCTCCTTGTCAGGGGCCCGTTTGCTCGCTTGACGGCCCCGCGGCGGTTTGGGGTTTTTCGTGCGTTTTCTTCTGCACCTGGATGCCCGAGGCGATGTACACGGCGGCGAGGACGGCGAAGATGTACGCCTGCACCAGCCCGGTCAGCAGGCCCAGCAGCTGCATGAAGATCGGGAAGATGAACGGGGCGATCGCCACGAGGATGGCGACGACCTTCACCCCGCTCATGGCGTTGCCGAACAAGCGCACCGCCAGCGCCAGCGTGCGGGACAGCTCGCCCATGAGGTTGAACGGCAGCATCAGGGGCGTGGGGCTGATGTAGTGGCGGAAGTAGGTCTTGGGCCCCTCGGCGAGGATCCCGTAGATCGGCACCGCCAGGAACACGCAGATCGCCAGGCCCGCCGTCGTGGACAGCGACGCCGTCGGCGGCAGGTAGCCGGGGATGAGCGTCAGCGTGTTGGCCACGGCGATGAACAGGAACAGCGTCCCGACGAACGGGATGTAGGGCCCGGCCGGCTGGCGGGTGATCTCGCGGACCTGGTCGCGGATCGTCTCGACGATCATCTCCAGCAAGGCCTGCCGGCGGGGCGCCGTCGCGTCGGTGCGCAGACGGCGGGTCAGCAGATACGAGCCGATCACCATCACCGCCATCAGCGCCCACGTGTAGACGATGGTGGCGTTGAGTTTGAACGCGCCCCACGTCCAGAACACGATCTCGTCCGGCGAGATGGTTTCCAGGTCGCCCACGTCAGCGTGTCTCCTTGTCCGGTTCGGTCCTCGCCCGCCGCAGGGCCGCGATCCGCACCAGCGTGAACCCCACCAGCCCCGCCGCCGGCGGCTCCCACCGCCCGGGCCGTGCCAGCAGGTAGAAGATCGCCAGCAGCGCGCCCATTCGCACGACGAAGCTCGTCAGGAACAGCAGGGCCGGACGGCTCGTGACGGCCAGCCGTCGCGTCGTCCACCACAGCCCGCCGAGGAACACCGCCCCGGCGGTGGCCCCGGCGAACAGCCCCGTCACCAGCAGCGTCCAGCGGTCCATCCGTGCTCCTTGCTAGCGTCCTTCCGACTCGCGTTTGACCCAGTACCACGCCGTCAGGCAGCCGACGATCACGCCCATCCCCAGCCCCGTGAGCGTCCAGGAGATCCGTCCGCCCAGTTGCCGGTCGAGCCAGGCGCCGATCAGGGCGCCGACGACCGTGGGGATCGCCACCGACCAGCCGGCGACGCCCATCATGCCCAGCCAGAACCAGACGGAGCGATCGTCCTCCCGCCGGGCGCGGACCTTGCGCTGCTCCTTGTGCGTGACCGCGTCGCCGAAGCGGTTGTCGTCGCGTCCGTCGGTTGGCGACTGTCTGTCATCCACGGTGTTCCAGCTCGATAAAGCGTCGGATGAAGTCGGCCTGCATCTTCTCCGACGCGGCGATCGCCTGCTGCTGATGCTCGCTGAGGCGTCGGAAGTCCTCCTCGGCCGCCTCCCGCAGCCTGCCCAGGGCCCCGCGGACCGCCCGCGGGGTCGACACCCGCACGTCGCCGCCGCACTTGACCAGCACGCCGCCGTCGATCGCCAGGAACGTCTCGTCCCCGTCGGCCGTGCGGAAGCTCAACAGCCCCGGCCCCAGCGCCGACACCAGGTCCACGTGCCGCTCCAGCAGGGTGAACGACCCCTCGGCGCCGTCGGCCGTCACGGCGGCGACGTCCTGGTCGACCTCGACACGCGTCGGCAGCAGGACCTGAAGATGCATGGCTTCTCGCTTGCCGGGCTTCGGGGCCCGGCTAAATTCTGTCGCCCCTTTGGGGCTTTGTGCGTAAACGGCGCTCCTGTCCGGGGACTGGCGCCCCCGGCTAAACTCTGTTGCCCCTTTCGGGGCTTTGTGCGTAAACGGCGCTCCTGTCCGGGGGCTGGCGCCCCCGGCTAAACTCTGTCGCCCCTTTGGGGCTTTGTCCCCGTCAGCCCCGGAGGGGCGGCGGAATTTTGCCGGGGGCGCCAGCCCCCGGAAAACGGCTTACGAACACGAGCCAGCCCCGGAGGGGCGGCATACGTTCCAAGGGGGCGTCAGCCCCCGCCCATCGTCTCCTTTCGTCGCCGCACGCTTGCGTCAAGGGCGGCCCGGGCGCGCGCGCCGGCTGAATCAGGGTGTCCCTTCGCCACGGGCGACCGCCTCGGACGGGCGCGGATCCTCGCCGTCGGGCGCGTCTTCGGCGCCGCGGTCGGCCGGTTGCTTGCGCTTGACCTCGTCGATCCCGCCGATCATGTAGAGCTGGTCCTCGTCGACGTCGGCCAGCTCGTCGTTGAGGATGCGACGGCAGCCGTCGATGGCGTCTTCGCGGCTGACGAAGCGGCCCTCGAGGCCGGTGAACTGTTCGGTGACGAAGAACGGCTGCGTGAAGAACCGCTCCAACTGCCGTGCCCGACGCACCGTGTTGCGGTCGGACTCGCTGAGCTCCTCCATGCCCAGCATGGCGATGATGTCCTTGAGCTGGTCGTACTCGGCCAGCGTGCGGCGGACGGCACGGGCGACCTCGTAGTGCTCGGCGCCGACCACGGACGGCGAGAGCATGCTCGAGGTGGTCGCCAGCGGGTCGACCGCGGGGTAGAGCCCCTGGCTGGCGCGGTCGCGGCTGAGGACGATGGAGGCCGAGAGGTGACCGAACACGTGCACCGCCGCCGGGTCCGTGAAGTCGTCGGCCGGGACGTACACCGCCTGGATCGACGTGATCGCCGCCGCCCGGGTGTTGCAGATCCGCTCCTGGAGCTCCGACAGCTCCGTCGACAGCGTCGACTGGTACCCCAGTTGCGACGGAATCCGCCCCATCAGGCCCGAGACCTCCATGCCGGCCTGGATGAAGCGGAAGATGTTGTCGATCAGCAGCAGCACGTCCTGGCGTTTCTCGTCGCGGAAGTACTCGGCCATCGTCAACGCCGTGTGGCCCACGCGGAACCGCGCCCCGGGCTGCTCGTTCATCTGGGCGAACACCAGCACGGTGTGGTCCAGCACGCCGGTGTCGCGCATCTCGCGGTAGAGCTCCTCGCCCTCGCGGCTGCGCTCGCCGATCCCGCAGAACATGCTGACTCCGCGGTGCTTGCCGACGGTGTTGTGGATCAGCTCCATCAGCAGGACGGTCTTGCCGACCCCGGCGCCGCCGAACAGGCCGGCCTTGCCCCCGCGCTCCAGCGGCGCCAGGACGTCGAGGGCCTTGATGCCGCTGGCGAAGACCTCCTCGGTCGTCGCACGGCCGGTCAGGGGGACGGGCGGCGCGTGGATGGGGCGGGTCGGCTCGCCGTCGAGCGGCTCGCCGGCATCGAGTGTGTTGCCCTGGACGTCGAAGACCCGCCCGAGCACGCGGTCGCCGACCGGCGCGCGGATCGGCCCACCGGTGTCGACGATCCGGTCGCCCCGCGCGAGGCCCTGGGTGGGCGTGAGGGACAGCCCGCGGATCGTCTGGTCGTCGAGCTGGTCGGCGACCTCGACGAGAATCTTCCCGTCGTCGCCGGCCTGCAGCAGGTTGAGCACCGCCGGCAGCCGTCCGGGGAAGCGCGCCTCGATCACGCTGCTCCGCACGGAGGTGACGCGGCCTTCGCGGGTCGGCGGATTGTCGTGCTCGTCGCTCATAAGGGCCCGTCAGGCTGGCCGCCGGGGCGGCTTGGCGCCCGGGGCGTGCTCGCGGCAGAACCGCGACCAGGGCTGGGCGGTCAGCCGCTGGAGGTCGATCGCCTTGCCGCACGTCTCGCAGCGGCCGTACGTCCCGTCTTCCATCCGCCGCAGGGCCTCGTCGATCTCGTAGACCAGGTCCCGCTCGATCTGGGCGAGCTGCTTGGCGGTGGCCCGCCCGTGCTCGTCGGTGCCCTCGTCGGCCGGGTGGGTCGGCAGGCGGGTGTGCATGTCGCCGCCGCCGGCGCTCCAGCCGGGCTGGTCGTCGTCGACCTGGCGAAAATCGCCGGTGATCTCGCGGCGGTGTTGCAGCAGCGCCTCGCGCAGCGTCCCGAGCTGCTTGCGATTCAATGGCGTCCGACGCATGGGTCGCTCCTCGCGCGGCCGGCGGCGCCCCGAGGGCATCCCCGCCGCCGCGTCACAGGGAAGGGTATGCTACTTGCCACCTGAATGCTTTTCAAACGTCTCTTTCGCTTAGGACCACGGCACCTTTCCCGCCATGATCCACGCGCCTTCCTCGCCGGCCGCCGCCGCTAACCCATCGTTCGGGTTCGATCCGGTCGCGGGCCATAGAATTCAAAGGACGGCATGGGCACAAGGCGCGTCGGCTGCCGCCCGGCGGCAGCGGCGGCCGCGACCAGCGACAGGGAGCGAACGATGAGCCAGTTACGCACATTGGGCTTCTTCGAAGCGGTGATCCAGACGACCCAGGAATGGATGGTCGAGCTGACCGAGCTGACCGGCCGCGCCGACGAACACAAGGCCTGGCAGATGCTCCGGGCCGTGCTGCACGTCCTGCGGGACCGGATGACCGTCGCCCACAGCGCCCACCTCAGCGCGCAACTGCCGACGATCATCCGGGGCCTGTACTTCGAGGGCTGGCGGCCGGCCGAGCAGCCGCTCCGCCTGCGCACCCGCGCCGAGTTCATCACGGCGGTCAGCGACGAGTTGTCCGGCCACCCGGAGATCGACCCCAACCAGGCCGTCGCCTGCGTCTTCCGGCTCCTGGCCCACCGCATCACCGGCGGCGAGCTGGACAAGATCAAGCAGTCGCTCCAGCCGGAGCTGCGGGCGATGTGGCCGACGGCGTGAACGGCGAATATCGAATATCGAACAAGGAATATCGAATATCGAAGTAGGCTGTCGCCCCAGGGCGCGTCAGCGGTCGTTGGCCGTTTGACTTCGACATTCGATATTCCTTGTTCAGTATTCGATATTCGCCGTTTGACATCACCCGAACGCGAGCTTCGCCCCCGTAATAAGCATCTCGACGGCGACGGCGACGAGGATCATGCCCATGAGCCGTTCGACGGCGACGAGGACGCGTTCACCGAGCAGCCGCCGCAGCAGGGGGGCGCTGAGGAAGCTGACCAGCGCGACGGCCCACGCCGCCAGCAGGGCCGCGGCCCAGACGGCCAGGCGGTCGGGCCAGCGGGCGGCCATGAGCATCAGCGTGGCCATCGTGCTGGGCCCGGCGATCAGCGGCAGGGCGATCGGCACGATCATTGCTTCGCCCTCCTCGCCGCCGCAGGTCATGTCGCCCGCGCCGCCGGGGCGGCCGGGGAAGATCATCCGGATCGCCACGATGAACAACACCACGCCCCCGGCGGCGCTGAGCGACGCCTGGCTGATGTGCATCGCCCGCATGATCTGATCGCCGGCCACCAGGAACACCCCCAGCACGGCCAGGGCGATCAGCCCCTCCCGCAGGATCACCCACCGATACCGCCACCGCTGACCCTCCCCGTGCGGGACCAGCGCGAGGATCACCGGAATCGACCCGAACGGGTCGATCACCAGGCACAACGTGATGAACGCCGAGACGAAGGACATCGTTCTTTTGAGACCTGAGACGTGAGACCTGAGGCCTGAGGTACGGCGAGGGCACCCCAAGCTTCACGTCTCAGGCCTGTCTTCCTCAGTGATTCTTCGCCCACTTCGCCTTCATTCGCTTCATTTCGTTATTCAGCGGGACGGGCTTGCCGGGGCACTGTTTGCGTTTTTCGACGCGCCAGCGGCCGTCGTCGTCCTTGCGGACGGGCAGGCGCTTGGCGACGGGGGGGACGCGGCAGGCGGCGGCGGGCTCGCGGGCGTACCAGTAGGCGACCGAGGCCATCTCGTTGGCCAGGTGGTTGCCGTGCCCGTGCTCGAGGGTGACCTTGATCTCGCGGGTGAACCGCACCGGGTTCTCCAGGTGGTGGACGTAGGAGGTCTGGTAGCCGCCGGTGTCGGCTTCGTGGAGGCTCGAGCCGTTGCGGGCGAAGGCGTTGGGCTGCATGCCCCAGGCCTGGTTGAAATAGTCTTCGCTGCCGGTGCCGTGCAGGTCGGGCGGCCACTTGTAGCCGTCCACCCAGATCATGTCGTCGCCCTCACCCCACCAGGTGCCCTGGAAGTTGGTCACCGAGAGGTTGCAGCCGATGTAATGGCCGGCCCCGCGGGTGTCGAGGATGACGTAGTTGTTCTCCCAGGCGAGCCGTCCGGCGTTGACGATGTCGGCTTGGGGGGTGTTGACGCGGATCTCGTGGCCCCAGCCGCCGAAGGGGTTGGCGCGGCGGAACTCGGCGTGGAAATAGCCCGCGTCGTCGCCGAGCGCCTCGAGGGTCTCGTAATCGATGTAAAAGTACTGTCCCTGATCGGTGTCGCCCTCGTTGATCAGCTCGATCACGGCCCGCTCGCGGAAGGGCATCGGCGCGTAGCAGTTGAGGGCGCAGCCGGTGTTGAACTGGTTGTTGCGGCTGGTGGAGGCGGTGAACAGCAGCGACTGGTAGGAGTTGACCAGCCCGTGGCCGAGGCCGAAGAAGTCGCCCAGGGGCACCAGGACGCTGGGGCGTTTGGCGTTGTCCCAGGTGAACTTCAGCAGGCACTGGCGGTAGCCGGCCCGCTGGGTCATCCACAGGTGCGTGATCCGCCCCGGTCCGGCCAGGTCCGCCAGCACGCGGGATTCGCCGGCCGGGATGATCCAGCGGTCGGCGTTCCGCCCGGTGGTGTCCCACGACGAAACCCGCCGCGTGCGACGCGAGGGGTCGATGCGTGTCAGTGCGTTCAGGTCGACCATGATCGCCTTTCCTCGAAAGCCCGCCATTGTCCGCGGGCGCCCCGGCGTTTGCGCGCACGGCGATTCTACAAGGTGGGCCGCCGGCCGCAAGGGGGCGCCGGACCTTACCGGGCCGTCCGTCGTCCGACGCTGTCCGACCGGTCCGACCGGTCCGACTTGTCCGACGCGTCCGACTTGTCCGACTTGTCCGACGCGTCTGGTGGGTCCGACGCCTCCCGGATCCCCTTACACTGGGGATACCCCGAGCAGCCCCAGAATGCCTTGCCGGCGTGAGGGCCCTGCTTGGCGGTGCGCCGGCGCATCGGCTTGCCGCACAGCGGGCAGGCGGGCGCATCCGCGGCGGCGTGGCGCGCTTCGGTCCGGGCGGCATGGAGGCGCTCGGTGAAGCCGCCCTGGTCGAGGAACTGGCGGCTCTGGGCTTCGATCTGCCGCCGCAGGAGATAGGCGGCCTGGTTCACGGCGCACAGCATGGCGTTCGCGGCCAGTTCCGCCTCGGCCTCGGCGACGAACGCCGCCAGGCCCGCCAGGCCCGTCAGGCGGATCGTCCCCGGCGTCGCCGGCGGGAGGTCGGGCGCGGCATCGTGTTTGAGCCGTTCCCGCATGGCGAGGGCCTGGGGCGACTCCTTGGGCCAGACCCGCAGGCCGTGCTGGAGGAGAAAAGTCCGATAGTCCTTGAGCAGTTCATCGGAGAGGCTGGCTCGCGCGACATTCGTGAGCTTCATCTCGGCCTTGCGGCTCGTGGCCGCGGCGCCGATGGCCTCGCTGATATTCCGCACCCCGCTCCGCGCCGCCTGAACCATCTGATCGTGCGTCCGCGACCGCTTCTCGATGAAACGATCGCAGAACACGACCGTCGCATCGTAAACGGCCTCGGCCACCTTGTAACTGCGAAGCCGCTCATAGCCCCCGTGCGGCAAGAGGACGGACTCATCGCTGGCCATGGTAGTGCTCCCCTGCGTTTCCAAAGGTCAAGGACGGATCGACCTGTCGGACGGCGTCAGACGGGTCGGACAGGTCAGATGGGTCTGACGGTGTCGGACAGGTCAGACAGGTCCGACAATGTCGGACGATTTGGGCTCACGCGGCCCATCGGATATTGGACCCCTGCGGGGGACACCTGTCAAGCCGCGCCATAGCGGAAAAACCGCCCCCGAATCGTCCACGCGAGTCTCTGCTGTCCGACGCTGTCTGACCGGTCGGACGAGTCCGACCTGTCCGACGCCGTCTGACGCGTCAGACGAGTCCGACCCGTCCGACGCCGTCTGAGCCGTCAGACGAGTCCGACCCGTCCGACGCTGTCTGACCTGTCTGACGAGTCCGACCTGTCCGACGCCGTCCGTGCGGCGCGGCCGCCACCAATGGCTATAATAGCCAAATAAGGCCGCGCGTTCACGCTCGCGAGGGCGCGATGAACAAAATGAAAGCAAACCACAACAAAATACGGCCGGCGCTCAATAAAATGAAGGCAGCGTTAAACAATGTGCACGACCGGCCCAATAAACTGACATATTCCCCCAATAAAAGAAAGCCCCGAGTCGCCCCGTGCGCGCCCCGGGGGTCTGGGTAAGCTGGGTAAAATATCCGAGAATTCGGGTTTTATGCCGGATGCAAGGCGCGCGCATCTATGTGGGGACAGGATATGAGAAAAAACCCCTCGGACGCACCCTCCGGCGTTAAGCTGGGCAAGCTGGGGGCTCTGCGGCGTCGCGGCGCCCGGAGAATTCGGGTTTTATGCCGTTAAACTGGGTAAGATACCGGAGAATTCCGGTTTTATGCCGTCTCGATGCCGTCAAAACGGCCGAAAACGAGGAGCATTTTCGAGTATCCTGTCACTGAATGCGGGGGAGCTGGACGGGGCCGACCGGGGCGGCGGGGCCGTCCGGGTCTCGGCGCCGCTCGAAGGCCCCGGCACGGCCGGCCGGGCAGAAGGGCCGCCGCGGGCGGGCCCTTGCATTGGACGGGCGTTGAGGGTACGAGGGGCCTTCACCCAACGAAGGGCCGCGACGGCGGCCGGGGCGGACCCCGGGCGCGGCGCGGCTAACATGAGAAAAACCATGGACTTCCCCGCCCTCGACGACGCCACGCGCCTCGCCCGGCTCACACCGCCGGCCGGGGCGGTCGAGATGGTGCTCGACACCGACACGTACAATGAGATCGACGATCAGTTCGCCGTGGCCTACGCGCTCCTGTCGCCCGAGCGGCTCAACGTGCGGGCCCTGTATGCCGCCCCGTTCCACAACAACCGCTCCAGCGGTCCAGGTGACGGTATGATCAAGAGTTACGAGGAGATCGGCCGCCTGCTCGAGCGGATGGGACGCTCGGGCGACGGCCTGGTTTTCCGCGGCTCCGAGCGGTACCTGGGCGGCGCCGACGAGCCCGTCGACAGCGACGCGGCGAGGGACCTGGTGGCTCGGGGGATGGCCGATCGGGACGGACCGCTGTATGTGGTTGCGATCGGGGCGATTACGAACGTCGCCTCGGCGCTGCTGATCGAGCCGCGCCTCGTCGAGCGGGTCGTCGTCGTCTGGCTGGGCGGTCAGCCGCACTACTGGCACACGGCCCGCGAGTTCAACCTCAGCCAGGACCTCCACGCCGCACGCGTTATCCTTGGATCCGGCGTACCTTTCGGTCACATCCCCTGCACGCACGTGGCCCAGTTGCTCCGCACGACGGCCGGCGAGTTGAGGACGGACATGGGCGATGCCGGGCCGGTCGGTAAGTTCCTTCTGCAGCGTTTCTTGGAATATCGCGAGGACCTCTTCGCGTGGGCGAAGGAGATCTGGGACCTCGCGCCGATCGCGTGGCTGGTCAATCCGTCGTGGCTGCCATCGACGGTGGTTCACACCCCGCGGCTGACCGACCAGCACACCTGGTCGCCCGACCCGTTCGCCCCGCTGATGCGCGTGGCGATCGACTGCAACCGCAACGCGATCTTCGCCGACGTGTTCGGCAAGCTCAACGCGGCGGAAACCTAACAACCGTGGAAGTAAGGTAATAGAAGCGGGATGGACGAGGCGTTTGGGCCCGTCCATCCCGCCCGTTTCCCTCCGATCCGGCGATAAGACGGCCTAGCCTTCCGTCTCTTCGAGCTTGTCCCGCAGGATCTCGTTGATCCGCCGCATCAGGTCGACGTACTCCATCTGGGCCTCGTTGAACTTCTTGAAGGCCGGGTCCGCCACGAGCTTGTCGTGCAGGTCCTTCAGACGCCGCTTGTCGTCCAGCTCCACGGTCTCACCCATACGTTCCTGCTGGGAAAGTTTATCCATGTGCTGCTGGTACTCGGTCATCAGTTCGATCAGCTCGGGGTTGTCTTCGACCGAATCCTTAGCGTCGCGAAGGGCTTGCGCCTGGTCGGATTGGCTGAGCGCCTCCCCGAGCTTCTCGGCGAGGTCCATCGACGAACCGGTGGTCTTCTCTGATGAATCCATAGTCTCTCTCCTGGCAAAGGACGTCCCCTCTACGTATCATAGGGCGCCATGGCGGAAAAATACCTCGAAGCGATTATTGAAACGCTGGCCGACAAGCATTATCAGCCGCTGAAGATGCGACAACTCGCCCGTCGGATGGGCGTGGCGGACAGCGATTACGCGGCGTTCCGGGACGCGGTCAAGCAGCTCAAGGACGCCGGTCGCGTCGTCTACGGGCCGAAGAACGACCTGAGCCTGCCGCCGATGCCCGAGCGGGTGGTGGGCGTCTATCGTGCCAATGCGCGGGGGTTTGGGTTCATCACCCCCGAGGAGCCCAACGCGCACGGCGACCTGTTCGTCCCCGCCGGCGACAGCCTGGACGCGATGACCGGCGACACCGTCGCCGCCCGCGTGGTCCGCGGCGGAAAGCGTGACGGCAAGCGGGTTTACCGCGGCGTGATCGTCGAGATCCTCGTCCGCGGGAACAACCGGTTCGTCGGCGAGCTGAACCGCTCCAGCGACGGGAAGGTCTGGTTCGTCATGCCCCAGGGCCGCGGGTTTTCCGATCCGATCCTCATCGACGACGCCGGCCCGGCCGCCCGCGAGGGTGTCAAGGTCGTCGTCGAGATTATCCATTACCCCAGCGGGGCCGATCTCGCCCGCGGTGTGATCGTCGAGCAGCTCGGGATGGGCGGGCCGGTGGACGTTGAGACACTTGGCATCATCCGCGAGCACGGCCTGCCGGAGGTCTTCAGCGACGGCGCGATGGCCGACGCCCGCCGGGCCCTGGAGAGCTTCGACGCCGCGAGCGATCCAAGTCGCGAGGATTTAAGGGATTGGACGATCGTCACGATCGACCCCCCCGACGCCCGCGACTACGACGACGCGGTGTCGATCCACCGGCTGGATAACGGCGGCCGCCGGTTGGGCGTGCACATCGCCGATGTGTCGCACTTCGTCCGCGAGGGTGCCGCCCTCGACGACGACGCCCGCGAGCGGGGCAACAGCGCCTATTTCCCCCGCAAGGTCGTGCCGATGCTGCCGGAGATCCTCTCCAACGGCGTCTGCTCGCTCCAGGAGGGCCAGGACCGCTTCGTCAAGACCGCACTGATCGACTATGACCGCGACGGCCACGTCAGCGGCGCGCGGCTGACCAACGCGGTGATCCGCTCGTCCAAGCGGCTGACCTACCGCCAGGCGCAGGAAATAATCGACGGTAAAATCGGCGGTTACGACAAGGCCGTCGTCGAGCTCGTCCGCGAGATGGCCTCGTTGGCGCGGAGGATCGAAGCCCGTCGTCGTGAGCAGGGGATGCTCCACCTGGACCTGCCGGAGGTGGAACTGGTCCTCTCGGACGAAGGGGGCGTCGTCGACGTCGAGGCCGCCGACGAGAGCTACACGCACACGATCATCGAGATGTTCATGGTCGAGGCCAACGAGGCCGCCGCCCGCCTGCTGGAGGGGCTGAATGTGCCGTTCCTGCGCCGCATCCACCCTGACCGGGACGCCGCGTCCGGCAAGCACCTGGCCGAGTTCGTCCGCGCGTGCGGCTACCGCATCGGCCGCGACCTCAGCCGGCGGGACATCCAGGACCTGATCCGCCGCGTCCGCGGGCGACCGGAGAGCTACGCGGTTAACCTCGCTCTGCTCAAGACCTTCGAGCAGGCGGAGTACTCGCCGATGCGGATCGGCCACTACGCCCTGGCGTCGGAGTGCTACTGCCATTTCACCAGCCCGATCCGCCGCTACCCCGACCTGACGGTCCACCGGCTCATCGACGCCCACCTGCGCGGCCACCTCGATGTCGAAGCGGTCGACGTGGGCGAGACGACGGCGCTCGGCCGCCATTGCAGCTTCACCGAACGGCGTGCCGAGCGGGCCGAGCGGGAGCTGCGCAACCTGCTGGTGCTGATCATGCTGTCCGAGCGGATCGGGGAGGTCTTCGACGGGGTGGTCACGGGCGTGACCTCGTTCGGCCTGTTCGTCCAGTCCAGTAAGTACCTTGTCGAAGGTCTCTTGCGCCTGGAGGACCTCGGCGACGACTGGTGGGAACCCGACCCGCCCCGCGGGCAGGTGGTTGCCCAGCGGACGGGCAGGCGGGTCCGCCTGGGCGACCTGCTGACCGTGCGGATCGTCCAGGTTGACCTGGCCCGCCGTGAGATGGACCTCGCCGTCGTCGGCGAGATCGGCCGCCCGCCCGGCGCGCGCAAGGCCAAGGCGGACAAGGCCAAGGGGACCGGCAAGGCCAAGGCCAAGGGGGCCGACAAGCCCAAAGGGACCGGCAAGGGCAAGGGCCCAAAGCGTCCGGCGTCGGCCGTTGGTACGAAACGCCCCAAGGGGGGCGGTAAGCGCCGTCGGGGCGGTTGAGATCCTAACCCGTTGCGGCGGCGAAGATTCCCGGAAGTTTCCCTTGCCACGGGGCCGATAGATAGCCTAGACTTGCAGGTGCCGGTGCCGGTCGACCAGGCTGGCCAGGCGTGATGCACGCCACGTCTATGTTACAATAATGGTAGCTACGACGACGGCTTGTGGCTCCCGGTGGCGTTCACCCTGCGTTCGTCGAGGAGTGACCGACCGATGGAAGACGGCGGGGTCAAGACAAACCTGGCGACGTTCATGCGGGACAAACGCGAGGATGACGGCCAACAGGCCGCCGGCCCGTTCCTGACGATCTCGCGCCAGTACGGCTGCCACGGGTATTTCCTCGGGCTGCTGCTGGTCGACATGATCAACAACGAGCCGGGCCAGATGGCCAAGTGGAAGGTCTACCAGCGGGAGATCCTCGAACGGCTCAGCGAGGAAACCGACCTCGGCGCCGACGAGATCAACCGCCTCCGTCGCGAAAAACCCCGCGTGCTGGTGAATTTCTTCCGCAACCTCTCGCCCAAGCGCCAGCAGCAGCCCGGCGCCTTCGAGATCCGCAACCGCATCGCCAACATGATCCGAACCCTCTCTCTCGAGGGGCATTGCATCCTTATCGGCATGGGCGGGGCGGGGGCCACCGCCGATCTGGACAACGGCTTGCGGATCCGCCTGGAAGGGCCCAAGGAGTGGCGGGTCAAGCGGATCGTCGAGGCCGAGGGCATCACCCCCGTCGAGGCGCGCCTGCTCATCCAGCAGCGGGACGAGGAACGCGAACACCTCCAGAAGATCTACGATCTCAAGTTCCGGCGCGAGCCGCCCTTCGACATCGTCTACGACTGCGCCAGCTTCTCCCTGGCGAACCTCACGCAGCACATCATCCAGGCGATGAAGATGAAGGGCCTGCTGTAACCGCCCGCCGGCCTTGGGCGGGCGGGTTGATCCAGCCCGGCCGCCAACGCCTTCTTGCACGCCGTCCCTGGTTCGCGCGTGGTCCATCCCGCTGTGCGTATGAATGCGCCGCGCCCTAGAATCCAATAAGGCCCGCGACGGCGCGGGCGATGGGGGCCGCCGGTGGGGCACCTCGGATCCATATCGTCAGGAGGGCAGTCGTATGAACACGTTCAAGAAGATCGTGGCGCTGGGGTTCTTCATCGGCGTCCTGGCGGTCGCCGTCGCGGCGGTGACCGTGGCTCAGCAACGCGGGGGACGGGACCGGATGCCCGGCCGGATGCCACAGGACAATCAGCAGCCCGACGACCAGATGCAGCCGCGCTGCCGCGAGTTCATGCAGCGCCGCCGGCAGATGCTCGACGAGATCGCGGCCATGGAGCAGCGGTTGATGGAAATGGTCGAAACGCTGAACACCGCCGCCGACGAGCAGGCCCGGATGGATGCGCTGGTGGCGCTGGTCAACGAGCTGGCCGACCAGCACATCGAGATGTTTAGGAAGATCCAGCGGATGCACGAAGACGGCATGCGGCACACGGGCATGCACATGCGGTACGGGCCGAGGTCCATGATGGGCTGCCCGATGATGTCCGATGACATGGACGGCGCCGGCGACACGTCGCCGTGACCGGGCGGCCGTGGCCGCCGGGCGCACACAAACGCCCGCACGGATCCCGCGCGGGCGTCGCAGACGGTCGGTCCGGACGTCTCAGGCCTGCTGCGCCTGGCCCGGCTTGGGCGGCGGGCTGGCCGGATCGTGGGCGCGGAGGTAGAGTTTGGTCTTGCGCCGGAAGTCACGGCGGAGCTTGCCCTTCTCGAAGCCGACCCCGCCCTTGCGGCCGTGGTTGGCCCGCTTGCTCCGCCAGCGCCGCAGTTTCCCGTTGCGTTGTCGATGCGACATGCTAATGCTCCTGCAAATCGTTGCTGCCTGCCTGCGAAAGACGAGAATTCTACCACGACGGCAGCGGGGAGCAATGGACTTTTTGGCCCGGCGTCGAATTCGCCGCCGCCGCCGCCGCGGGTTTTTCGCCGAACGCCGACCCCCGGGCGGCGCGGCCGCGTGTGCAGTAGGGGGCGATCACGGGCTTGTAGGAAGGATCTGTCCTTCGGTAAGATAGGGTATCATGAACGCACTAGCCGTCGTGGACATTCCGTCGCTGACCATCGTGAAATACCCCGATCCCCGTCTGCGCGACCAAGGCGAGACGGTCACGGTGTTCGACGAGCACCTCCGCGCCCTGATCGAGAAGATGTTCGAGTTGATGTACCGCTACAACGGCGTCGGCCTGGCCGCCCAGCAGGTGGGCCTGCCGCTGCGGCTGTTCGTGGCCAACCCGACGCTCAGCGAGGGCGACGAGCGGATCTACATCAATTCGGAATTGATCGACCTGTCCGGCAGCGCCGAGGCCGAGGAAGGGTGCCTGAGCTTCCCGAACCTCTACGTCGCCATCAAACGGGCCGCGACCGCCACGATCCGCGCGACCGACGCCGAGGGCAACACCTTCGAGCAGACCGGGGGGGACCTGCTCGCGCGGATCTACCAGCACGAGCACGACCACACCGAAGGACGGCTGCTGGTCGACCGGATGTCCCCGGTCGCGAAGATCGCCAATCGCCGACTGCTCAAGGCGATGGAAGACGAGTACGCCTCGCGGCAGGGGCGGTAACGGCGAGAGGCGCCGCCTGTCGGCGGGCGACGATCCCTGATGGCCAAGAAGCACAAGACAGCCACCGGCCAGGCCCCGTCGGGCCCGCACGCCCCGCGGTTCCGCAACCGCCGCGCGTTCCACGAGTATCACATCGACGAGCGGGTCGAGGCGGGGCTGGTGCTCACCGGCACGGAGGTCAAGAGCCTCCGGGCGGGCAAGTGCAACCTCGAGGAGGCCTACGCGCGTGTGAGCGGCGAGGAGGTCTTCCTCGTCGGCGCCGAGATCGCCACCTACCCCCAGGCCGTCGGCGTTCTCCAGCACGAGCCGAAACGCACGCGCAAGTGCCTGCTGCACAAGCGGCAGATCGACGAACTGGCCAAGCTCACCGCCCAGAAGGGCATGACGATCATCCCCCTGGCCGTCTACTTCCATCACGGCTACGCCAAGGTCGAGCTCGGCGTCGGTCGCGGCAAGCAGTTGCGCGACAAGCGGCGCGACCTCAAGGACCGCCAGGTCAAGCGCGACATCCAGCGGGCCATGCGGGGCCGCTAGAGGCACCATAACACACCAGCGATACCCACACGACCCGCGGCCGGTACCGCAGGCGCGCTTCGCCGGGATCATCACCCGCATCGACTTGTGTTTCGCCGTTGGCGCACGCCCCTCAATCGACACCGTCGCCCCCTTATGATCATTGTACCGCCACGCAGCAAGTTACGGCAACCAGGCCCCGTAGCCCCGCAGGCGGTCGCGCAGGTCATCGGTGTCCACCGCGTGGACGTTGGCGTCGGCGGTCGTCGCGGCCATCGCCGCGGCCAGGCCCGCCGCTTCGCCCATGGCCAGGCAGGGCGGCATCACGCGAATCGAGCCGTGCACGGCCCGGTCGGCCGAGACATCCCGCCCGGCCGTCAGGACGTTCCGCAGGTCCCGGGGCGTCAGGCAGCGGTAGGGGATGCCGTGCGATTCGCCGGGGCCGTAGCGGTGCGTGCCCTCTTTCATCGACTTGGGGGTGCCGTTGGCATCTTTGCGGGAGCCGTGGATGTCCACGTAATAGTTGTTGCGGCAGATCTCGTCGGGGAAGCTCTTGCGGGCGAGGTAGTCGTCGAGGGTGAGGCGGTAGTCGCCGACGATCCGCCGGCTCTCGCGGATGCCCATCAGCGCGCCGGTGTTGACCACGTAACTGGAGGCGAAGGCAGCCGGGTGGTAGGCGGCCAGTGCGTCGCGGAGCTGTTTCGCCATCCGGCGGCCGAGCATCATCGCGTCCGACAGCGAGGCCGGGTCGGTCGAGTCGACACCATACAGGTGGGCGGCGTTGAAGCCGACGGTGCCGGGTCCCAGCGTGTTGTTGCACAGGTGGGCGTCGAGGATGTCGGGGAAGTCCGGGTCGTCCTTGATCAGGTGGGCGGGACTGTGGGGGTTGCCGGGGTGCAGCCAGGGCCCGTGCCTGTAGTGGTAGTCGTTCACGCCGGCCAGGTCGAAGCAGTGCGTGGCGGCCTGGAGGTTGCCCTCCTCGTCGCCCATCTCAAAGTCGGCCCCGGCCCACGCGGCCAGGTCGCCGTCGCCGGTGCAGTCGACGAAGACCTTCGCCCGCAGGGCCCTCAGGCCGGCCTTGGAGGCGGTGATGATCGCATTGACGCCGCCGTGCTCATCGCGTTGGACGGCCGCCAGCGTCGTAAACAGCCGTACCGTCGCCCCGGCGTCGGTGACCAGGTCGTCGTAGATCCGCTTGAGACCTTCCGGGTCGATGGGGACCCAGTCCATCGCGTCGTCGGCGACGTGGGGCTGTTGAGCCTTGCTCAGCGTGAACACCCGCTCGGCCAGGCCGCGATAGATGAGCTTTTCCTTGTCGGAGAACGGGCACCACGCCGGCACGAGTCCGGCGGTGCCCATTCCGCCCAGGCAGCCGGTCGATTCGATCAGCAGCGTCCTGGCGCCCTCGCGAGCGGCGGCGGTCGCGGCGGTGCAGCCGGCGGGCCCGCCGCCGGCGACGATGACGTCCCAGGTGTCGTCCAGGTCGAGCGATCGGGTGAAGGAGACGGTTGGCATCGGGCCTCTCAATCCTTGGTGTTGTTATCGAACCCCTCGGAGACCTGGGCGGCTTCGGCGCCCCCGGCGGCCTTGAGGGCCAGGTAGAAGCATAGCAGCAGCCCGCCGACCACCAGCAGGAGCATCACGGCCAGGGTCGCCAGCGACCAGCCGGAGAGTGTCGGGTGTTCCACCGCCGGCCGGGTCGCCGGTTGCGTTGTCGCCACCTGGGATGCGGCCTGTTGCGTGGCGGCGGGTTGGGGGGTTGGCGCGACGGCCGCTTGGCCCGGCCGGGTCGCCGGCTGCGTGGCGGCCGGTTGGGTTGCCGCCGCGACGGCGTCGGCGTCCGGCCGATCGAACTGCCCGGCCATCACCAGCAGGGCCAGCAGCAGGCCGGCGCAGGCGCCGGTGGAAAGGACCGACAGGCTGGCGGCCCCGCGGGCCCAGCGGCTGGGGCGCCGGCGGTCGGTCTCGGCGACGACGACGCCGGCGGCGCCCAGCACCAGGGCCAGCAGGCTGAGGCCCAGGCCGGTCAGCAGGACCGTCCGACCGGCGGTGAGGGCGGCTTTGCCGGCGTCCTGCAGGCCGGCGTCGGTGTAGTCGGCCTTGGCATGGAGGGCATGGGCGAAGCCGAGGCACACGAGCACCACGGCGACGACGGCCAACGCCAGGCCCAGGAGGCCGCCCGTCCGCGGCCCGGTGGGGTGGCCGACGTGGGCGGCGTGGGTATCGGCGCCGCCCGAGCGGATCAGGCTCAGCGCCACCGCCAGCAGGGGAGCCACGGCGCCGACGATCAGGGCGACCAGGTGGGGCCAGTGGGTGAACCCCTTGTCGGTCTTGAGAAACCCGGGTGTTGTCGCCTGATCGAAGAGGCTCCAGATGAACAGCGCCGAGAGCATCACCGGGACGACGACACGGATCAGCCAGTCCCACCACGCGCCCAGCCGCCAGTCGCTTCGCTCGTTGGCGTGGTGGCGCAGGCGGGCGATGCGGTACGTCCAGCCCAGTACGACGCACTGCAGCAGTCCCAGCAGGGCGATCCCCCACGGCCCCATGATCAGCCCGTCCATCGCGTCCAGCCACAGCAGGCCGCCCCGTGTGCAGTAGAGAAGGCCGATGCCCAGGGCAACCAGGACCATGATCACCAGGGCGACGTGGCGATTGCACCGCAGCTTGTCGACGATGGAGGCCAGGACGCTCTCGGCGATGGAGAACGCCGAGTCGATGCCCAGCGTGATCAGGGCGAAGAAGAAGATCGTCGAGAACAGCGCCGAATAGGGCAGTTGGGCCAGGGCGTAGGGAAACGCTACGAACGCCAGGCCGGGCCCTTCCTTGGCGACGGTGTCGACCGCCCCGCCGGTGGTCACCGCCATGCCCCCCAGCGTGGCGAACACGGCGATGCCCGCGACAAAGCTGGTGCCCATGTCGCCCAGGCCGATGATGGCGGCGTTGTTGTTCAGATCGCTCTTGCGATGAAGGAAGCTGGCGTAGGTGACCATCACGCCGAACGCCAGGCTCATCGAGAAGAACACCTGCCCGAAGGCGTAACGCCAGGTCGTCGGCTTGGCCAGTTCCGACCAGACGGGCCGGAGGTAGTATTCCAGCCCCGTCTCGGCGCCCTCAAGGGTGAGGCCGCGGACGGTGAGGATCAGCAGCATCAGCCATGGCAGCGGGACGGTCCACAGGACGATCCTGCTGACCAGCCGGACGCCGCGGAAGATGCACAGGTAGATCATCACCCACACGACGATCAGGCTCCAGACGATATTCGGCACCAGCCCGCCCAGCGTGCCCGGCGGGGCGTTCTCGGGCATCTGGAGATAGGTCCCGTAGAAGTACCCTTCGGCCTGCGTGACGCCCTCGGCGCCCTTGGCGGCCCAGGGCAGCTCGCCGCCGTTGAACAGCCCCTGCACGCTGACGAGAAAGAAGCTCAGGCAGTAGGCCAGGATGACGGCGTAGTAGGTAACGATGACGAACCCCAGCAGGATCCCCCACCAGCCGACCGGCTCGCTGCGGCGGTTGACGCCCCGGAAGGCGTCGGGGGCCGCCCGCTGTGTCATGTGGCCGAGGCTGAACTCCAGGATCAGCACCGGAATGCCGATCAGGAGCATCCCGACGATGTAGGGGATCAGGAACGCACCGCCGCCGTAGCTGTAGAGCTTGTAGGGGAAGCCCCACAGGTTGCCCAGCCCGACGGCCGAGCCGATGGCGGCCAGGACGAAGCCGGATCGCGTTCCCCAGTTCTCACGCTGTTCTTCCAGGAGTTGGGCCATGGGTCGCCTCGCTGTCACCCAGTGCGATCGATATGTGCTCGCCGATGCCTGTTAGTGTTGCAAAATCGCCGCCCAACGCAAGCGCAAAGCGGGTGGCCCCAATCGGCAGGGCGATCGGGCGCCACCCCCCTCAACATATTGAGCATTTCTTGCATAGAATAAGTAACGGCTGAAGTGGGCAAGGCGAAAAATGTTTCATGTAACATATGGACAAGTATAGTCTTATGATACACTTACGAGCCTGACTGCTTGACTTGCCGGCCGGATCTGGTATAGTTGCACTCACTATGGCCATCGCAACCTCCGACAAGAAAACGAGTCGCGGCAAATCGGCCTCCGGGACCTTCCGCAGGTACGATGCCGCGCTCAAGTATCTGTTCTCCATGACCGACTATGAGCAGATGCTTCGGGTGCGCTACAACCGCGACACCTTCAGTCTCGACCGTATGTATAAGCTCCTGGAGGGGTTAGGTAATCCCCAGGACCGGATCCGCAGCGTCCACATCGCCGGGACCAAGGGCAAGGGCTCCACGGTCGAGATGCTCAGTCAGATGCTGATCACCTGCGGGTACAAGGTCGGGGTGTACACCAGCCCGCACATCACCGACATCCGCGAGCGGATCCGCATCAACCACACGATGATCACCCAGGCGGCGATGACCCGCCTGATCTCGGCGGTCGAGCCGATCATCACCCGGATGGGCGACGAGAAGCCCACGTTCTTCGAGATCCTCACGGCCATCGCGTTCCTGCACTTCGCCAACGAGGAGGTGGACGTCGCCGTCATCGAGACGGGTCTGGGCGGACGACTGGACTCGACGAACGTGCTCATGCCGGACGTGTGCGGCCTGACGAGCATCTCGCTGGACCACATGCACCAGCTCGGTCGGACGGTCGACCAGATCGCCAAGGAGAAGGCGGGGATCTTCAAGCGGGACATCCCGGCCGTCAGCGTGCCGCAGCGGCCGGAGGTCGAGGTGGTCCTGCGCCGCGCCGCCAAGGAAGCCAAGACCCCGCTGATGTTCGCCGGCAAGGACATCGACTTCAGCTACCGCTTCGAGTCCAGCCGCGACAGCGGTCCGCAGACCCGCGTGTGCATGACCACCGACACCAGCCGCTTCGAGCACCTGCCCGTGCCGCTGCTCGGCGAGCACCAGGCCGTCAACTGCGGGCTGGCGCTGGCGCTGCTGGATGAGCTGAAGAAGAAGGGCTTCGACAAGATCGACGACGCCACCGCCATCGAAGGGCTCCGCCAGACCTATCTGCCCGGGCGCATGGAGATGGTCTGCCCCGACCCGCGGATCATCGCCGACGGCGCCCACAATGCCGCGTCCGTCGCGGCGTTGATGCGGGCGATCGGGCAGAACATCCCGTACGACTCGATGGTCGTCGTCTTCGGCTGTGCCGTCGACAAGGACATCCCCGGCATGATGCGGGAACTGGCGCTGGGCGCCGACAAGATCGTCTTCGCCTCGGTCGGCGGGACCCGCGCCGCCAAGACGCGCGACCTGGCCGACGCCTTCGAGGAGTGCACCGGCAAGACCGCCCAACTGGCCGACAGCGTCGAAGAGGCCCTCAACATCGCCGCCTCGGCCGTCAGCCGCGAGGACATCATCTGCGTGACCGGCAGTTTCTACCTCGTCGGCGCCGTCAAGGCGATCCTCGCCGCCCGTCAGCAGCCGCAGGTGTCCTAGCTAGTCCCGCGGCGCGAAGGCGTCGGCGAACTCACGGGTGTCGATATTGGACGGCAGCGTTCGTCCGGTGGCGTAGCTGAACAGGACGGCCTTGAAGACGACGTCGGCGGCGCTGCTGAAGGCGATGGCCAGCGCGACCACGATGACGGCGACGGCGACGCACGCCGCCGCGACCACCGCCGAGCCGCTCATCATCCCCAGGTAGATCAGCACGCCCGCGCCCAGCAGCACCGGGAGCATCACCAGGAAACTCAGCAGCCCCAGCGAGAAGTTCCCCACCAGCGCCGTGCCCCACGTCTTGCGGAGGACCGCCAGCGACCGCTTGAACGCCTTGGCGGGGCCGACGCCCTCGACGGCGATCACGGGCACCACCAGGTACGTCATGGCCGTCCAGGCCATCCCGAGGACCGCGGAGATGAACTGGGCCGCCCGCTTGTTGGAGTTCTCGATGATCCGCAGCACCACCCCGATGACCGCCGAGACGACGGCCCAGCCGAAGATCGGCCCGAATCGCCGCCACGCCAGAGCCAGCCCGTAGCCCAACGTGGGTCGCCCGCCGTTGAGGGCCTGCATCGCGCAGGCGACCAGGGCGGTGTTGAAGAAGACGATGACGAAGTAGTTGCAGAAGTAGAACGCGAACAGCGTCAGGTACATCACCACGTCGCCGTCACCCTCGCCGTTCTCCGCCGCGGCCCATTGCTCGATCGTGCCCGCCTGCCACAGCGGCAGGACGAAACTGGCCGAGACGACCATCGCCGCGATCCCCGCCAGCAGGGGCAGGACGATGAGGTGCTTGTGGTCCCACAGCAGGGCGTAACTCGTCTTGGCGTACTCCCAGCTTCGTGAAAGCGAATCGAACATGGTCGTTCCCTTTCAAAGATAGGACGGCGGCGTCTCCCATGCGCCGACAGCCGCCAGGATAGGCGAACGCAACCCCAAAAACAAGGCGCTGTTGCGTTTGGACGGCCGGGGAGCGGTGCGGCTCAAGAAAAAGCGCGGCGGCGAACGATAAGCAGAGAGGACGGGCCAGCTTTGGCATCTCATCGTGTGCGCCCGGCGGGACGAATCCACACCGGCCCCGCCGAGCACGCGGAGGGCGGGTCGTCGCGGGTGTGGGACCTTTGCATTGGTTCACGGAAGGAGTTAGGATGAGGCATACCCTGTTGCTTTCACGCCAGGCGCACCGGAGAGCCCCGCAGGTGGAGCAGACCTACGCCGGACAGACCATTCACCTGATCGGCATCGGCGGCACCGGCATGCGCGCCCTGGCCGACATGCTCATCCAGCGCGGGGCGGTCGTCTCCGGCAGCGACCTGGCCGGCGGGGCCGCGGTCGAACGGCTCCGCGACGCCGGGGCGACGATCCACCTGGGCCACCAGGGCGAGTATGTTCCCGACGGCTGCGACCGGGTGGTCTACTCGGCCGCCGTCCACGAGGCCAATCCCGAGCTGCTCGCCGCCCGGGCCGCGGGCGTGCGGTGCGTCAAGTACAGCCGGATGCTCGGCGAGCTGATGGCCGCCCAGTGCGGCGTGGCGGTCGCGGGCACGCACGGCAAGAGCACCACGACGGCGATGGTCGCCCACGCCCTCGTCGCCGCCGGGCTCGACCCGAGCTTCATCGTCGGCGCCACGGTGCCCCAGCTCGGCGGGCCGTGCCGCGTCGGACAGGGGCGGTTCTTCGTCGCCGAGGCCTGCGAGTACGACCGCAGCTTCCTGAACCTGCGGCCCACGCTGGCGGCGGTGCTGAACATCGAGGAGGACCACCTGGACTGCTACGGGGACCTCGACGCGATCATCGAGGCCTTCCGCAGCTTCCTGGCCGCCGTGAGCGTCGACGGGATCGCCGTGGTCAACGGCGAGGACCGCAACGTCGCCGCCGCCGCCCGGTCGGCCGTCTGCGAGGTGCAGACGTTCGGCCTGCGGGACGGGTGCATGTGGCGGGCGGTGAACGTCGAAGCCGAAACGGGGCTCTACCGCTTCGACGTGAGCTTCACCGGGCGGGAGTTCACCCGCATCGAGCTCCGCCAGCCGGGGCTGCACAACGTCTACAACGCCCTGGCCGCCTGCGCCATCGGCCACCACGCCGGGCTGGCGCCGCGGCAGATCGCCGACGCGCTGGGCAGTTTCGCCGGCACCTACCGGCGGATGACCGTCAAGGGCCGCGCCGGCGGCGTGACGGTGGTCGACGACTACGCCCACCATCCCACCGAGATCCAGGTGACCCTGCGGGCCCTGCGCGACCGCTACGGGCCGCGGCGGCTGGTGTGCGTCTTCCAGCCGCACCAGCACTCGCGAACGCGGTTCCTGCTGAACGATTTCGCCCGCAGCTTCTCGGCCGCCGACGAGGTGGTCGTGCCGGATATCTATTTCGTTCGCGACAGCGTCCGGGAGAAAGACTATATTTGCTCGGAGGACCTGGCCTCGCAGATCCGCCTGCAGGGCGGACGGGCCGGGTACCTCAAGACATTCGCGCAGATCGCCGACCACCTGGTCGCCACGTTGACCGCCGGCGACCTGCTGGTGACGATGGGCGCGGGCAACGTGTGGGAAATCGCCGATACGGTCCTCGATCGTCTCGGCGACCGGCAGGCTGAAAGGCCGTCGGACGAGCGGCGGAGCCCCATCGCATGACGGACACCCGATCCAGGCAGTTGTTCGCAGGGCTGGACTCGATCGTCAGGACCGGCGTGTCGCTGGCCGAGCGCACGTGGTTTCACATCGGCGGGCCGGCCGAGTATTTCATCGAGCCGACCGACGCGGATCAGCTCCGCGAGGTCCTGCGCCGCTGCCGTGACAGCGAGGTGCCCCTCCATGTGCTGGGCGGGGGGGCCAACCTGCTGATCGACGACGGCGGCGTGAAGGGCGCCGTCGTGCACCTGTCGGCGGAGGCGTTCTCCGGCGTGCGGTTCGCCGACGGGGTGCTGACCGTCGGCGCCGGGCGGGACCTGCCCAAGCTCGTGCTGCACTGCGTCCGCCAGGGCTGGGCGGGGCTGGAGTGCCTGACGGGCATCCCCGGCACGATCGGCGGGTGCGTGAGGATGAACGCCGGCGGCGACTTCGGCGACGTCGGGTCGATCATCGATTCGGTCGAGGTCATGGCCGCCGACGGGGTCGCCTTCACCCGCACCCACGACGACCTGGCCTTCAGCTACCGCTCCACGAACATCACCTCGCCGGTCATCCTCGGCGCGTCGTTCCGCCTGAGCGAGGACGATCCGCACCGGATCCTCCGGCAGGTGAAGGAAATCTGGATCTACAAGAAGAACAGCCAGCCCCTGGGCCACCCCAACGCCGGCTGCGTCTTCAAGAACCCCCGGGGCATGTCCGCCGGCGCCCTGATCGACCAGGCGGGTCTCAAGGGACGACGGGTCGGCGGCGCGCACGTCAGCGAGAAGCACGCCAACTTCATCCTCGCCGACCCCGACACGCGGGCCTCCGACGTGCTCAAGCTGATCAACATCATCCGCGAGGCGGTCTACAAGCGGTTCGAGGTGTACCTGGAACTGGAACTGGAAATCTGGTGAGCCCCGCGGCGCCGGAGGCGCCGCCGACGGCCACGGCAGGGGAAAACGATCATGGATGAGACAGGCCAGCACGGAACCGACGGGCCCCTGACAATCCTCGTGGCCACCGGCGGCATCTCCGCCGAGCGGGAGGTCTCGCTGATGTCCGGCCGGGCCGTCGCCGAGGCGCTGGAAAGCCGCGGCCACCGCGTCCGCCTGGCCGATATCCACCCGCTGCACATCGAGCCGCTGGACGATCCGGCCATCGACGTGGTGTTCATCGCGATGCACGGCGCCTTCGGCGAGGACGGCCAGATGCAGCAGTGCTGCGAGGATCGCGCCCTCGCTTACGTCGGGGCCGATCCGCACGCCAGCGAACTGGCGATGGACAAGGCCGCCAGCAAGCAGCTCTTTCGCAAGGCTGGCCTCGACACACCCGATTGGGTCGTCGTCGAGGAGTTCAACGACGACGCCCGCCGGACGCAACTGCTCCGCACGCCGGGGCTGCCCTGCGTGCTCAAGCCGGTCGACGGCGGGTCCAGCGTGGATATCGTCATCGCCCCGACCGCCGCCCGCCGCGCCGACGCCCTGGCCGGGTTGCTGGACAAGTATTCCCGCGCCCTGGTCGAGCGGTTCGTCGCGGGGCGGGAGTTCACCGTCGGCGTGCTGGGCGAGGAGGCACTGCCGGTGATGGAGATCCGCGTCGGGCGGGACTTCTACGACTACGCCGCCAAGTACGACGACGATGCGACCGAATTCATCCTCGATCACGGCCTGGACGACCGGGCCGTCAAGGGGCTGACGTCGGCGGCCCTGACGGCCCACCACGTCCTGGGCTGCCGCGACATGTCTCGGACCGACTTCCGCGTGGATGCCACCGGCCGCGTGTGGGCGCTGGAGACCAACACGATCCCCGGCTTCACGGCCCACTCGCTGCTGCCGAAGGCCGCCGCGGCGGCCGGGGTCGACTTCGCCGAGTTGTGCGACCGCCTGGTGGCCATGGCGCTGCGGCGGCGGGCCCTCGCCGACGAGGTCCTTTCCTCGGGGCGCTCGAGAAACTGCGGGTGAGACGTATGGCCGGCAAACGCAGGCAACGCAAGATCAAGCCGTCGCCCAAGCCCGCCGAACCGGGTCCGGTGCGGCGATGGTGGGCGGGGCTGCCGGCCGACGAGAAGCGTGCGGCGGCGGGCCGCATGGCCGCTGTGGCGCTGGTGATCGGCGCGGCGGTCGGTGCGGTGGTGGGGCTGGGGGAGCTTCGCGGATACGTGATGGCCCAGCCGTCGTACGCCGACAGCACGGCCGTGGTGGTGCTGGCCGATCGCCCGGACTGGATGGTCGAGGCCGTGGCGGCGGAGCTCCGCGCCCGGTTGTCCCGGGCGGCCGGGCCGCGGGCCGAGACGTTCGAGCCTCACCTGGCCGAGCGGGTGTACGCCGAGGCGCGGCGGTGTCCGTGGATTCGTCGTGTGCACGAGGTGCGGATCGAACGCGCGGCCGCAGGGGCGGAGGATCAGGCGATGTCGGCCGGGCGGATCGTCGTGGACGCCGAGTACCGCCGCCCCGTCGCCCGGGCGGTTCGCGGCCCGATCGAGCGGTACATCGACGACCAGGGCGTCGTCCTGCCGACCGACAGCGCCCGCCTGCAGGCGATGCGCTGGCCGATGGTGCGTATCACCGGCCTGCGGGAACCGGCGCCCGACTGCGGGCGGGTGTGGCCCGGGGAGGACCTGACGGCGGGATTGAAGATCCTCGGTCTGCTGGCCGGCAAGCCGTACTTCAACCAGATCACCACCATCGACGTCGGCAACTTCCGCGGCCGCTACAGCCGCGCGGAGGCCTCCATCCTCCTGGAGGCCAGCGACGGCCTGGCGGTGACCGAGATCCGCTTCGGCGACCTGCCGTCCGACGGCCTGCCGCCGGTGGGCGTCCCCTCGATCGAACGGCGGCTCGGCTACCTCGACAGTTGGCACCGTCGCAACGGCGGCCGCCTCGCCGGCCCGACCTATCTCGACCTGCGCCAGTCCGACGCGATCAACGTGCCGGAGGGATACGTTCCGTAGGGGCTAGACCTCCGTCGCCAGCATCCCCCACGCCTCGCGATCCTCGAACACCCCGTGCTTGAGCACGTGCTGCCGCAGCGTGCCTTCGTGCGTCATGCCGACCTTGGCCAGGACCCGCCCCGAGGCCGGGTTCCGCGTGAAATGGTGGGCGACGACGCGGTGGAGCCCCACTTCTTCGAAGGCGAAGCGGACCAGCCGCCGCGCCGCCTCGGTGGCATAACCACGTCCCCAATAAGGAACACCGATCCAGTAGCCCAGCTCCGCGCGGCGGTGGGGGTTGTCCAGGCCCGACAGGCCCACCGCGCCGACCAGCTCGCCCGTCGCGGCGGCCGTGATCGCCAGGTGCAGTTCCCGCCGGGCGACCCAATGCGCGGCCAGCGAGGCGATCCATCGCTCGGCCAGACCGTCCTCATAGGGGTGCGGCATGTACAGCATGGTCGCGGCGACCTCCTTGGCGCCGGCCAGGCGGCCGACGTCGTCGGCGTCGGCGGGCGTGAGCGGGCGCAGGATGAGCCGTTCGGTTCTCAGCGTCGGCAGCGACGTGTGAGGCTCCACCATCGTTGTCACTCCAGCACGGCGGCGGCCGCGTCGTTGATCGTTCGGATCCTCCGCTGGAGGTCGGCGGCCGTCGCGCGCGGGTTCAGGCCGATCATGACAGTGCGGGCGAGGATATCCAGGGACCTCTTGCAGACGTCCCGGCCATACTGCTTGCGGCAGGCGCGGTTGGCCTTGAGGTTGAAGGGGTCCAGCGCCGGGTGGTGCGAGCCGCGCTTGGCGCGGATGGCGTCCCACTCGGTGTACGTGTGCCGGCCGGTCTTGCCGGTGACAGTCCCGCCGGCCAGGTCGGCGAAGCGGTCGGCCTGGGCGGCCGTGTCGAAGAGATAGCTGATCTGCGTGGCGCACTCGCCGTCGGGATTGTGCACCGGCGTCGGCGCCAGACCCGCCTTGGTCGTCGCGGCGGCGATCCGCCGCTTCTGCCGGCGCAGACGGCCGACCAGCCCGTCGATGCGGTCGAGCTGGACGTTCAGCAGGGCGCCCTGGATCTCCGACGCCCGCGAGCCGTTCGAAACGAACGGCTGCACGTCGGCCTTGCGCCCCGTCCAGTAGGCGTTGCAGCAGTCGATCATCGTCCGCACGCGGTTCATCACCGCCTTGCGGTTGGCGACCACCGCGCCGCCCTCGCCGCAGGTCATGTTCTTGAAGTAGTTGAAGCTGAACGCCCCCGCGTCGCCCAGTGTGCCCAGCGGCTTGCCGCGGTAGCTGCCGCCGACGGCCTGGCAGGCGTCCTCGACGATCAGCAGGTTGTACTTCTTGGCGATGCGCCGGATCGCCCGCATGTCGCACGCCACGCCCCACATGTGGACCGGCACGACCGCGCGGGTGCGGGGGCCGATCGCCGCCTCCAGCGCGGCCGGGTCGAGCGTGATCGACTCATCGATGTCGCACAGCACCGGGATCGCCCCGGCCGCCAGGACCGCCACCGCCGTGGCCATGTACGTGTGGGCCGGCACGATCACCTCGTCGCCGGGGCCGATCTCCAGGCCGACCATCGCCGCCGTCAGCGCCGTCGTGCCCGAACTGGTCAGGCACACGTACCGGGCGCCGAGCTTCGCGGCGTAACGCCGCTCGAACCGCTCGCACTGCCCGCCGGCGTGATAGCGGAATATCTTGCCGCTGCGGATGACCTTCGCGACGGCATCGATCTCTTTCGGGCCGACTTCCAGCATGGAGAACTCCTCGTGGGACAGAACAGTAGGGGGCCGGTTTGCCCTTCGCTCTTAGCGAGGACGCCGCGGCGTGTCAAGGTTGCAGCACCGCGGTCGCGCCGGGCGGGAGGGGGGCCTGGGTGGCCTGGCGGACCCGCGGGTCGCTGTCGGCGGCGGCCTCGCGCAGGAGGGCGGCGACCTCGGTGTCGAACGTCCCCAGCATCCGCAGGGCCATCACCGCCCGCGGGCGGTGGGGGTGCCGGCGGTTTCGCAGGATCGCCGCCAGGCGGGGCACGGCCGGCGTGCCGATCCGCCGCAGCGCCAGCGGGGCGGCGATGTCGCGGATCCGCTCGACCGGGTCGTCCAGCGCCGCGGTCAGCGCCTCGGTCGCCGCCGCCGCGCCGCCGCGGAGCATCGACAGCGAGAGGACCGATTCGAAGCGGGTCTTCTCGTCATCGGCGCCGAGACCTTCGATCAGCGCCGGCACGGCGACGGCCGGATCGGGGTCGATCCGCCCCAGCGTCAACGCCGCGTGCTTGCGGACGCGCGGGTTCGTCTCGCCGGTCAGCACCGCCGCGATGGCCGGCGCGGCCGAGCGGGCCGCCGGGCCGAGTGTCTTGATCGCGAGGACCGCCTCGTTGCGCACGCCGGCGTCGCCGTGGCGGGTGGCGGCTACCAGCACCGGCAGCACCGCCGACGGATCGGTCGTCCCCATCGCCCCCAGCGCTGTGGCCGCTCGCCGACGGACGTCAACGACGTCGGTTTGCAGCAGCGTGATCAGCCTGTCGATCGCCGGTGCGGCCGCTTGAGGGTCCAGACGCCCCAGGGCGAACGCCGCCCGCACGCGGACCTCGACGACCGGGTCGTCCAGCAGCCGCATCAGCGGTTCGGCCGCCGGCGAGGACGGCTCGCCGATCCACCCCAGCGCCCGCGCTGCCGCCGCCCGCACCGAGGGGTCCGCGTCGCTCAACAGCCCCGACAGTGCCTCCACGGCCGGCGCGGCCTGCTCCTTCATCGCCGCCAGCGCCTCGGTCGCCCCGATGCGCTCGGCGGGCGCCGCCGCCCCCAGCCGCTCGATCAGCGCTGCGATCGCCGGATCGACGGCGCTCGGGGCCTCCGCTTCCGTGGCGGGGGCGGTGGCGACCGTTTCCACGGCGGGGGCGGTGGCGATCGTTTCCACAGGCGGCGCAGGGACCTCGGCGGCACGCTCGGCCGGTTGTGTCCGGGCCGCGGTTGGGGCGGTCGGGTCGGCGTCGCCGCGGTTGCCGCTGTCGCAGCCCGGCCTCACCAGTGTCGCAAGGCACACCGTCGCCAGGACCGACGCAGCGCTGACGGTGGCGGCGGCACGAGCTCGTGGGGTTGTATGCATGCCAGTCTCCGGATCCCGCGGGTCCGTTGTCCGCGTGGCGCACGTCGTCAGTCCACCAGAGCGTCACGCGGCTGTCAAGTCTTCGCTTGCCCATTGGACGCGGCAGCCGGCTTGGCCGGGATCGTCTGGTGATGCCGCACGCGGGCGCGTATAATCCGCCCATGATTTCGTCATCGGGGCGAACGCAGGCGACGCACGGTGCGGAGCCGTTGCACGTGTGGACGGCGGGCGGGCTGCTATGGCTGGCGGCGAATTTGGCGGCGCTGGCCGTGGGGCTGTTCCCGCGGGCGGTTCACCCGGCGGGGGCGCCGACGGTGCCGCCGGCGCTGCAGGCGCTGGCGGTCGGACAGGTGGCGTTCGCGCTGATCGCCTATCCGCTGATGATCCACGCGCGCGGCCGGCGGCCGCGCTGGCGGGATGCGGCCGAATGGGTCGTGTGGGCGCTGCTGGCGGCGCCGTTCGTCGGCGCCGCGGCGTGGCTGGCCGACGCGGACGCCCCCGACGTGGCGCGGGCCGCGACGATCGTCGTGGTCGCCTTCGCGGCCGGCTCGCTGCTGGGTCGCGTCGCCCTGGTCGGTCGGGCCGCGGCGTCCGTCGCCCTGCTGGCCGGCCTGGTGGCCGTCGCCGGCGGGCCGGCGGCGGTCCATCTCGCGTGGACATACCTGGCGCCCGGGCCTGGGCCGCCGGAGACGCTGTGGCGGCTCTGCCCGACCACCTTCGCCTGGTCGGCGGCCGCCTCCGGCGGCGGCGCCTGGTTGCCGTCGCCCCTCTGGCCGCCGGCGATCTGGGTGGCCGTCGCGGGCCTGCTGTGGACCCTCGGGCGGCCAGTGGGGAAAGCCAAAGGGCGACGAGCGGCAGGCTGAAGGGCAGGTGTCGCGGTTGGGACGTCGCGTGTCCCACCGGGTGCCGGCCCTGATCCGCGAACGCCTGGGGCGGTGCTCACGCCGACGTCGGATCCGACGCGGCCTGGCGGGTGGAGGAGCGGAAATCGAGGACCTCTTCGTCGGTGGCGAGCTGATCGATGGGGTGGTCGTGGTCGTCGCAGGGCAGTTCGTCGACGACCTGCTCGCGGAAGGCCAGGCCGAAGGTGGTTGCGACGCGTTCACCGTGGGCCAGGAAGCGGTCGTAGAAGCCCCCGCCGCGCCCCAGCCGCCGGCCGTGACGGTCGAAGGCCAGGCCCGGGACGATGATCAGGTCGATCATCTCAACCGGCACCGGGGAGGCGTGTTCCGGCGGTTCGGGCACGCCGTGACGGCCGGGGACGACGCCGGCGGCCAGCGAGGTGATCTGCAGGGGAGTCAGCCGGCGATGCTCCCACGAGATCCGCGGCGCGGCGATAATCTTGCCGGCCTGCCAGCCGGCCAGGGCGATGGCGCCGGTGTCGACTTCGTCGTCCATCGACAGGTAGATCATCACCACCTGCGCCTGCCGGAAGGTGTCGGTGCAGGTGAGGTGCTTGCAAGCGGCGAGGGACCGCGCGTACCGGGTCATGGGGTCCATGGCCGCCAGTGTCTCACGGATCTGTTGACGGAGCTGCGTTTTCATACGGATGCACCCTCGTTCAGTCCGGATGCCCGAGGTCGTGGACAGTCCTGTTCGGTCGGCAGGCGTTCCCGTCGGAACACGTGCCCCTTACCGTTTACTGTCGCCCGTCGTGTCGTCGAAATCAACCCCCTGGCGCGCTTTTCCCCCGCAGCGACCGGGCGTAGCGAAGGTAGGCGGCGATGTGCTTTTCGTAGCCGCGATCGGTGGGCTCATAATAGGTGCGGTCGACGCCGAGGTAGTCCTGGTCGGGGCTGACGCCGCCGGGGTAGTCGTGGCTGTACTGGTAGCCCTCGGCGGCGCCCTCGCGGCGCATGGCGGGGTGGGGGGCGTTGCGCAGGTGCATGGGGACCGGCAGCGTGCGGTTGGCCTTGATGTCGTCGGTGGCGCCATAGATGGCCCGGGTGGCCGCATTGCTCTTGGGGGCACAGGCCATGTAAATGACGGCCTGGGCCAGCGTAAGCTGACATTCGGGCATGCCGATCTTCTCGGTGATATCGAACGCCGCCGCCGCGACGGTGATGGCCCGCGGGTCGGCGTTGCCGACGTCCTCGCTGGCGAGGATGGCGATCCGCCGGGCGATGAAGCGGGGGTCCTCGCCGGCGACGAGCATCTTGGCCAACCAGTAGACCGCCGCGTCGGGGTCGCTGCCCCGCATTGACTTGATCAGGGCGCTGGCGGCGTCGTAGTGCTGGTCGCCGTGCGTGTCGTAGACGATGGCCTTGGCCTGGATCGACTCGACGGCGGTGTCGAGGTCGACGTGGACCGGCGCGGTCTCGTCGCCGGCGGCCCGGAGCTGGCTGAGCACGGCGACCTCCAGGGCCGTCAGGGCCCGCCGCGCGTCACCGTCGGAGATCCTCGCCAGGTGAGCCAGCGCGTCGGCGTCGGCTGTGACGGCGTAGCGCCCCAGGCCGCGCTCGGCGTCGGCCAGGGCTCGCTTGAGCAGGGTGATGATGTGCTCGTCGGTGAGCGGCTCGAAGCGAAAGACGCTCGAACGGCTCAACAGGGGCGAATTGATCGCGAAGTAGGGGTTCTCCGTCGTCGCGCCGATCAGCAGGATCGTCCCGTTCTCGACGTCGGCCAGAAGCACGTCCTGCTGGGCGCGGTTGAAGCGGTGCAGCTCGTCGATGAACAGGACCGTCCGCGTCTCCCGCGTCGCCAGCTCCGCGCGCGCCGCGTCGATGATCTCCCGCACATCCTTCACCGACGCCGACGCCGCGTGCAGCGTGCGAAAGGTGCACGCACAGGTGTTGGCGATCACCCCGGCCAGCGTCGTCTTGCCCACGCCGGGCGGGCCGTGAAAGATCAGGCTGGTCAGCCGGTTCGCCTCGATCATCCGCCGCAGCAGCTTGCCGGGGCCGAGGAAGGCCTCCTGCCCGAGCACCTCGTCGAGCGTCGGCGGGCGCATCCGCACCGCCAGAGGGGCGCGCCGGGCGACGGCATCCCGCTCGGCGGGGGTGAACAAATCCGACCTGTCAGGGCGCGACGGAGCCATAACTCGCTACAAAATCGTAACCTGGGTTACGCATTTCATCGGCGGACCAACGTTGGGGTCCGCACGGGCCGATAGAGTATAGTATACGTCACGGTCCTGGAAGTCCTAGGAGAGTTCAGCATGTGCGGTATCGTCGGATACATCGGACGCAGGAAGGCGCAAGACATTCTAGTAGAGGGACTTAAGCGCCTGGAGTACCGCGGCTACGACTCGGCCGGTCTCTGCGCCGTCGCCGACGGCGCCCTGACGACCGCCAAGTGCCCCGGGCGGATCGCCAATCTCGAACAGCGCCTCGCCGAGACGCCTGCGCTCGCCGACGCCACCATCGGTATCGCCCACACCCGCTGGGCTACGCACGGCTCGCCGACCGAGGCGAACGCCCACCCGCACCTCAGCGACGACGGATGCATCTCGCTGGTTCATAACGGTATCATCGAAAACTACTTGGCGCTCAAGCAGTGGCTTCAGTCCAAGGGCCGCACCTTCGCCAGCGAGACCGATTCGGAGGTGCTGTCGAACCTGATCGCCGAGTTCTACGCCTCGACGGGCGACTTCGTCGAGGCCGTCCGGACGGCCCTGCACGAGGTGACCGGCACGTACGGGATCGCGGTGCTCTGTCGCGACGAGCCGGATACGATGGTCACGGCCCGGCGGGGCAGCCCGCTGATCGTGGGGATCGGCCAGGATGAATACATCGTCGCCTCCGACGCCGCGGCGATCGTCGCCCACACCGCCAACGTGGTGTATCTCCACGACAACGAGATGGCGGTCATCACCGGCGACCGGATGCGGACGATCACGATCGACAACGTCCCGACCACCAAGGACGTCGAGCTGATCGAGTACAGCCTCGAGGAGATCGCCCTGGGCGGGTTCGAGCACTTCATGCTCAAGGAGATCTTCGAGCAGCCCCAGTCGATTCGCGACTGCCTGCGCGGGCGACTGGACATGCGGGAATCGCGGGTGCAGTTGGGCGGCATCGAGTCGGTCGCCCGCGAGTTGATCCGGACCCGACGGTTCATCTTCACCGCCTGCGGCACCGCCTGGCACGCCGGACTGATCGGGGAGTTTCTCTTCGAGGATCTCGCCCGGATCCCGGCCGAGACGGAGTACGCCTCGGAGTTTCGCTACCGCAACCCGATCATCGACGGCGGGACGGCCGTGGTGGCGATCAGCCAGTCGGGGGAGACCGCCGACACGCTGGCGGCCCTGCGGGAGGCGCGGGACAAGGGCGCCCTGGCGCTGGGGATCGTCAACGCCGTCGGTTCGACCATCGCCCGCGAGACCGACGCCGGCGTCTACCTTCACGCCGGGCCCGAGATCGGCGTGGCCTCGACCAAGGCTTTCACCTGCCAGGTCGCCGTCGAGACGATGCTCGCGCTGTATCTCGGCCGGCGGAAGTTCATGTCGCAGGAGGTTACCACCCGCTACATGGAAGCCCTGGCCGAGATCCCCGACAAGATCGAGCGAGTCCTCGCCCAGAGCGACCGGATCCGCGACGTGGTCTCCCGCGTGGCCGGCCGGGAGAACTGGCTGTTCCTCGGGCGGGGCTACAACTACCCCGTCGCCCTGGAAGGGGCGCTGAAGCTCAAGGAGATCAGCTACATCCATGCCGAGGGGCTGCCCGCCGCCGAGATGAAGCACGGGCCGATCGCCCTGATCCACGAGGGCATGCCGGTGGTGTTCATCGCCCCGCGGTGCGGGGTGTATGACAAGATCATCTCGAACATCGAGGAGGTCCGCGCCCGCGGCGGGTACGTCATCGCCGTGGCGACCGAGGGCAACGACGAGATCCGCCACTATGCCGACGCGGTGTTCTACATCCCCGATTGTCCCCAGGCCCTCCAGCCGCTCCTGACGGTCATCCCGCTGCAACTGCTGGCCTACCAGGCCGCGGTCCTGCGCGGGTGCAACGTCGATAAGCCGCGGAATCTGGCCAAGAGCGTGACCGTGGAGTGAGGTTCGTTTTTTGTCTGTTTCATCCGACGGATCAGTCTGATCCGACGGATCCGACCGATTACTCCTCAGCCCCGCAACTGCTTGACCGCCTGCGCGACGATCTTCCCATCCACGGGCGCCTGTCGGCTTTTGAACGCCTTCATCGCCGCGCCGGTGGCGGCGCCGTCGTTGGGGGCGGCCTGGACGGCGGCGAGGGCGTCGTCGTCGGCCTGGAGGGCCGCCTTCGTCTCGTCGAGGTCCCACAGTTGCGGCAGCAGGGACTCAAGGATCGCGTTTTCCTGATCGAGGCGGGCGTGATCGGCGTCGGGTTTGGCGGCGATCGTCTCGTTGTTGCCGGCGATGATCTTCCGCAGCAGCTTCTGCGCCTCGTCCTCGCTGAGCTTGCCCGCGCGAGCCTTCTGGGCCTGCAACTCGCTCAGTGCCAGCCGCAGAATGCTCTTTTCGACCTCGCGGTGTTGGCGCATCGCGTCGGTCAGCCGCTCGCGGATCGTCGCTTCCAGTGTCATCGTGCTCTCCCTGTAACGGCAGGCTATAGCCTCGGCGTCTGCAGGACCCCGCCGGTATCCGCCGACGTCGCCATCGCCGCGTAGCGAGCCAGCCAGCCGGTGGTGAATCGGGGCTTGCGGCGCTTGGCGGTCTTGCGGCGGCGGTTGAATTCGGCCTTGGAGACCTTGGCGTTGAGGGTCTGCTTAAGGATGTCGATTTCGATGATGTCGCCGTTTTTCAGCAGGCCGATCTCGCCGCCGGCGGCGGCTTCGGGCGAGACGTGCCCGATGCACGCCCCGGCCGTGCCGCCGCTGAAGCGCCCGTCGGTGATCAAGGCGCACCGCTCGCCGAGGCCGGCGCCCTTGATGTAGCTGGTCGGCGCGAGCATCTCCTGCATGCCGGGCCCGCCCTTGGGGCCCTCGTTGCGGATCACGACGACATCCCCGGGCTTGACCTGGCCGGCGAGGATGCCTTCGCAGGCATCTTCCTGGCTTTCGTAGATCCGCGCCGGGCCGCTGTGGGTGTACATGGCCGGGTCGACGCCGGCCAGCTTCACCACGCTCCCGTTGGCGGCGATGTTGCCGTACAGGACGACCAGTCCGCCCCGCTTGGTGTAGGCGGTCGCCGCGGTGCGGATGACGTCGTCGGCATTGAACGTCCTGCCGCCGGCCTTGGCGGCCTTGGGCGTCTTGACCTGTGGCCCGGCCGCGAGGTCCGCCACGACCTCGGCCACCGATCGCCCCGTCGGCCTGCAGCCGATGTCGATCAACTCGCCGACCGCGGCGCTGGGGCGCCCGTGGCGGAGGCTGTAGGCGCGGATGTTCTGCCCGAGCGTCTTGCCGGTGACGGTCATCACATCCGTGTTGAGCAAGTCGGGGAGGTCGCGGAGCAGTTGGCCGAGGATCGTGTGGATCCCGCCGGCGCGGTGGACGTCCTGGATGTGATAGATTCGCCCCTCGGGGGTGGCCGACGGCGCGACGCGGCAGATATTGGGCACCTTCCTGCTGATCGCGTCGATCTGCTTGAGCGTGAACTTCACGCCTGCCTCGTGGGCGATGGCCAGGATGTGCAGGACCGTGTTGGTCGAGCCGCCCATGGCCATGTCGAGCACCATGGCGTTGCGGAAGGCCGCCATGGTATAAAGGTTGCTCGGCAGGAGGGGGTAATCGGTGCTGCAGTCGGATCGGGCCCATTGCCGGGCCATGGTGACGGCCTGCTTGGCGGCCTGCTCGTAGAGCCGCTTGCGCACCGGCGAGGTCGCCAGCGCCGTGGCGCTGCCGGGCAGGGCCATCCCCAGTGCTTCGCCGAGGCAGTTCATGCTGTTGGCCGTGAACATCCCGCTGCACGAGCCGCACGTCGGGCAGGCGTTGAGCTCATAGTCCCTGAGCTGCTTGTCGTTCATTTGCCCGCGGGTGCGCTGGACGACGGCGTAGAACGCGTCAATCAGGTCCACCTCGGTCCCGTCGGCCAGCCGTCCGGCCTCCATGGGCCCGCCGCTGACGAACACGGTGGGGATATTCGCGCGGATCGCCCCCATGTGCATGCCGGGGACGATCTTGTCGCAGTTGGGCACGCAGACCATCGCGTCGAAGCGGTGGGCGTTGACCATCGTCTCGACCGAATCGGCGACCAGCTCGCGGCTGGGAAGGCTGTACTTCATGCCCACGTGACCCATCGCGACGCCGTCGCAGATCCCGATCGTGTTGAATACGAACGGCACCCCGCCGGCCTGGCGGACCGCGTGGGCGATGTACTCGCCGACGGCCTTGAGGTGGGCGTGGCCGGGGATGACGTCCGTGTAGCTGTTGCAGATCGCCACGAACGGCCGCCGCATGTCCGCGTCCGTCAGCCCCGTCGCCCGCAGCAGGCTGCGGTGGGGCGTTCGCTCCAGTCCCGATTTGACCATGTCACTTCGCATCGACGCCATCGGTTGCTCCTTCCATCGTTAAGGACCACGACGGGTAAACCGCTATTTTACCGGCCGACGTTTGGGGATTCGAGAGAAGTTTTTCACCAGGAGGATCGACCGGGGTTCGTCGTAAGTCGTCCTGTTGGACAGTGGCGAAGCGCTTGGGGGGATGCAATAATGCAACCATGACCGACATGCCGGAGATCAGGCCGGACACCGACGCGGGGGTCTACCAGCTTCTTATCGAGGTCGGCCGCCCGGTCGCGATGCAGGTCGGTGTGTTGGGCGAGTGCACATTCCCCGCGGGGCGATACGTCTATTGCGGCTCGGCCCAGCGGAACCTGCGCGCCCGGATCACCCGCCACTGCCGCAAGCACAAGAACCTCTTCTGGCACATCGACTATCTACTGGCGCACCCGGCCGTCACCGTGATCGGCGTGGAGACCTTCGCCGGCGGCAAGCACGACGAATGCGACCTCGTCGCCCGCGCCCGGCGCGCCGGCGGCCGTGCCATCGTTCGCGGCTTCGGCGCCGGCGACTGCCCCAACAAGCGCAAGTGCGGCGCGCACCTGATCTGGATGGGAACGCCACGGACGGCCGGCGGATAGGCCGTCTCGTCCAGGGTCATTCGCCGTTCATCGCTTCCAGCAGCGCCTCCCGCGTGATCGTCACGTCGGGGCTGGTGATCGCGAGGTAGTCGAGGTTGACGCCCCGGCCGTTGGTATTGGTCAGGCGGAGCGTATTGGCCCCGGCGGCCAGACGGATCAGCCGGGGATGGTTGGCCACGGGGTTGGGTACGGTCAGCAGCCGCCAGTCGTCCGAGGCATTCGCCCAGCCGCCCGTACCGGGGAAGACGATCGGGTCGAGGCCCTCGGGCACCCGGCCGTTGATGCCCAGTTCCCGCTCGGCGCCGACCAGTTCGCTGCAGTAGGCCAGCGTGAGATAATAGTACCCGTCGGCGGGTACGTCGACGGTCCACTCGATCCAGTGGCCGATGCTGTCCCAGCCGTACAGGGCGCCGCCGACGATCCCCCGCTTGGTGGTGGAGGTCCCGATGGTGCCGCCGCCCTCGGCGTCGAAGGCCTCGGCCTGGGCGATGACGACGGTGCCCGACGGGACGGGCTGTTGGGCGGCCTTCGTCTCGCGCCGGCGTGTGCGTTCCAGGGCCGCCTCGCGCGCGAGCTGCCGTGCCTCGGCTTGCTCGGCCTGGCGACGGCGCAGCATCTGTTGGCGGTGGTCATAGGCGCTGACGGCGCCGGCGGGGGCGAATTCCACCGAGCCGGCGGGGGGAAGAGTGATGCGGATGCGGCCGCTTTCGCCGTCGGGACCGACGGCCAGCGGCTCGGTCCGACGGCCCCGGGCGTCGAGGCGGTGCGCCGTCATGGACCTCAGGGCCGGAAGGGCCGCGTCGACCTCGGCCTCGCGGCCGGAAGGGTTGGTCAGGATATAAGATAACGGCTCGACGCGCTCAAGGACCAGCAGGCCGGGCGTGGTGCGCTGCAGCCGGATGTCCCCGTCGTTAACCCGAAGGACCGTCCCCCCGCCGAGATAGGCCGCCCGGACGCTCTGGCCGTCACGCAGCACGAATGCCTGTTGGGCATCCGTCGTCAGCGGTCCGGCGACGTGCTGACCCGGATGGTATGCCGCGAAGCAGAGATCCTTACCCCGCGCCGTCGTCACCGTGAGCAGTCCGTAGCCGTCCTCGAGCGAGCCGGTCGCCTCGACCGAGCGGACGTAGCCGTCGGGCGCGTTGGAGATATCCACGGCGTTGCCGTAGATCGTCTGGTCGGTTCTGCGCCGCAGGAGGATCGTGGTGGGGCGTTCGGTCCCGAGGTGGCCGTCGCCGAGGATGACGTCGGTGGGGGCGCCGCCGGCGGCGAGGAACCGTGCCGTGCCCGCGGGGCGTGTGAACGTCGCCCGCCACGGACCGTCGGTGCTCGCACGGCGGCAGTTGTCCAGGGCGACGTAGCCCATCTCGCGCGGCTCGGGGAAGGCGAATGGCTCGACGGCGAGGTCCGTGGCGAACTCGCCGCGGATGTGCCAGGCGAGGTCCATGGTCCGGTCGACCCGCCCGAAGGCGCCGAAGAGGTCCGCGAGATAGTCGCCCGTGAGGAAGACCGCGCGGTCCATCAGGACGCCCGGATAGGCGTCGTTCGTCCTTGCCCGCTGGATGGACAGCGTCGCGGCCGGGCCGTAAATGAGTTGCTCGGCGGCGGTGGGGCGCTGGTCGAGCTCGTCGACGATGAGCGTGTTGTGCGACAGCGTGGTGTGGTACCACTGGCGGTAAATGGGCTGTTCGTACCACACGCTGCCGGGGTCGGGGATGAGCCGGTCGCCGAAGGTCCACAGGTCGAGGTTGAGCTTATCGGGGTGGCTGTGGGAGCGGTGCGGGCCGTAGTCCAGCAGGAGACTGGTGGTGCCCCGCTCGTCGGTGAGGCGCAAGATGCCGTACCCGACGCCGAAGAAGTTCACGCTTTCCGGCTCGGTCGCCTCGGCGGCGGCGTCGGCATCGAGGTCGTAGAGGACCGAAACGGGGAACTGTTGAAACTTGGCGACCAGGCGCGTGGCGGCCTGGTCGAGGATCGGCAGGTAGCGCCCGTCGCGGTATCGGCGGTAGGCGAATTCGTAGAGGTAGGCCTCGCGCCCGACGATGGAGCCGTGCCCGCTGTCGTGGATGGCCGGCGTGGTCAGGTCGGGGTAGGCGTACTGCAGCGGCGAATCGAACAGCCGCTTGAGGGCGCCGTCGCGGTAGCGGTACAGGTCGATCCCGTGGTGCCAGGCGACCTCGGCGTAGGTCACCAGGGCCTGGAGGGCCATGAACTGATAGCCCATGGCGCCTTCCGACCACATTCCGTCGGCGTCGATGCAGTCGGGTCCGAAGTGGTAGAGCGCCCCGCCCTTGATGTGGTCCTCGTCGCCGCCGCCGTAGAGGCCTTCGCGGATGAGTGCCTCGTCGTCGGTGGCGGTGCCGGCCATGAGGACCGAGGCCATGGCGATGGCGGACCAGTTCGTCGGCGAGCGTCGCATGGAGCCGTTGGCTAGGATATGGCGGGCGGCGGGGCGGATCAGGTCGTCTTCGATGTGGCGTCGCTGGTCGGGCGTGATCGAGGGCAGGTTGTAGATCAGGTCGTAGCCGCGGGCGACCTGGATGAGCCAGGTGGCGTCGCCGAGTCGCTGGTCGAAGACCTTCGACGGGTCGTGGCGGAACCCCGCCCGCGCGCCGATGCCGTACCGGTCGTAGACGTCGGTATAGCCCACCAGGAGTGTCTTGGCGAAGTCGGCGTACTTCTCGTCGCCGGAGAGCGCGTACGCGGCGCCGAGGTTGGCGATGTCGAGGGCGAGGGCGTTGTGGATGGGGCCGACCTCGGTCGAGGGCAGGTGCTCCCACGTCCCGTCGGCCGCCTGCCTGGGCTGGGGGATGCCCGCGGGCTGTCCGATCCGCTCGTCCATCGCGCGGAGCAGGCCTTCGTACTGGCTCCGCAGTTGGTCGCTGGTCTGGAGCATCCGCTTATAGCGGGCGATGTCCTCGGCGTCCCAGAGTGTGCACGGGTGGCCTTCGTTCTGCCGCGGCCGGCCGACGACCTCGACGTCGCCGGCGACGGCCGAGCCGCCGGTCGGGGCGATCGCGGCGTCCAGTCGGGGCACGTCGTAGGCGTCGACGTCTTTCATCAGGGCCGCGACGTCCGTCGTCGACAGCACCCGCAGACGGCTCCAGCCGCCGTAGGTCGGGCCGGGACGGCCGTTGACCTCGCGGACGGGATGCTCGGCGGTGACCTCGATGCCCACGTGCCGGCCCCGCACCTCCAGCGGGATGCGGTGGAGCTGACCCGGGCGGTGGGGCAGATCGGCTTCGGTGATCAGCGCTCCGTCCACGTACAGGCGGATCGTCTTCGGTTGCCGGGTGCCGTGGTAGTCCAGCGGGACGACCTCGACGGCGCGGATATCGACCGGGACGACCAGGCGGATGTCGACCCGCGCGCCGGTCATGGGCGCGCCGAAGATCGTCCCCCCGCGCGTGCCCGGCTGCAGGGCGTTGATGGCCGGCCAGTCGCGATTGAACGGCGCGCCGGAGCCCTTGGCGGTGGCGCCGAGTGTCGTGAGGGCCACGTTGGTCACGTCGGCGTCGGCGGCGTGGGCGGCCGCGGAGGCCAGGACCAGCAGGGCGATCAGGCAGGTGGGGGCGATCTTGTGCATCAGCGGTCCTCGCGGGGTTGGGCGTCGAGCGGCTAGATTTCCTATACCGCAAACGTTTTACCCGATCGATTCGTCGAGGGCAAGCCGTTGCGACGGCCGGGGCGGTTTAGGCCCTTTGTCCGGTGGGGCCTTGAAAGCGTCTGTGCAGCGGGTAGAAAGGGATGGTGAGATGGGCACACCACGAGAACTCATGGCCTGACAGCGCAACCGATGGAGGATCTTATGGCCAAGCAGCAATTCGAATTCGTTCGCCTGGTGGAGAATGAACGCCGCGTCGGCCCGACGCTCGCATCGGTATCGCGGCACTGGAAGCAGGAGGAGGAGCGTTTCCTGTTCGTCAGCCCGCACGACGACGACGTGATCATCGGTGGGGGGCTGATGATCCTCTCGGCCGTCGCCGAGAAGGTCCCCGTGCACGTGGCGGTGGTCACCGACGGATCGATGGGCTACTGCAGCGAGGAAGAACAGGACACCATCAGCGACATCCGCAAGGCCGAAACCTACGCCGCCTGCCGTGCCTTGGGCGTGCCCAGGGCCAACGTTCACTGGCTGGGCTATCCCGATTGCCAGCTGCCGCAGTTCCAGGGCCGCCGTCCGGCCCGGAGCGACGACCCGGTGCAGAGTCACGGCTTCACGGGCCTGCAGCACAGTTTCGTCGAGGTGCTGCGGCAGGTACGCCCCAACCAGGTGTTCATGCCGACCGACGCGGACCTGCACCCGGATCACCGGATCGTGCACTCGGAGATGATGATCAGCATCTTCCACGCCACCGGCGCGATCTGGCCGGAGCTCGGCGAGCCGCTCGAGCGCGTGCCGTACATCCACGAGCTGGCGATCTACTGCAATTACCCGAGCAGGCCCAAGCTGCGGATCCGGGCGCCGAAGCGGGCGTTCGAGCGGAAGCTCAGGGCGATCGGGAAGTTCCAGTCGCAGAAGCAGATCGGCGAGTTGGTTCGCATGCTCGAACAGGCCGGCCCGTGGGAGTACCTCCGCCCGGTCGAGTTCGGCCTGTACAACCCGGGGGTCTACCGCGACATGTTCGAGATCCCCGCGACGATGCCGCCCATTCGGTAGGCGACCGGGCGCGGCCGCACCCTCGTGAAGGAGAAGACATCCCCATGGCCACACCGCGGTTCACCAAGGTCACGATCGGACGGCTGGAGAACGACGTCCCGCCGGCGCCGATGAACACGTTCCACGCCGTCGGCGACGTCAACGGCGACGGACGGCCCGACATCGTCGTCAGCGGCCGCAGCGGCCGGATGGTCTGGTTCGAGAACACCGGCCGCCGCAAGAGCTGGCCGATGCGCCTCGTCGACGACGTCGAGGGCATGGAGTGCGGCGGGTCGCTGTGCGACCTGACCGGCGATGGGCGGGCCGACATCATCAACGGCAACGATTTCCGCGGGCGGCAGCTTTTCTGGTGGGCCAACGGCGGCGATGCCTGGACCCGCCGCGTGGTCGCGAGGACCGACCAGGTGAAGTTCCACGACACCACTATCGGCCGCCTGGCCGGGGAGGATGTCGACTCGCTCGTGTTCACCAATCAGGGCAGCGGGACCAACCTCTGCCGCGTGCGGCTTCCGGCCGACCCGACGGTGAGCCCGTGGCCGGACCTGCAGATCATCGCGACCGCCAGGTGCGAGCCTTTCGTCAAGGCCGACGGCACCGACAAGCTGCAGCCGGAGGAAGGTCTGGCCATCGGCGACATCGACGGCGACGGCCGGGACGAGATCCTCCTGGCCGAGGGCGACGCCTGTGTCTTCGGCAAGCCCGCCGGCTGCAAGCTCGGCTGGTTTAAGCCCGGGGCCGACGTGCGCGAGCCCTGGACCGAGCACGTCCTGCTGGAAGGCCTCCACGACGCCCACTCCCTGCAGGTCGGCGACCTGTGCGGCAACGGGCGGGTGGACATCCTCTGCGGGGAGATCGGCATGGCCAGCCGCGACGACGACAGTTACGTCCGGCCCCCCCGCCTGATCGTCCTGGAAAACGAAGGCAACGGACGCTTCACCCCGCACATCATCGACGAAGGCACCGGCATCCATGACGCCGTCCTCGCCGACATGCTCGGCCGCGGCGTGCTCGACATCGTCGGCAAGCCCCTGCACGGCGACGAGAAGTGGCACGTGCACGTGTACTTCAACGACACGGGCGGCTAGGGCCCCCGTCGACCGATCCTGCGCGTCGAACCACGGCCGAATCTGAAAATCCCAAATCCGAAGCACGAAATCCGAAACAGATCTCAAACGGACAAGACGGCAAACGGCAAGACGCCCGAGCCCCTTGGCCGTTTGTTGTTCTGTCGTTCAGGTTATCCGTTTGTCACCGTTTCGGATTTGTTTCGGATTTCGAGTTTTGGCTTCGGATTCCCCCCGCTGGGGGCGTGTCCCGTCGCGTTTGACGTCGCGGCGTCGAACGGGTATCTTTATGAACGGCCGATCGGACGGTGATTCGTGTGGTCCCAAGGGGAGACGGCCCTGTTGCCCCGCCCGGGCTCGGGCCGGTATGCCGGCAGACGTCGATGTGGAGAGGATGCTTCATGGTCGCGTTTTTGCGCAGGGTGTTCATCGTCGTTCTGTTCTCGATCACGGCACTTGTGCTGCTGCAGGTTCTCCTGACGCGGGACGATGCCGTGGACAGGTACTTCAGCCTCACCGCCACGGGGACCGACGCCGAGGGCCGTCCGATCGCCTGGACGGCCACCGTCAATGACATTGGAGTGGTCACCCATCGGGGGCGTCGGGCGACGCTGGCGGACCTCCAGGACGACCTGCTGAACGCCACGGGCACCCTGACCGTGCGCACGGCCGGGAAGCATCCCGAGGCCGGCTGGCGTGCGACGATCGCCGATCGGGCGGTCACGTTGAACGACCAACCGGCCGAGGCCGCCGACCTGCGGGCCCTGTTGGGCAAGACGGCCGTCCCGGAGGGCATGACGCCCACGACCGCCGTCACCGTCGCCCACGTCCTCGCCGAGGTCCGCGCCGGGCGATTGGCCTGCCCCACGCGCAGCCGTGTCTCGCTGCCCGGCTTGACCTTCGAACAAGCGTTCCCGGGCGACACCTTCAAGGACTGTTTCCCCGATCCCACCGGCGAGCCGGGCGACGAGATCATCCAGATCGACGTGTTCGGCGAAGCGCCCCTGCTGGCGCGCATGGACGATCCCACCTGCATGAAGCCGGAACTTCGCAAGCACTTCCCCCGGACCCTGCCGCCGGTGGCCGAGCGCCTGCCGATCAACCCCGCGGTGGTCGTCGGTCCCGACGGGATCGGCAACTACGGCGGCACGTGGCGCCGGTGCACCGACTCGATCTGGGAGTTTACCCGCAAGCTGGCCTACGAGAGCTTCATCCGCTTCGACCCGGCCGGGCGGATCCAGCCCGGCCTGGCGTACCGGTGGGAGGTCGGCGACGGCAACCGCGTCTATACCTTCTACCTTCGCAAGGGTCACCGCTGGAGCGACGGACACCCGTTCACCACGGAAGACATCCTGTGGGTGACCAACACCATCATCGGCCGAGGCTACTGGGGGCAGAGCCCGAACTGGATGATGGAGACCGACGGGCGCGCCCTGCTGTACGAAGAGGATGTGACCGACTGGCCGGCGCTGGCGCGGGCGATTCTCGACGAAGCCGCGTCGGAAGCGCCGGCGATGGGCCGGCGCCTGGCGGCGGTGGCCGGTGACGGGCTGATCGAGTCGCTCGAGGCCGTCGCCGACAACGACGCGCCCGACGCATCGGTTCAGACCCGGATCGTCGACGCCCTGAACAAGGCTTTTCGAAGCCCGTCACTGTTCGACGCCGAGGCGATGGGCGGCGATGATCGGACGGCCGAGTTGGAGGCAATGCGAACGGCGGGGTTGTCGCGCCTGACGGACGAGCAACTGGATCGCGCGATTCTGCTGATGAATCGCAACGACCTGTTCGGCCGCGCCGCCGCCGGCGAGACACTGGCCGCCAACGAGCGGACGCAGTTGAACCTGCTGCTGTTCCGCCTGCACTACCGCCACTGCGTCGACAAGGCACGGGTGAAGAAGGTTCGCATCGAGGCCATCGACGACGGGACGGGGGATACCAGTCACATCATCCGCTTCACCTTCCCCCGCCCCAACTCGATCTTCCTGGCCAAGACGGGCACGTTCATGTTCTACCGGGGCCTGTTCTCGACGCCCAAGCACTACACGGCCCCGTATCAGCCGGAGGGCACGAACCGGCTGGCGACCACCGACATTTTGGACTGGCAGGGCCTGTTGGAACGGGTCCGCCGGGAGGCCGACGCCCCCGGCCCGTCGGTCGGCAAGCGGCTGTGGCAGGGGCTTGATCCGGCGATTCGCCGATCGATCGAACAGATGCCGGCGCTGGATGAGCTGTCGAACACCGACAAGGCGCGGATCGTCGAGGGCCTCAATGCCGTGTTCGAATCGGGCGACTTCTTCGCCCCGGATGCCTGGGCCGACGTTCCCTGGGATGCCGAGCGGCAGGCCATCATTGACACCGGCGTTTCGATGCTCCGGCGGGATCCGGCACGGAAGCGCCTGTTTCGCCAGTTGGTTCTCCGCGCCGACTGGATGGGCCGCGTCGCCGAAGAGGGACTGGACGACCTGACCGACGTCGAGCGTTTCGAGTTTCAGCAGTCGATGTTCCGCGCCGCCTACGACAAGCATGCGCTGGAGGCGCCCCTGGTGGCGGTCAACCGGGAAGATGGGCTGAACGTCGCCGCCCAGAGGCATCCGGACCACTATACCGGGTGGGGCAATCTGTACCAGCAGATGTTGTCCCCCGATCCCGAGGCCAATCCCCACGTCCCGACGTTGGGGGCCTGGCGGCTGGTGTCCGATCCGATCGACTCGACCCAGATCGCCGTGCGCAACCCCTACTACTACCGGGTGGATGCCGAGGGCAATCAATTGCCCTACATCGACGTCGTCGAGACCAAGATCGAACCGGAGAAATCCAACATCCAGTTGGCCCTGTCCAGCGGGAACGTGGATTTCCAGGTGCGCGGCCTGACGTTCGCGATGTTCCCATACCTCAAGGCTCACGAGGACCAGGGCGGCTACGAGGTGCGGTTGTGGGCCCAGGACTACTGCGGGGAGATGAACTTCTATCCCCTGCAGAACCACAAGGACCCCGAGTTGGCGAAGGTGTTCCAGGACCCGCGCTTCCGCCACGCGCTGTCGTCGGGGTTGCATCGCCAGGAGATCATCGACGTGGTCTTCGGGGGGATCGGCGAGCCGGCGCAATGTGCCCCGCCGGTCGGGTCGCCGTATTACAACGAGACGCTCGCCACCACGTCGGTGGCCTACGACCCGGCCCGGGCCAACGCGCTGCTCGACGCGATGGGCCTGGTCGAGCGAAACGCCGACGGTGTCCGCCTGCTGCCGAGCGGGATACCACTGATCGTCAACGTGGACATCGACGGCACCCTGCCGCTGGCGGCGGTCGAGTTGGCCTGCGCCCACTGGCGGGAGCTCGGCGTCGAGGCCCGGCTGCAGGTTCGCGGGGCGCAGTTGGTCAATCGCATGATCGAAATCGGGATCCTCGACATCGGCCTGCGGCGGGAAGGCGGGAACTACCGCGCCCCCTTGCAGCCGGGATTCTTCGCGCCCAGCCACCCGGCCGAGTGCGGGCACTGGGCGTCGTGGGTGACCTACCTGCGCAGCGGCGGACGCACCGGGACCGACCCGCCCGATTACCTCCACGAGATCGACCGGCTCTGGGAGAACCTGCTGGCGGCGCCCGACGAGCGTCGGAAGCTCGAGGCGTGGCACGTCCTCGCCGAGCGCACGGCCCGGGATCTGCCCGTGATCGGGTTGATGACCCCGCCGGGACAGGTCGTCTACGTCCGCAATGGATTCAAGAACGTCCCCCGGCTGTCGATGGCCGGCTGGATCGCCCACGAACCGGGCAACACCTGCCCGGAATCCTATTTCTTCGAGGATCCGTCTCCGTAGCGATGCCCCACCGTCATCGGCGAGATCCCCCGTTGTGCTCGTGGCGCCCGTCGGCTCGTAGAATGACCAGGGAGGGCGAGTGGAGGTGCGAGCGATGCGGACAATCACGCGGGATGAGCTGAAGCGGCGGATGGACGATCGCGAGGACCTCGTCCTCGTGGAAGTCCTGGCGCCGGAGTACTTCAACGACTACCACCTGCCCGGCGCGATCAACGTGCCGATGGATGAGCACTTCGAAGAGGCCATCCAGGACGCCATTGGCCAGAAGGACCGACCCGTCGTGGTCTACTGCTACAGCGCCGAGTGCAGCGCCTCGCCCGAGGCGGCGGCGCGGATGAGCGACCTGGGCTATACGAACGTGCTGCACTACGCCGCCGGCAAGACCGACTGGCGCCGCGCGGGCTACCCCGTCGCCGCCGGTCATGCCGGGGCCCACCGGTAGGGGGTTGCCAGACGGGGTTCTCTCCGCTAGGGTTACGCCATGGGCCGCCGCGCGGAATCGCCACGACCGGCGACGCGGCGGCGGGGGGGGCACCCGACGAGTGGAGAAGCCATGACCAGCGAGTCTGTCCTGCAGCGGTTGGCCCGGGTCGGCGTCGTTCCCGTGATCGCCATCGAATCGGCCGAGGCGGCCACGGGTCTGGCCGACGCCCTGATCGCCGGCGGCCTGCCGATCGCGGAGATCACGTTTCGCACGGAGGCGGCGGCCGAGGTCATCCGGACCCTCAGCCGCGAGCGGCCCGACCTGCTGGTGGGGGCCGGGACCGTCCTGACCGTCGATAACCTCGAACGCGCCCACGCCGCCGGAGCGGCCTTCATCGTCGCGCCGGGGTTCAACCCCGCCGTCGTGAGACGGGCGATCGAACTGGACCTGCCGGTCACCCCCGGCGTGATGACGCCCAGCGACATCGAGGGGGCCCTGGCCTACGGGTGCAAGGCCCTGAAGTTCTTCCCCGCCGGCGCCGCCGGCGGTCCGGCGATGCTCAACGCGGTCGCGGCCCCTTACAAGCACACCGGCGTGAAGTTCATCCCCACCGGCGGCGTCAAGCCGTCCAATATGGCCGACTACCTCGCCTGCGACGCCGTCATGGCCGTCGGAGGCACCTGGCTGGCCCAAAAGGACGCCATCGCCGCCGGCGACTGGCAGGGCATCGCCGCCAACTGCAAAGAGGCCCTGGCGATCGTCGCGAAGGCCCGAGGCGGGGCATGAGGTCCGACGGCAGCGCAACCGGCCTGCGGCCTCGAACCTGTTTTTTGGAGTAAGATGATGAGTCGCAAGCGTTACGCACAGGTCGGCATGGGCGGGCGGAGTTGGATGTACACCCACGCCCTGATCGGCGACTTCGCCGAATTCGCCGAACTGGTGGGCATCTGCGACCGGAACGCCGGACGGCTGGACTACGCCCGCCGTCGCATCGCCGACGCCGGCGGCGGCGACGTGGCGGCCTACGGCGCCGAGCAGTTCGACCGGATGATCGCCGAGACGAAACCCGACGTGGTCGTCATCACCACCGGCCCCGACGTCACCCACGCCCACTACGCCTGCCGTGCGATGGAGCTCGGCTGCGACGTCATCAGCGAAAAACCCATGACGGTCAACGCGGACCTCTGCCGCAAGATCCTCACCACGCGGGACCGCACCGGCCGGAACCTCCGCGTGACGTTCAACTACCGCTATTCCCCGCCCCGCAGCCAGGTCAAGCGGATGCTCGACGACGGGGCGATCGGCGAGGTGCTCAGCGTCGACTTCACCTGGATGCTCGACACCCGCCACGGGGCCGACTACTTCCGCCGCTGGCACCGCAAGCGCGATAACTCCGGCTCGCTGCTGGTCCACAAGGCCACGCACCACTTCGACCTGGTCAACTGGTGGCTCGACGACCGGCCCGTCGACGTCTTCGCCCGCGGCCGCCACGTCTTTTACACGCCGCAGACCGCCGACGCCCTGGGCCTCGCGCGCCGCGGCGAGCGCTGTCACGGCTGCCCGGAGGCGGCCAGGTGCCCCTTCTACCTCGACCTGGCGTCCGCCGAGCGGCTCAAGGCGCTCTACCTCGATAACGAGCAGTACGACGGCTACTTCCGCGACCGGTGCGTGTTCGCCGAGGAGATCGACATCTGGGACCACATGGCCCTGAACGTCCGCTACCGCCGCGGGGCCCTGCTGAACTACATGCTGACCGCCCACAGCCCCTGGGAGGGCTACCGCATCGCCTTCAACGGCACCCGGGGCCGCCTGGAGCATCAGGCGTGTGAGAACACCTACATCAACGGCGACGGCTCCGTCCCCGGCGAGCTGGAGAAGGGCAACGTGTCGATCACGCTGATCGAGCAGTTCGCCCGCCCGCGGGAGATCGCCGTCGAGGTCGGCAAGGGCGGCCACGGCGGGGGCGACCCCGTCCTGCTGACCGACCTGCTCCACCCGAGCCCCCCGGCCGACCCGCTCAAGCGCCGGGCCGACCACCGCGACGGGACCTACTCGATCATGATCGGCATCGCCGGCGCCGCCAGCATCGACGCGGGGCGGGTCGTCGCCATCGACGACCTGCTGGGCGACGCCCCCCTGGACTGACCGGAAGGATAAACCGATGAACCGTACCTCCAGACGCATGCGTGCTGCAGTGATGATCCTGGCGCTGCTGCCGGTGCTGGGCTGCGCCGCCGTCGCGCCGGCCGAACCCACGATCGGCCCGGCGGACCCGCCGAGCCTGTCGGTTGTGGCCGGCTCGACGACGCTGACGTTCGACGGCCCCGAGATCCGCGACTGGTCGACCGACGGGGCCGTCGAGGTCCCGCGAAATCACGCCGCGTGGTACGACCCGTGGGAGCCCTGGCCCGCCCGGGGCAAGGACGGCAAGGACAACGTGATCAACCTGGGCCCGCGCCGCGATCCGACGGGCACGCCGATCCTCGGCGGGCTGTTCCGCTCGGCCCTGCCCGAGTCGGTCGTCGTCACCTCGGCCGACGGGTCGAAGACGTTCGTCGCGGGTACCGACTACAAGCTCAACACCGACTGGGGCCAGATCGCCAACCTCGACGGCGGGCTGGGCGCCGAGTGGGAAGCCAAGGTCCGCGTCTCGTGCCGCTACGCCACCCAGCGGCTCGACCTGATCCAGCGGGACGCCGAGGGCGCGTATCGCGTGAAGGCCGGCGAGCCGGCGATCGTCTGCCCGGCCCTGCCGGCCGCCGACAAGGGCTGCACGCCCGTCGCGGGCGTTTACATCGCCCCGTGGCGGCAGGGCGGCGCGTTCGTCATCACCGACGAGAACATCCTGCCGATCCAACCGGCCGACCCGGTCGCGCCGATCAACCCCGACGCCGTCGCGTCCACCCTGGCGAAGCTGCGGGCCGGGCGGAAGGCCACCATCGCCCTCATGGGCGCCAGCATCACCCTCGGCGCCGAGTCGACCCGGTGGTGGGAGGAGCAGCGCAAGTTCACCGAGGATGACCTGGCCTACCGCGGCCGCGTGATTCACGGCCTGCGCCGGCGATTTCCCGCGGCCACCGTCACGCCCGTCGAGGCCTACAAGGGCGGCACGACCACCCAGTACGGGCTCGAGCAGTACCGCGAGGTGGTCGCCCCCGCCAAGTGCGATCTGGTCCTGATCGCCTTCGGCGCCAACGACGCGTCCAGTTCGATCGGCGGGGCCCCCCGCAACTCGCCCGAGCAGTTCAAGGCACTCATCAGCGAGCTGGTCGCGGCCGTCAAGGCCGACGGCGCGGAGGTGATGCTCGTCGTCACGATGCAGCAGAACCCCTGGCTCAAGAACAACGTCGCCGAGCGCTGGCCGAAGTACCGCCAGGCGATGCTCGAGATCGGCCGCGAGCAGAACGTCGCCGTGGCGGATGTCTATACCGAGTGGATGAACAGCGCCACGCGGGGCGTCCCGCCATACACGATGCTCCACAACTGGATCAACCACCCCGGCGACGTAGGCCACAAGATCTACGCGGATACCATCCTGCGGTTCTTTCCCGCCGAATAGGAGACGACCGATGCGAACGACACTTGCCGTGGGGGCCCTGATTGTGCTGATCGCGACCGCCGCCGTGGCCGAACGGCCCGGGCCGGTGACCCAGCCGACGGAGATCCCCGGCCAGTGGAAGTGGGTGGACAGCCCACTGCCGCCGCTGGAGACCATTCTCGCCCGTGAGCGGACCGCGCGACCGATCTACGGCCTGTACACCTGGGCCGGGGAGTACCGCGGCCATCGCGACAGCATCCGAAAGGTCGGCTGGCGCACCGTCCGCGTCGCCGGGCCCATGGACGACGACACCATGGCCATGCTTGCCGCCGACGACATGGAGGTCATGATGACCGTCGGCCTGCACGGCGGCGGGGACAAACGCAATCGGACGGACTTCGACAGCGACGAGGCCTTCCTGGATCACTACCTCAAGGGCCTGGAGACGTTCGTCCGGACCTACGGCCCCGGCGGGACGTTCTTCGAGACCCACCCCGACGCGCCCAAGCGGCCGATCCGCCACATCGAGGTCTGGAACGAGCCGAACTTCCAGTACATGATCCCGCCCCGCGAGGGCGTCGAGCGCCAGGTGGTCGAGGCCGAGCGCGAGGCCCTCTACGCCAAGGTGCTCCCCGCGGCCTACCGGACGATCAAGCGCGTCGCGCCCGAGGTGCAGGTGGTGGGCTTCGGCGCCGGCGGCGCGTCGGCCGGCGACGTGCGGTTCATCGAGCACGTCCACGACGCGAACCCCGCGGTCGCGAACAGCTACGACATCCTCTCGACGCACCCGTACATGCAGCCGGCGCCGCCGGAGACCTTTTCCATCCGGTCGTGGGGCGGGTATACGATGGCCTCGTCGCTGGGGCGGATCCGCAAGATCATGGCCGACGCCGGCGCCGGCGACAAGCCGGTGTGGTACACGGAGATCGGCTGGCCCATCTCGCACGCCGACGGGGGCTACTTCCCCACGAAGGCGGATGCCGAGATGGTCGACCCGCTCCTCCAGGCCGCCTACGTCGTGCGCCAGTACGCCTACTCGATGCGCCTGGGCGTCGGACGCGTGATGATCATGTTCACCACCGACACCGACAGCTTCAACGGGGGCTTCTTCCTCCGCGACGGAAGCTGGCGGCCCAGCGCGTACGCCGTCGGGACGATGATCAAGCTCCTGCCGCACCCGAAGCTCAAGGCCGCCCTGGTCGACGGCAAGGACGGCCTGTTCGCCTACCGCTTCCAGCCGGCGCCCCACAGCGCCGGCGACGTCGTGATGGCCTGGAACGTCGCCGGGCCGCGCACCGTCCACCTGCCCCTGCGCGAGCTGGCCCGCCGGGGCGTCACGACCGCCACCGTCCACGACCTGTTCGGCCACACCCGCGACGTGAAGCTCACCGGCGGCAACGTCGAGGTCGAGGTCGGCCCCTGCCCGGTTTACATCGTGCCCGTGATGGACGAGTGAGGTCGGGGGGTCGACCCCCATCCGAAAAATAGTCAAGACATCTCCCGGCACGGCCGAAACAGCCATGGGCCGGCACCCGCCCCGCGGGGCCGGGAGGAGAATCCATCGTCCAAGTCAGTCTCAGCAGCCGTAGGGGAAAGAGAGGGGAAGATGAAACGCAGCGGCATATCCGCCGGGGGAGGTCGTGCGCTTGTGACGGCGTTGGCCTGTGCCTGGGCGGCTTCGGCCGCGTGGGGCCAGGGGGGCTTCATCGACGGCCTGTCCAGTCAGTACCTGATCATTGCCCGTGACGAGGTCAACGGGAACACCGACGTCGGGTCGAACAACTTCGAACTGGGCGCGAACAAGGCCCCGGTGCCCTGCACGGACGATTTTCTGGACGGCGGCAGCAGCGGGGGACCTACCCTGGAGGGGGCCGTGCCGGCGCTGCCGGGCAACGCCGCACCCGTGGTCCAGGGCGTCTGCGGCGACGGGAACATCGCCATCACCGACACCACCGGCGAGTTGAACCTCCAGGACACGGGCGTCTACGGCGACCCGACGATCGGCATCCGCATGGCCGGTCCGTCCAACCTGGGGCTGAACTCGTCGAGCAACTCGTTCTTCAACGACCCGAACCTGTTCCCCAACACGTTCGACCCCATGACGCAGACCGGCACCACCGTCAGCGCCGCCGCCGCCGTGCAGTCCACCCGGATCGATCCCGGGACGGACTTCGGGATCACCTACAGCTTCGACCACTCGGCGCTCCTGGCGGAACTGTCGGGGCTGCAGATCGCCATCAACGGCCTGGCGCCGACCGACACGCTCAACGTCTCGGCCAACGGCGGCAAGATCAGCACCGACACGACCTTCACGGCCGACCCGGGGCTGAACGTCGTCGACATCATCACCGGCGACAACGATTTCCTGGTCGAGAACTCGAACTTCGTCATCGACGGCCCGGCCGGCGCGGTCGTGATCTTCCGCCTGCCGGACAGCGACAACATGCTGCTGAGCAACGCCAACGTCCTGCTGGGCAACAGCGGCATCACCACCCACAGCGTGCTGTTCTACACCGACCAGGACGAGACCGACACGCACTTCAGCTTCTCCAACGCGATCGTCAACGGCGCGGCGTTCTGGTCGCTCACCGACGGCGGCGGGCAGATCAGCCTGTCCAACGTCCAGGGCTGCACGCAACTGGTGGCCGACATCGTCGAGATGGACAACGTCCGCCTCTGCCGCTGCGCCTTTGTCCCCGAGCCGGCGACGATGGGCCTGCTCGCCGCGGGCGGCGCGGTGCTGCTGCGGCGAAAACGCCGGAGGTAGTGCGAATGCGACTTGACCGATCCGGATAAGCCGCGATAGAATTGCCGACACTATGGCCGGGATCAACGCCATCGCCGTCGTGACCGCAGCGGCCGCCCTCATCGAGGGGCTGAGCCTACCGCGCGCCCGCGACGGCGGAGACGGCTGAGATCTGACCCACAACGCGTCACGATTCTTCAAGCCCGTTTCCCCGTGGAAGCGGGCTTTTTCTATGGGACCTTGGTTTTCCCCGATCGGAAAGGAACATCGCGATGACCCGGATGGACAAGGAACGCTGGTCGTCCATGGCCGACTGCTACGACCGCATGGCGACGTACCTCGTGCCCTGCTACCACCAGCTGCAGGATGAGGTGATCGCGCTGCTGGCCGCGGAGGACGCGCCGGACCTGATCGTCGATCTGGGCGGCGGCAGCGGGATCTTCCTCGAGAAGGTGCTCACCCGCCGTCCGTCCGCGCGGGCCGTCTGGGTGGATGCCTCGGCGGATTTTCATCGCGTGGCAACCGAGCGGCTGGGGCGGTTCGGCGATCGCGTCACGTTTGTCCTGTGCTCGTTCGCCGAGCCGTGGGCCGACGCGCTGCCGGGCGAGCCGGACGCGATCTGCTCGATGTCGGCGATCCACCACCTCGACGGGGCGGGCAAGCGGGCGCTGTACCGCCGCTGCTTCGACGCGCTGCGCCCGGGCGGGTGGTTTTACAACATCGACGAGATGTCGACCCTCTTCGACGATGCCTACCGCCGCTCGCTGGCCTACTGGGTCCGCCACGTCGACCGGGCGCGGCAGCGTGTGCCGCCGGAGCTGGAGCCCTACGCCCACGCCTGGTGCGCCAAGTTCGACCGCTGGAAGCGCCGCAACATCGACAACCTCGGCCAACCCAAGCAGCCCGGCGACGACATCCACGAGTGCTTCGTCGACCAGATGCACTGGCTCCGCGCCATCGGCTTCGTCGACGTGGACCTGGTCATCAAGGTCCAACTCTGGTCGGCCATCGGCGGGCGCAAGGGTGGCGGTGACGGCGAAGGGAATTGAGCCGTCGAGGGCTAATGCGATTGAGGCCCATCGTGCCGCAGACTACAATACCGGTATGGAGCGCAAGCGCATCACGACCGTCAAGATGAAGGACCAGCACGACGCCGATCCGATGCCCGGCACACCGTCCGAGCGGATCGCCATGGTTCGGCGGTTGACCATCGAGGCATGCTTGCTGAGCGGGAAGTATGACCCCGAACAACCGATGCAGAGACACATCGTCGCCCTGCGTAGACGAGGTGATTGAGGTGCGCGCCTGCCGGGGGACGCTGCGGTAGCGTTCAGCGCTGTCTTGCGTGACTGAAGTCAGACCGTGCCCGCCACCTTTTCAGCCCCCTCGGTCAGCCACAAATTCTCGCGGGATCGACACGGCCGCCAGGCCGGTCCAGCCGCAGAAGTCGGGGGCGGCCCAGCCGCCCTGGGCGCCGCGCTCGGGGTCGTAGTTCTCCCAGAGGGTTTCCGTCTCGGCGTAGACCCGCCACACCGTCTCGACGTAGCGGGCCGCCAGCTCGCGCGCGACGTCGTGGCGCCCGACGTGGGCGAGGCCCTTGAGGACCATGGTGTTGGTCGGGGCCCACACGCCGCCCAGCCAGTATTGGCCGCCGTCGGCGTACTCCGGCTCGCTCGCGGCCAGCGAGGGGATCGGGGTCGGGCGGTTGAAGTGCCGCTCATCCCGCAGCAGGGCGACGAGGCGGTCAACGCGGTCGTCGGGTGATCATCGATGTACCTGAATCAAGACAGCGTGAGCCAAGGATCCTATTCGTTCACGTCGTCCAATACCACCTCCGAGCCGCCGTTCAGTGTGACCCGTTCGCCCGAGAACGGCAGGACGGCCGTGCCGCGTGTGCCGGCAGGGAGGGCGACGGTCCAGCGGAACCGGTCGCCGTCCATCCGCCAGGCGCTGACGATGCGGCCGTGCGGGCTGTCGTGGTGGGCGGTGACCCGGTTGAGCCCGCGGATCGGGTGCGGCTCGAGGCGGACACGGCGAAAGCCCGGCGCGTCCCAATCGGGGCGGATGCCGGCCAGCGTCGCATAGAACCACGTATCGTAGCCGCCCATCATCGGGTGATTCAGCGAGCGCCGGCCGTGCCGGGCGTCGACCTCCGCTTCACCCCAGTACTCCCACAGCGTGGTGGCGCCGCGGGCGATCAGGTCGCCGAAGCTGGGGTAGGTGTCCTGGTGCATCAGCTCGAGGGCCAACTCGCCGTGGCCGTGGCGGGTGAGGGCCTCGAACAGGACGGCCACGCCCATGATGCCGACGGTGGCGTGGAGGTCTCGCCGGCGGATGTCGTCGGCGAGGCTGGCGGCGACGGCGTCTTCATCGCCGGCGGGGACGAGGCCGAACGCCAGGGCCATCGCGTCGGCCGTCTGCGAGCCGAAGGTGTGGCGCCCGGCGTCGTAGAAGTGGCCGACGAACGCGCGAGCGGCCTGCTCGGCCTGAGCGGCGAAGCGGGCGGCAGCCCGCTCGCGTCCGAGATGCGCCGCCATGCGGGCCGCGACGGCTGCGCAGCGGTGATACCAGGCGGTCGTGGTGAGCGGCTCGGGCGTGAAGCGAGGCTCGGCGCTGACGCCGGGGTCGAACCAGTCGCCGTACCCGCCGGCGAGCAGGCCGTCGTCGGCGCGGTCGCCGAAATGGGTCCCGACGATCTCGATGGCGTCCCAGTGACGCTGCATGGCCTCGTCGTCGCCGGTGTAGAGGTAGAGGTACCACGGCAGGAGCACCGCGGCGGCCATCCAGTCGGGCCGGGCGGTGCCGCACGAGCGCTTGCCGGGGGCGACGTTCGTCGGCAGGCCGCCGTTGGCGGCACGGCTGGTGTCGATGTCGTCGAGGTACTTGCGCCAGAAGGCCCGCGATCGGTAGTTGTAGAGGGCGTAGGGGCAGACGATGTGAGCGTCGCCCAGCCACCCGCACCGCTCGCGGGCCGGGCAGTCGGTGGGCAGGCCGTGAATGTTCGAGCGGAGGGTCCACAGGGCCATGCGGTGGAGCCGGTTGAGGCGGTCGTCGCTGCAGGTGAACGCTCCGGCGGGCTCCAGGTCGGTGTGGACGACCACGCCGGTGACGTCGTCGGCCGTCGCCGTGCCCGGCCAGCCGCGGATCTCGGCGTAGCGGAAGCCGTGGTAGGTGAATCGCGGCTCCCAGGTCGTCCGGCCGCCGCCGCGGCAGGTGTAGCGGTCTTCCTGTTCGACGCGCGTATGCTGCACGCCCGTGCTGGCGGTGTCGATCATCCCGTCGGGCCCGAGCGTCTCGGCGAAGCGCAGGCGGATCGTCGTGCCGGCCGCCCCGTCGGGACGGATCCGCAGCCAGCCGGCGAGGTTCTGCCCGAGGTCGACGACGTAGCGGTCCGGCCGCGGCCGCGTGATCGCGACGGGGCGGATCGTCTCGATCCGGCGGATCGGCGGGAGCGTCTGCGGTTGGAGCACGCCGCCGGGGGCGGGGGCGAGCTCGACGGGCCCCCACGCGGCATCGTCGAAGTGGGGCTCGTCCCAGCCGGGCTGTTCGAGGCGGGCGTCGTAGGACTCGCCGGCGTAGACGTTGTTGGACGTGATCGGCCCGGCGGCGCAGCGCCAGGTTTCATCCGTCCGGACGCGCATGCGGCTGCCGTCGGTCAGCGTGAGGTCCAACTCGGCCAGCAGACGCGGCGGCCCGTAGCTCAGGCCGCCCCAGACGATGGTCTGGTTGAACCACCCGTTGCCGAGCATGACACCGACGGCGTTGGCTCCGCGCTGCAGCAGGGCGGCGACGTCGTGGGTCACGAACAGGCACCGGCGGTCGTAGTCGGTCTGGGCGGGGTCGAGGACGTGGTCGCCGACGCGGCGTCCGTTGATCGACGCCTCGTAGTAGCCCAGGCCGCAGATCCGCAGCGTCGCAGCGTCGACGTCGGCCGCCAGCGAGAAGGCCCGGCGAAACAGCGGGGCCGCTCGGCATGGCCGGTCCTCGGGCATCGCGATCCAGAGCGCCTCGGTGGTCCATGCATCCGCGTTCATCCGCACTCCCGTTGAGGTTATTCGGCCGGGGCCAAGATATGGGCAGGCGCGGGGCGGATGTCAAGGGGATGGGCGGACCCTTGGCGGAGCGATCAGCCGTCCGGTATAGTAGGGGTCGGCCGCCGGCGGTACGGCGGCGCCCGCGACGATGCGTAAGGAGACAGCCATGCCCCGCCTGACGGTTGCCCCGGTAGTGATAATGATCGTGACGGCGATCCTTGCCTTCGGCCGGACGGCCGCGGCGGTGACGTACTACGTCGACTACGACGGTGGCGACGACCGCCACGCCGGCACCGCGCCGGCCGAGGCGTTCAAGCACGCCCCCGGCGACCGGCAGGCGACCGGGCGGGCCGGGGCGACGACGCCGACGGCCGGCGATACGGTGATCTTCAAGGGCTCCGTCCGCTATCGCGGTTCGCTGCGGATCACCGGCGCGGGCGCGCCGGGACGTCCGATCGTCTACGACGGCAACACCGCCGGGACCTTCGGCGACGGGCGGGCCATCTTCGACGGCGGCGACCGCGTGGGCGGCTGGCGGCGGTGCACCTCGGCCGCCGACTGCGGCGGCAACCCCAACTGGCGGCACATCTGGAAAGCCGAGGCGCCCGCCGGCGTGACGGCCCTGTCGGCCAACCTCGTCCAGGACGGCACGCTCGGCGTCCTCGCCCAGCACCCCAACCCGGCCGATCGGCTGTTCACCGACGATACCCGCGAGTATCTCCGCGTGCCCGCCGGCGAGCAGCCGCGGCTCGAACGCATCGTCGACGCCCGCCTGGCCGAGCTGGGCGGGGCGGACCTGGTGGGGGCATACGTCTACGTCTGGGTACGCACCAACCAGATCGAAACGCGGCCTATCCGCGAGTTCGACGCGGACAGCGACGCGATCGCCATCAAGCCGACCCGGGGCAAGCCCTACGACGAAGTCCGCTACGCCCTGGCCAATGCCCTGGCAGGGCCGGTGTTCGACAGGCCCGGCGAGTACGTCGTCGTCGAGCCGGCCGAGGCCGGCGGACGCCCGACGGTGTACCTGTGGCCGCTGGAAGGCACCGATCCGTCCAAGGCCGACGTGACCGTCACGACGCGGGAGCGCGCGATCGAGATGCGCGGCGGCAACCACTACATCACCATTCGCGGCTTCACCATCCGCAACTACCGCTACGTCCTCCACCGCCCGCACGGCCAGGAGCCCGCCCGGGGCATCGTCATCCGCGACAACGACATCACCCACATCAAGGCCGGCGACTACGCCAACGCCATCGAGCTGTACGACACCGAAGACCTGCTCGTCGAGGGCAACTTCCTCCACGAATGCCCCAAGATGCGCGGCATCATCGCCCACAACGGCACCGGCGCGGCCATCCGCGACAACCGTCTGGTCCGCATGGGACGCACGCCGATCGTCATATACGGCATGCGCGGCGGGGAGCTGGTGGGCAACACCGTGATCCACTGTCGGGGCATGCACTCCAACGGCATGAGCGTCTACCTCCACTGCCGCGATATCCGCATCGAGGGCAACCGCATCTACGACGCCAACGTCCCACTGACCATCAACGACACCGTCAACGTCGCCATCCGCAACAACATCTTCGACGGGGCCGGCTCGCACCAGCCGATCTCCTTCTGGCAGAACGTCGACGGCCGCGTCGTCGTCGAGCACAACATCCTCATCCGCGGCGGGGCCAACCAGTCCGGCCTGTGCCTCGGCGGCCTCGGCGACACCACCGGCGAGACCTTCCAGATCGAACTGATCGTCCGCGACAACATCATGGACGGCCCGCCGAAGAACATCATGAAAGGCCGCGCCTGGCCCACCGACGTCCACACCGGCAACCTCTACCTCGGCCTGCCGCGCGGCTTCGAGCTCGGCGCCGGCGAACGCGTCGTCGACGACCTCGACGCCATTGTCCCCGGCGCTGCCGAGCACGACTACCGGCCGGCTGCGGGGATCGAGGCGGGGCCCCAGACGGAGGCGGCGTTTCGCGAGTAACGCCGCGGCGCGCGGGTCGCGCGCGGTGGGAAAGTTTTTTTGGCGATGTCGGAGGATGCCGTTTTCGGAGGTACCTTGCAAAGGTCAAGTCCTGGCCTGGCAAGGAGTTCGAATTTCGGAGTTGCAATACCGAGATACCTCGCCCTTTTTGATAACCCGTCCCTGGTTGGTGGTCGGCGCGAAAACCCAAGTTTGGGTGTTTAAAACCCAAGTTTGGGTGTTCGCGGGGCGCCGGCCGGGGCGGCAGCGCGGGGTCAGGCGCATAAGTGGCCATTTCGACAACGCTTCCGGCTGGAAAAGCTCGAAAAGCCTCGTTTTCGCGCGCCGGTGGGGGGGCGACGCCCGGTCAAGGGGGCTCCGGGCGAAAGATTCCGGATTCGACGGCCCGTGGCCGCTTGCCCTCGAAAGAATACGGGTGTACAATTGCCCCCAACCGGGAACCGGGGAGCCTTGGGAAAGGAACAATCATGTCTCGATGCATGCGCTTGGTCATGGCGGTGGTTGCTGTTGGGGCCGCGTCGGCGGCGGGGTCGTCTCTGGAGGTCACGGTGTCGACCGACAAGGCGACGTACCTGCGGTGGGAACCGATCACCATCAACGTCACGCTGAACAACCCCACCGACGAGACCATCCACCTGTGGTGGTCCAACTCGTGCACGAGCGGCTACGTCATGGACGACCGCTATCACGTGCCGGACCCGTTCGCGTACTGCCCGCAGGTCATCGTCGAGGTCGACGTCGACCCCGGCGAGACGATCACCTTCGCCTTCGACCACGACTGGGCCGCCTACGCCCCGGAAGTGGGGACGCATACTGTCTACGGCCACAGCTTCGGCTGGTTCACCGAGCCGGTCACCTTCGAGGTCGTCGCGGCGCCGCCCGATCCCGGCGACGTGCTGATCGATTTCGAAACCGTCCCCGGCGGCGCCCCCCTCGGTGAGGCCCCGCTGTCGACGGCCTACGCGGCGTGGGGGGTCAGCTTCACCAGCGTCCGCGAGGTCCACGTCGCCACGTGGGACGGCGTCAATCACTACGCCACCGTGTCGACCACCACCTATCCGCCCGGGTTTCACATCATCGCCGCCCTCGACACGCCGGCGTACGCGGCCAGCGCGGACGTGGGGACGGCGACGGGCCGGACCGTCACGATGCTGGCCAAGGATGCCGACGGCGAGGTGATCGCCGCGGCCGAATCCCCGCCGTCGGTGCACCCGCAACTCCGGGGGCCGCTGACGGTGCGGGCAACGCGGCCGATTCACCGGCTGGAATGGTGGCCGAGCGAACCCAGCGCCACGGTGAAGCTCGACAACCTCTTGATCGCACGGGAGCACCGGGCGGCCGGCGACGCCGACCTCAACGGCCCCGTCGCCCGGGACGACTTCGCCCGCCTCCGCCACAACTTCGGCATGCGCCACGGTGCGACCTGGGCACACGGCGACTTCGACGGCGACGGCGACGTCGACCTCGACGACTTCGCCCTCCTCAAGAGCCATTTCGGCGATCAGCCGTGACCGGAGACGTGCGCCCACGCGATCGGCGGCCGATCGACGATGATGCCTTGCGTGCGGCGCTGCGGACGGCGTTGCGCTGGGTCCGGCGCGTGCGCGTGGGCACGGCGCCTGCGCCGGCGCTGCGGCGTTGTGCCCACCCTGCGGCGGGCGTCGTGCCCATCCTACGACGGCGTCGTGTCCACGCTACGGGCGGCGCCGGCGATGGGTTAAGCGTCGGCGCCGCGCGGGGAGGGGCCGGCGTGGCTGGGGCGGGGTTAGAGGGTTCGCAGGACGGCGATGACGACGCCCTGGATCTGGACGTCGTTGAGGAAGATGGGTTCGAAGGCTTCGTTGGCCGGTTGGAGGCGGACGCGTCGGCGGTCGCGGTAGAAGCGTTTGAGTGTGGCGTCGCCGTCGGGCAGGAGGGCGACGACGGTTTCGCCGTTGCGGGCGGTGTCGCGGCGTTCGCAGATGACGTAGTCGCCGTCGCAGATGTGGTCGTCGATCATGCTGTCGCCGTTGACCTGGAGGACGAAGGTGTCGCCGCGGCGGTCGAGCAGATCGTCGAGGTCGAGGGTCTGGAGGTCCTCGACGGCCTCGATGGGCAGCCCGGCGGCGATCCGGCCGGCCAGGGGCAGCAGGGTGGGCCGCTCGTCAGGAAACGTCACTTTCGACGAGACCCTCAAAGAGCGAGCGCTGTGCTTGGCGCCCCGCTTGAGCAGGCCTTTTCGTTCGAGGGCGCCGACGTGCTCGAAGACGGTGACCTTGGTGAGCCCGAGGGCGTCGCCCATCTCCTGCAAGGTCGGGGAATAACCATGCTCGCGACGAAAGTCGCGGATGTAGGTCAGGATCTGCATCTGTCTCGGCGTGATCGTCGGTTCCATCGGTTCGCTCCCGCTCCGTGAATGCCCCGGCCGCCAGGCGGTAGCCGCGGACGGCAGCCTGCCGCCCGGCGGACTCGCCCTGGAGGCGCGTCGCGTCATCCATCGCTTCGGACCGCCGCGGCTCGGCCGACGCGGCCGTTGGCGCCCGGTCCGGGCTCTCTGTTCTGTCTGTCGCCGCGTCGCTGGCCGGCGGCCCCGCGGCCGTGGTCCGCGGCTCGACGGTAGCCCCGTCGCCGACGGCCGGCCGGGCCGGCGGCCCGGCCAACTGCGTCCGCGTCAACGGCTGCGTCGTCCGCCGGGCGATGGCGGCCCCGCCGGCGGCCGCATCCTGACCATCGGCCACATGCCCACCGGCCAGCGCGGGCCGAGCGGCCGACACAGCCTCGCGCCCGGGCGGGACCTCAATCGCCGGCATCGTCGCACCACGCGAGGGGCCCGCCTCGCCCATAGCGGCGGTGCGGCCCGCCTGCGCTACATCGGCGGCGCGGCCTGCCTCGCCCGCGTTGGCCGTGTGGGCTGCGTCCGGCGCGGCGCCCGCAGCGCCGGCGGCGCCCACAGTGCCCGCAGCGGCCGCGGCGCCTGCATTGCCCACGTCGCGCCCGGGGCCCGTCGGGCCCGGGACGACGAGGCAGCGTCGCAGCCCGTGGGGCCCGATCACGACCGGCGGCACCGTCGCACCGCCCGCCGCGACCAGTGCGGCGACATCATCGGGCGTCGGGGGGT
>CAZHRW010000150.1:0-4758 GCA_964535025.1 uncultured Planctomycetales bacterium
TGGGCGACGGCCAGCGGATCCGCGTGCGGCGGAGCGTGCGGCGCCAATTGAACACCGGCGACGGCGCCGGCGGTCCGCTCCCGGCCACCCGGGCGACGGGACGGCAGGAACGAGGTGACGATGTTCATCAGTAACCTCGCACTGAAGAACCGGACCACGGTGACCGTGCTGATCGTGCTGATCATCGTCGCCGGCACGCTCAGTTACGTCCTGCTGCCGCGCGAATCCTTCCCCGACGTGCCGATCCCCTACGTCCTCGTGACCACCGTCTACGAAGGCGTCTCGCCCCAGGATGTCGAGACGGCCGTGACGATGAAGATCGAGCAGGAGCTGACCGGCATCAAGGGCGTCCAGGAGATCCGCTCGACCAGCCGCGAGGGGCTGAGCTTCATCCAGATCGAGTTCGATCCCGACCTCGACGTCGAGGACGCCCTGCAGTACGTCCGCGACAAGGTCGACCAGGCCAAGCCGGAACTGCCCCGCGGCGCGGAGGAACCGGCCCTGATGGAAGTGAACATCTCGGAGTTCCCCATCATGATGATCAGCCTGTCCGGGGAGATCTCCCCCGAACGGCTCCGTCGGATCGCCGAGCAGCTCGAGGACCGCATCGAGAGGGTCGACGGCGTGCTGGACTGCGAGGTCCTCGGCGCGCTGGAACGGGAGATCCGCCTGGAGTTCGATCCGGACCGCCTGGCGGCCTACACCATCTCCATCGGCGAGCTGATCAGCCTGATCCCCGGGGAGAATGTGAACATCTCCGCCGGCGGCCTGGAGACGCCGGGCACCCGCTTCAACGTCCGCGTCGAGGCCGAGTTCGCCGACCCCGAGGACATCGACCACCTGCTGCTGACGGTCCGCGACGGGCGGCCCATCTACCTCAACGACGTGGCGGCCGTCGTCGACACGTTCAAGGACCGCGAAACGTTCAGCCGCCTCGACGGCCGGCCGTCCATCACGCTGGCCGTCAAGAAACGCGTCAAGGAGAACATCGTCCGCGTCGCCGGCGAGGTCAAGGCGATCCTCCACGAAGCGCGGCCGAAACTGCCGGCGGGGGTCCGCCTGGACCCGGTCTCGGATCAGTCCGAGGACACGCTGATGATGGTCCGCGACCTGGAGAACAACATCCTCTCCGGCCTGGTGCTGGTGGTGGGCGTGCTGATGGTCGCCCTGGGGCTGCGGACGAGCCTGATCGTCGCCCTGGCAATCCCGCTGAGCATGCTGATGAGCTTCGCGACGCTGCAGGCGATGCACGTCACGCTGAACATGGTGGTGCTGTTCAGCCTGATCCTCGCGCTGGGGATGCTCGTCGACAACGCCATTGTCATCGTGGAGAACATCTATCGCTACCGGCAGCAGGGCGCCGCGCGCCTCCGGGCCGCCCGCGAGGCGACGGCCGAGGTGGCCTGGCCCGTGATCGCCTCGACGGCCACGACGCTGGCGGCCTTCGCGCCGCTGATCTTCTGGCCGGGCGTCATGGGCGAGTTCATGAAGTACCTGCCCATCACCGTCATCACCGTGCTGTCCAGCTCGCTGCTGGTCGCCCTGGTGATCAACCCGGTGGTCGCCTCCATGATGATCCGCGTCCGCGACACCGGCGGCGCGCCCGGCCGGCGGCGGGGACGCTTCATGGCCGGCTACCGCCGGCTGGTCCACGCCTCGCTCCGCAGCGCGCCCAACCGGGCCGTCACGCTGATCCTGGCGTTCGCCGCCCTGGCCGTCGTCGCCGTGGTGTATGCCCGTTACAATCACGGCACCGACCTGTTCCCCGAGGGCGAGCCGCGCCAGGCGATCGTCAACATCCGCGCGCCGCAGGGCACCCATGTCAAGCATACCGACCGGATGGCCCGCCTGGTCGAGCGGCGGATCGAGGCGATGGGGCGCGAGGCCAATCTCGAGCTGAAGCACGTGGTCACCAACGTCGGGTCCGCCGCCGAGGCCATCAGCTTCGGCGAGACGGCCGTCGGGCCGCACGTGGCCGATGTCACGCTGGTGTTCAACGACTTCGAGGACCGCACCCGGTCGACCGCCGACATCATCGCCCAGTTGCGTCCCCTGTTGACCGATCTCCCGGGCGCCGAGATCAAGATCGACAAGCCCGAGGAAGGCCCGCCGACCGGCGCGCCGGTGACGATCGAGATCGCCGGGGAGGACTTCGGCGTCCTCGAATCGCTCAGCGAGACAATCCAGGACCGCATCCAGGGCACGGCGGGCCTGGTCGACCTGCGCAGCGACTTCGAACCGGCGCGGCCGGAGCTGCAGTTCATCCCCGACCGGCGGCGCGCGATGCTGCTGGGCGTCAACACCAACACGATCGGCCAGTTCCTCCAGACCGCCGTGTTCGGGCGCGAGGTCGGCATCTACCGGCAGTTCAACGACGAGTACGACATCACCATCCGCCTGCCGGTCAGCGAGCGGACGAACATCGAGGACCTGCTGCGGCTGACCGTCCCCAACGCCCAGGGCGACCCGATCCCCCTGTCCAGCCTGGGCCGCTTCGTCTATCGCGGCGGGTTCGGCGACATCCGGCGGGTCGACCAGAAACGGGTGATCACCCTGACCGCCGAGGCGGAAGGACGACCGGGTCCGGAGGTGCTCAAGGACGTGCAGGCACGCCTGGGGGAGGTCGAGCTACCCGCCGGCTACAGCCTGACCTACGCCGGCGAGAACGAGGAGCTCCAGGACGCCGTCAGCTTCCTCGCCAAGGCCTACGTCATCGCCGTTCTGGCCATCTGGATGATCCTGGTCGCCCAGTTCAACACGATGGGCGCCCCGCTGATCATCGTCGTCACCGTCGTGCTCTCCCTGGCCGGGGTGGGCGTGGGGCTGCTGGTGACCGGGACGCCCTTCGTGGTGATCATGACCGGCATCGGCGTGGTCAGCCTCGCCGGCGTCGTGGTCAATAACGCCATCGTCCTGCTGGCCTACACGCGGCAACTCGAACGCCGCGGCAGCGGGCTGCTCGACGCGGCGGTCGAGGCCGGGATGACCCGCCTGCGACCGGTGCTGCTGACGGCGATTACCACCATCGGCGGCCTGGTGCCCATGGCCACCGGTGTCGCCTTCGACTTCCGCAACATGGAACTGCTGACCCGCAGCGAAAGCTCGCAGTTTTGGGCCCCGCTGGCCAACGCCGTGATCTTCGGCCTCGGTTTCGCCACCATCCTGACGCTGGTGGTGGTGCCCACCATGTACGTGGCGCTCTACAGCCTGCTGGAACGGCTCGGCTTCGGCGGCCTGCGCCGCCCGGATGACGCCGGCGAGCCACCCACCGACGTGGGCTAGCTCGGCCCCGGCGCCGCGGGAGCTTGGACATCCCTGCAATAGGGGCCACGCGCGAACGTTGAGCTTGACAGGCCGCGACGGTTGGAACGGCCGCGAGATGAGCTGCGATGCTCCACACGCTTGAAGCGAGGATAACGATCATGAAACCGATGCGAATCTTGCTGTTGGTGTTGACCACGACGACGTTGGCCGCGACCGCCGCGCTGGCCCAGCCCCGTATGGGCGGCGTCGACGGCGAACGCGGGCGCCCGGCCCGCCCCCGGGAGGGCATGGGCGAGCGCGACGTCCGGCGGGACCGCCGACCGGCGGAACGCCCGCGGTCCGACAGGCGACGCGATCGCGACATGGCGCCCGGCGAAGCGCCGCCGCCGCGCCTGGAGGAGATGTTCAACCAGCTCGAGTTGACCGAACGCCAGCGCGAGCAGATCGGCCAGATCCTCCGAACCGCCCGCGAAGAGGGCCGTGCGGCCCGGATGGACGCGGCCGCCGAACGCCGCGAGGCGATGGACGCCCTTCGCGAGGCCCGCCGCAGCGGCGACGAGGAAGCCGCCGAGCAGGCTCGCCAACGCCTCCAGGCGCTTCGCGAGGGGCCGCGGGAAACGCTCCAGGATGTCCGCAAGCAGATCGAAGAGGTCCTCAGCCCGCAGCAGCGTGAAAAGCTCGACCGGCTCATGGGTCCCGGCGGCCGCTTCGACGCGTTCGGTGAGGCGCTCAAGGCGATCGACCTGCGGCCCGTCCAGAAGCGGCAGATCCGCGAGATCACCGCCGAGGCCAACGCCAAGGCGAAAACCCAGACCGATCCCCGCGACCAGGGGCGGACCTACCAGCAGGTGCGGGAGAAGATCATGGACCTGCTCACCGACGAGCAGAAAGACCAACTGCGGCGGGAGATCGCGCTCCAGCAGCGCCGCCGCCAGGTGCAGGCCATGTTCGCCGGCCTGGACCTGACGGCCGAGCAGCGCCAAGCGGTTGAGAAGATTCAGGACGAGGTCCGCGAGCAGGTCGAAGGCGCCGAGACCCCCCAGGCCCAACGCCGGGCCCTGCGCGAGGGCCAGCGGCGGATCATCACCGAAGTGCTCACCGACCAGCAGCGCCAGCAACTCCGCGAAGAGATGGCCCGCGGCTTCGGCCCCGACGAGCGGCCCGACCGCCCCGACGACCGGCCCGATCGCGGCCCGCGCGACGATGACCGCGGCCGGCGCGACGACCGGCGCAACCGGCGCGACGGCGACCGCCCGAGGCCTCGGCAGGACGAGGCCGACGAGTAGACCCGCCCCTGACCGCACACGCACCGACGCCGTGCCGGACCACCCCCCGGCACGGCGTTCTCTTCGCGCGAGCCGGTTGCGTTGTAGATCCTGAACGTGAGGCGGGCATACAGAGCAGGGCCGGGCAAGAGGCGGTGCGAGCTTGGGAGGGGCGGTTTGGGTGGGTCGGGCCGGTCGAGAGGACCGATTCAGGCCCGACGCGGCCTTT
>CAZHRW010000151.1:0-16322 GCA_964535025.1 uncultured Planctomycetales bacterium
CGGCGGCGTCGGCGATCTCGTCGAGGGTGAGGTCGCGGCAATGGTGGCGGATGATGTAGCGGCGGGCGCGCAGGAGCTTCGGCCACGCCGGCGGGAGGCTCTCGCCGCTTTCGCGGCGGAGGCGCGCGAAGACGATTTCGAAGATCCTCAGCATCAGCACCTTCAGGCGCAGGGCGTAGCCGTCGGCGCGGGCGGTCCACACCTCGAACAGCTCGGCGAACAGCGACGCCAGGGCCGGCCGGGCGGCGAGGCGCAGCCGTCGCGGCCAGGCGGCGGCGAGGGCGTCGGCGAAGGCGGGTTCGCGGCCGCCGAAGGGCAGGACGTGGACGAAATAGTGCCGGAACGGGTCGGCGGCGTCGGCGCGGTCCTCGCGGTAGTGCTCCCCGGGGCGGATCAGCAGCAGGTCGCCGGCGGCGAAGTCGACCCACGCGTCGTCGATGAGTACCCGCCCGCGGCCCCGGGCGGTGTACCAGAGGTCGAAATCCGCGATCCGCGGCCGCGGGGGCCGATAGACCTGCCCCGCGCCGGCGGCCATCAGGCCGACCGACCGGATGTGCGGATCGACGGCCCGGTAGAAGGCCTCACTCCACAGCGGCGTGCTGCCGGCGGTGCTCATCGCGCGAAAACTCCTCGGTTCGTGGCGCCCACACAAAAGTCATTTCGTGCAAACAATTGTAGCATTGCCTAACGACAGCGCCAAGCCGTTGGGCTACACTGGGCCGCCATGGACGTGAAGGTTTTCCATCGAATGATTGGAGCAACGTTGTGGCGGAGCGCATGACCGCTCGAGCGAGGATCCTGGCGGCGATGCGGCGGGAGGCCGTCGACCGGGTGCCGTGTGCGATATCGTTCAACCCGCTGTACCCGTCCCAGCGGACGTGCTGGAACTTCCCTTGGCCGCAGGAAGCCACCGTGGCCGAGCGGACCGCCTACCAGGTCGAGCAGCTCGGCCTCGACCAGGTGCTCCGCGTGGGCATCGACGGCTGCCGTGCGAGCGAGGGGGTGACCTCGCGGACGTGGATCGACGGCGGGCTGCTGCACAAGGCCTACGACACGCCGTCCGGCCAGCTGCACGCGTCGGTGCGTTACAACGCCTTGTGGGCCCACGGGCAGGACATCCCGCTGATGTCCGACTTCAACGTCGGCCACTTCGTCGAGCCGTGGATCCGCCACGAGCAGGACCTCGACTGCCTGCGGCACGTGATGCGGTGGGACACGACCGGCCGGGCGCAGGGGCGGGTGCGGGCGATCTTCGCCGAGGTCCGGCCCGTGGCCGAACGGTACCACCTCGCCCTGGCCGCGCAGTTCGGCGAGGGGCTCACCGGGGCGATGAAGATGTTCGGCGCCGAGCCGCTCATGATGGCGGTGATCGAGCAGCCGGGCCTGGTCGAGGCGTTCATGGCCCTCGAGCACGAGCTCAACCTCCGGCGGATCGACCTGGCGGCCGACTGCGGGGCCGACTTCATCTCCCGCAACGGGTTCTACGAGACGGGCGACTTCTACAGCCCGGCCATGCTCGAGCGGTTCGTCGGCGGCCCGCTCGCCGGCGAGGCCCGCGCCGCCCGCGCCGCCGGGCTGCTCAGCAGCTACACGATCCACACCGGTGTGATGCCGATCCTCGACTACCTCGACACGCTGGGGCTCGATTCGCTGTTCGGGATCGACATCGGCTTCGAGGGCGTCGACGCGGCGGCGATCCGCGACCGCCTCGGCGGGCGCAAGAGCTTCTGGATCGGCCCCAGCAGCACCTACCACCTGTGGGCGGGCCCCGAGGCGACCCGCCGGGCCGCCCGCGAGACGTTCGAGGTCTTCGGCGGACGGCCCGGTTTTATCTTCACCCCCGGCGTGTCGGCCCACTCGATCATGCCGTGGGAGAGCACGCTGGCGATGATCGACGAATGGAAACGCCTGCGCGGCGGGTGAGTCCGTCGGAAGGAGAGAACACCATGAAGCGATGGATGCTTGTCTCGATGGTTCTCGTGTCTGTCCTGCCGGCCGGGGCGGGTGAGTACGTGGTCGACCCCGCCCATCCGGCGGCGAGTGATCAGGGGCCCGGCAGCGAGGCGCGGCCCTGGGCGACGCTCGCCCACGCCGCAGAGGCGGCCGCACCCGGCGACACGGTCCGCGTGCTGCCGGGGGTCTATCCCGGTCCGCTCCGCCCGGCCCGCAGCGGGACCGACGGCAGGCCGATCCGCTTCATCGGGATCGCCGACGGCGACGCGCGGCCGATCATCGAGGGCGGCGACCCCGGCGTCGACCTCCGCAGGCGGGCGTGGATCCGCCTGGAGGGCTTCGAGATCCGCCACGCCGACGGCACCGGCGTCCAAATGGACCAGGGCGACCACCTCGAGATCGTCGCCAACCACATCCACCACACCGCCGGCACCGGCGTGCGGATCCCCCGCGGCAGCGACTGCCTCATCGATGCGAACTCTATCCACCACCTCGGCGTCCAGGGCATCCAGGGCGGCGGGTGGACCTACGACATCGACCGCTGCACCTTCAGCCGCAACCGCATCCACACCAACCAGGTCGAGGACGGCATCCAGCTCGGCAGCGGCCACGACTGCGTCGTCGCGTACAACTACCTCCACGACATCCAGTCGCCCCCGCCCTCGCACACCGACGCCATCGAAATCCACAGCGACAACACCAACTACCGCATCATCGGCAACGTGATGCACAACATCCGCAGCGAGGCGCTCATGATCGAGGGCAACGAGCGCCGCGGCGGCGTCGGCGCGCCTTGGGTCGAGGGCAACATCATCTCCGACGGCGGCGGCGTGCCGCTCCAACTGTCGTGGACGCCCCGCAAGGCGCCCGAGGGCTCGGCCTACCACCGGGCCGTCGCCCGCCACAACACCGTCATCGGCGGCCGCTACCACGGCGTGAAGGTCGGCGCCAAGGCCCACGCCGCGACCGTCACCGCCAACATCCTCGCCTGCCCCGAGGGCGGGGTGCGCAGCTACGTCGAGGACGACGCCGACGCGCCGACGGTGGATTACAACCTCTCGCCCATCCGCCGCTGGACGACCGGGCCGCACTTCATCAAGGCCGATCCGATGTTCGTCGACCCCAAATCGCCCGGCAGCGACACGCCGCCGAACGTCCGCCTGCGCCCGGACAGTCCCGCCATCGACGCCGGTCCCGGCGGCAGCGACATCGGGGCGATGGCCTACCCCAACGTCTACGTCGTCGACGCGACCCACGCCGGAGCGACCGACGCGCTGTACGGCTACCCGGGCCTGCCGTTCAGAACCATCGGCCGCGCCGTCGCGGTCGCCCGGCCCGGCGAGACGATCGTGGTCCGCGGCGGGGTGTACCGCGAGACGATCCGCCCGACCGTCGACGACCTCACGATCCGCGCCGCCGAGGGCGCCCGCGTCGTCGTCAGCGGCGCCGACCGCATCACCGGCTGGAGGCGCGACGGCGACCGCTGGCGCGCCGCCGTCGCCGAGCGGCCGACGGGCGTCCTCCGCGACGGCGCGCCGACCGACGCCTGGCGCTACGACGCCCAGGCCGGCCAGCTCATCGTCGACGGCGGCGACCCCCGCCTGCACCCGATCGAGGTCGTCGTCCGCGCGCTGGCCGTCGATCGCTCCGCCTGCGAAGATCTCACTGTCGAAGGTCTTACGGAAGGACCCCTGCGACCATGACACCCACGCCCCCCGACACCACGACCGAACGCCTCGCCCTCGAAGGCGGCCCCAAGGCCAAGCCGACGCCCTACGCCACCGGACGGCGGTTCGGCGAGGAGGAGATGCGCGAGCTGCGCGAGGCGCTCGACCAGAACACGCTGTTCTACGCCAAGGGACGCAAGGTGCGGGACCTCTGCGCGCGGTTCGCCGAGCGGTACGGCAAGCCGTACTGCGTCGCAAGCTCCAGCGGCACGGCGGCGCTGCACGTCGCCCTGGGCGCCGTCGGCGTGACGGTCGGCGACGAGGTGGTCACCAGCGTGCTGACCGACGCCGGCACGTTCATCGGCATCCTCTACCAGAACGCCGTGCCGATCTTCGCCGACATCGACCCGGCGACCTACAACATGACGGCCGAGACGATCGCCCCCTGCCTCAGCGAGCGGACCCGGGCGGTGATCGTCGTCCACCTGGCCGGCAGCCCCGCCGACATGGACCCGATCGTCGAGCTGTGCCGCCGGCGGGGCATCGCGATCATCGAGGACTGCGCCCAGACGTACCTCGGCCGCTATCGCGGCCGCCTGGCCGGGACGATCGGCCAGATCGGCTGTTTCAGCCTCAACGACTACAAGCAGATCTCCGCCGGCGACGGCGGCCTGTGCATCACCGACGACGAGGCCCTCGCCCACCGCATGGCCCTGTTCGCCGATAAGTGCTACCCCCGCGACCACTGGGGCATGCGCACGGGCCGCCAGTGCCAGTTCCTCGCGCCCAACTACCGCATGAGCGAGCTGTGCGGCGCCGTGGGGCTCGCCCAGCTCGGCAAGCTCGACGCCATCTGCGCCCGGCGGGCCGAGCTCGGCCGCATGCTCACCGGCCTGATCGCCGACGTGCCGGGCATCGCGCCGCCGAAGGTCCTCGACGGCTGCGAGTCGACCAATTGGTACTACATGTTCCGCGTCGACGAGGGCCTCCTCGGCGTCCGCCGCGACGAGGTCGTCGCCGCCCTGCAGGCCGAGGGCCTGCCGGCGTCGTTCTACCTCAAGCGGGTCGACCAGATGGAGTTGTTCCAGCGGATGAGCATCTACCCCCCGCGCGACGACGGGTTCGTCTGCCCCTACGACCTGCCGCAGTACCCCCCCGGCCGGTTGGCCTACGACGCCGCCGCGTGTCCCAACGTCGACGGGGTCCTGCGGACGGCGATCATCGTGCAGGTGAACGAGTTCTACAGCGACGAGGACATCCGCCAGACCGCCGCGGCGATCCGCAAGGTGGCCCGCACCTTCGCCGCGCGTCACCGCCGCTGACTGCGACGGTCGACCGCCGCTGCCGGGGGGAAGCATCTGCCCCGAATAAGCTATTGACAAAAGCGACGACGTGGTCTAGCATTCTGGTTTGTAACCCCACTTCTTACGGTACAGATTTTTCGGGGTCCTGTGAGGATCTGTTCCTGGGTTGGCGTTGTTCTCGGATTGTGCGTGTGGAACTCGCGGGGCGTCTGCGCCAGGCGCGTCGCATCGAAGGGATGGGGCCTTGGCACATACCATGGGAACCGGCGCGACCGGTACAGCGTTCACGACTTCCACTCCTGACAGCAAAGGCACCTGCGGCGTGGCGCGGCATTCCCGCGCGGCCGGCCGGCGACCTTGGGACCTCGAGCCGTTGGAGCCGCGAGTGCTGCTGAGCGCCTCCATCAGCGGCTACGTCATCCAGGCCAACGCCGGCGGCGGTGGCGTACCGGGTGTAACGGTCTTCATGGACGCCAACCGCAACGGCGAGCTTGACCTGGGCGAGCGCGCCGTCGTCACCGACGCCGCCGGCCGCTACGAATTCGCCAACACCCCGCCGGGCAACTACAACATCGCCACGCTGGTCAAAGACGGGCGGTACTGGACGGCCAACACCTTCGACCGTCTCATCGGCCTGGGCTCGTGGGAGGATTCAATCATGCTCGGGCCCACGTCCCCGGATCAGACGAATGACGACTTCGCGGGCCTGTGGGAGATCGACCCGGAGACCGGCTTCGCCACCAACCGTGTTCCCATCGCCCCCGACACCCGCGGGACGATCTGGGCCGCCCTGACCGATCCGGCCATCGTCAACTACGGCGGCCTGACGGCCGTCCCGGGGCGACCCGGCTGGTATCTCTCGCAGGTCCAGAGCCCGGGCAATTCCTCGTGGAACATCTTGTTCGAGTGCGACGCGCACCTGGTGTCTCTCTACTGGGTGCCGGGTATGGCGTACGCTCAAGCCTCCTACGTCTGTACGACGGACCACGACCTGGTCGTCGGCCACGGGTTGGATTTCGACCCCACCGGCGATCCCAACGTGGTCTACGGCGGCGTGGGTGACGACTACATCTGGCCGTGGAACGTCACGTACAACGAGGACTGGATGTGGAAGGCCGACCTGAGGGACCTCGATGACGGCGATGTCGAAACCCAAGATATCGCCGACCTGTGGCTACCGGACAGCGGGATGGGGGATGTGCCGGTCGGCGACTTGCAGTTCGACGGCAGCGGCAACCTGTACCTGTTCAGGCAGCAACTCTTCCTCCTCGACAAGACCAATGGGCAGGAATTGGATCGCATCTGGACGCCGGTCGACGACCAGGCCGCCGAATGGAACCCCGAAACGCTGACCTTCTGGACCGCCGGGGACGGCCTGGGCACCGTCAACCCGGCCACCGGCGCCGTCACCACGATCCGCTCCCACTTCGACTTCGGCATCCCCGACGGCACCCACGGCTACTTCGGCTGGACACTGCCCTACGTCATCGAAGGCCTGGAGTACCTCCCCGACGGCTTCACGGATCGGCCCGTCGAGCTGCGCGGCGCCGACGTCGAGTACATCAACTTCGATCACGTCTACCACGCCGTCGGCATCCGCGGGCAGGTCTTCCGCGACGACAACGGCAACGGCGTCCGGGACCCCGGCGAGAACGCCGCCGCCGCCACGCAGCGCGTCTTCCTCGACGCCAACGGCAACGGCCGCTGCGACGCCGGCGAAACCTACCGCTGGACGGACAACCAGGGGCACTTCGCGTTCACCGATCAGCCGGCGGGCGTGTACCGCATCGTCGTCGAATCGGTCTTCGGCGGCGACGACGTGACCTGGGGCGGCAATCTGCGGCCCGGCTACGAGCTGGTCAACCTCGCCGAGGGGGAGATTCACGTCGTCGACTTCGGCGTCGGGCCCGCCGGCAAGGTCGTCGGGTCGGTCTTCGACGATCTCAACGCCGACTCCATCCACCAGGGCTGGCTGACCGAGACGGACGCGCACTGGACGGCCCCCGCCCTGGCCATCACCGACTACACCACGATCCAGTCGACGATCGCCTTCGACCGGCCCGGCGCCACCGTCGCCGACCTCAACGTCTACCTCGACATCGCCCATACCTACGTCGGCGACCTGCGTGTGGACCTGGTCAGCCCCGCCGGGACGCGGGTGCGGCTGATCGACCGCGCCGGCGGCGCGGGCCACGATTTTCTCGGCACGGTGCTGGCCGATGACGCCACCGAGACCATCCAGGATGCCACCGCCGACGACGCGCCGTACACCGGCGCGTATCGGCCCGCCGAGGCCCTGGCCGCCTTCAACGGCGAACCGGTCACCGGCACCTGGACGCTGGAGATCGCCGACCACGGCGGCGGCGACGTCGGCACGCTGAATGCATGGGAGCTGATCCTCACGATCCCCGCCGCCGGCGAACCGCCCCTGGCGGGGGTGCCCGTGTACGTCGACCTCGACACCAACGGCGTGATGAACACGGTGACCGTCCAGGGCGACGCCGCCCCCGCGCTGCCCATCCCCCTGGGCGGCACCGCCGAGTCGATCATCTCCATCAGCGATGCATCCGGCCCCGTCGCCGATGTGGACGTCTACCTCGACCTCTCCCACCCCTGGGTCGGCCACCTCATCATCGACCTGATCAGCCCCCGGGGCACCTTTGTGAGACTGACGCGCTTCAACGGCGAGTCCGGGACCAACTTCACCGGGACGATCTTCGACGACGAGGCCCTGGTCAGCATCGAAGACGCCGTCGGCCAGGACAACCCCTTCCCCGGGCGGTGGCGGCCTTACAGCATGCTGGCCGACTTCGACGGTGAACAGCCCTCCGGCGACTGGACCCTCAGCGTCACCGACCTGTACGGGCAATGGCCCGGGACGATCAACTTCTGGTCGCTGCGGCTGACGCTGGGCGACATCGTCACCACGACCGACGCCAACGGCATGTTCGTCTTCGAGGGTCTGCCCCCCGGGCCGTTGACGATCCGCCAGCAGCTCACGGCCCAGCGCGCGCCCACCTGGCCGCGGCCGACCGGTCAGACCATGGCGGAAGACTTCGCGGACTACCCGGCCCCCTACGTTCAGCGGGAGGCCGGCCACGCCGCCGTCCAGTCGGCGCAGGCGGCCTACACGGGCAGCTACGGCCTGGTGCCCGGCCGGTGGACGGTCGGCACGGACGATGCGCCGCGCGTCCGCAAGGGCGACACGATCTCGGCGTACCTGAAGTTCCCCGCCGGCGCCGCCCAGGGCGGCTGGGTGTGGCTGGGCTTCGGGGCCTACGACGGCGGCACCCTGGCCGTTGCGGTGCACCCCGGGCTGGACCTCCCCGGCGGCGGGCCCGGCCGCCTGGCGCTGTGGCAGTGGACCGGCGGGTGGGACACCGCCGACGTCCGCACGCATTGTCTGACGGATGTGGCGATGAGCGGCCACCTCAGCGACGCGGTGTGGTATCGCCTGGATATCGACTGGGGGCTCGACAACACGGTCGTCGCACGGCTCTATCTCGCCGACGGCAGCCCGGCCACCGCCACCCGGGCCGCCGCCGTCATGCCCTGGCCGGTGGATGAAGGAACGCTGGCCTTCCGCGGCAAGCTGACCGACGAGTTCCCCGACTACTACATCGACAGCATCCGCCTCCGGCGGGACGGCGGCCAGACGATCCTGGCCTCCTCCCCGCTCGGCGCGCCGATGCGATTCGGCTCGGGGCGCGACGGCATCATCGCCGGAACCGTCTACGAGGACACCCACGGCGACGGGCCCACCGCCGGCGACGCCGGCATGGCAGACGTCCAGGTCTACTACGACGCCAACCTCAACGGCGTCTTCGACACCCAGGCGAGCATCGAGGAGAATCCCACCGTCTGGGCCGTCGACGACTGCCATACCGTCGTGTCGGAGATCAACATCACCGGCATGCCCGGCGTCCTGCGCAGTGTGGCGGCGATGATCGACATCAACCACCACCGCGTCGGGGATCTGGACATCGACCTGGTCAGCCCCTGGGGGACGCGCGTGGCCCTGGTCCACAGCCTCGGCGGCGACCACGACGACTACGACCGCATCTGGTTCCGCGACGACGCCGCGGCGGCGATCGACGAGGCGAGCTGGCCCCTGTCCGAACCGGCCTACCGCCCCCAGGGGCGCCTGGCCGACCTGGTCGCCGAGGACCCCAACGGCGTCTGGCGGCTCGTCGTGACCGACCACACCGACAACGGCATCGAGGGGCTCTTGGAGACCTTCAGCCTTTCCCTGGACACGGGCGACCTGGCCATCACGACCGACGCGAACGGCGTCTACCTCGGCGGCGAGCTGCCCCCACGCTGGTACACCCTGCGCCAGAGCGTGCCCGACCGCCACGTGCAGACGTACCCGCGCCCGCTGCCCTGGCACGTGCTGCCGATGGGCAGCGGCGGCGTCCTCTGGCCGGTCGACTTCGCCAACGCCCGCGCCGCCGCGATCTACGGGACCGTCTGGCACGATGTCGACGGCGACGGCGTGCGCGAGACGGGCGACGATGGCGTGGCCGACCAGCAGGTCTACCTCGACATCGACGACGACGGCAGCCGCGACGTCCATCCCCCCTACGCGCTCAGCCAGATCCAGCCCGTGTCGATCGTCGACTACCGTACCGCCACATCCACCATCAACCTGGCCGGGAAGGCGGGGCGGATCCTCGACGTCAACGTCCACCTGACGATCAGCCACACCTACGACGCTGACCTGGCGGTCTACCTGCACAGCCCGCAGGGGATGCGGGTGAAGCTCTTCGAGGGTGTCGGCGGCTCGGGCAACGGCTTCTGGAACACGACCCTGGACGACGAGGCCACCACACCGATCGCCGACGGGCAGTTTCCCTTCGACCAGGACTACGTGCCCGCCGAACCCCTGGCCGCGCTGAACGGCCAGAACGCCAACGGCGTGTGGCTGCTCGAAGTGATCGACAGCGCCGGCGGCGACGAGGGCGACCTGGTGAACTGGGGGATCACCCTCGTCACCGGCGACCCCGCCGCCACCACGGGCGCCGACGGCCGCTACCAGCTGACCCGGGTGCTGCCCGGCCCGCACGCCGTGCGGCTCGAAACGACGGGAGACTGGCTGCCCCTGGACCCACCCTCTGGACGGCAGGACGTGACGGTCATGCACGCCGACCGCATCACGGGCATCGATTTCGCCGTGACCGACGCCGTCGTCGTCCTGGCAACGTACGTGTTCTACAACAACTCCTGCCTCGATGGTTTCGACCCCGGCGCCAATGTGGCCGACAATGCCGCGATCGATCCGACCAAGCACGTCCTGTTACCGGGCCAGGGCCCCGGGCCCGCCAACATCACCGGCTTTACCGCCGGCATGGTCAGTCTGATCATCGACGTGAACCACTGGCAGGGCCCGGTGGACCTGACGAACTTCGTGTTCCGTACCGGTGAAGCGTCCGACCCCGCCCTGTGGACCGCGGCGCCCGATCCGTTGAGCATCATCGTTCGCCTCGACGCGGGACACGACGGCAGCGACCGTGTGACGATCCTCTGGACCGCCGACGACAACGATGGCGTCGTCGACCCCCAGGAAGCCGTGACCGATCGGTGGCTGGAGGTGACCTTCCTCGCCACGCCGACCAGCGGTCTGGAGACTGATTGGGTGTTCTACGTCGCCAACCTTCCCGCCGACGCCGATGGCAACGGCGCGGTCGACCTCGACGACTTCGCCCAACTCAAGCTCCACTTCGGCCAGACCGGCGCGGGTGTCGCCGGCGGCGACTTCAACCTCGACGATCACGTGGACCTCGACGACTTCATGGCGCTCAAGTGCAACTTCGGCGACCCCCTCCCGCCGCTGATCTGGGCCGCAGAGGGCGGGGGTCTCGACCTCCTTGCCGCCGCGCCCGTTGCGGCCGTCGATCCCCCTACGACCTCGACCCGGCCGCGCCGCGCCGAACGGCGAATGATGCGCCGCCGCCGGCACGAGGGCATCGACCTGCTGGCCGACGTTCACCGCACGGTGCCCATTGGGGGTCTCCCGCAACGGTAACGCCGGGTAAACGCTTGCGGCGACGGGGTCCGTCGGCGATAATCCTATCCCAATCTTACCGGCGTTCACGCGAAAGGAACCCGCCGATGACCCCGCTGCCCCTCCAGACACGGATCACCTTCCTTGCCGTCGCATTCGCGATAACCCTGAGCGGACCCGCCGCGGCTTCGCTGACGCTGGTCGAGGACGGCCGCAGCGACTACGTCATCGTGGTCGGCCGCGAGGCTTCGCCGTCCGAGCGGTTCGCCGCCGAGGAACTGCAGACGCATATCGAGCAGATGAGCGGGGCGACGCTGCCCATCGTCGTGCGGGACGATACGGTGGCGGCCAGGGCGGTCACGATCGGCGCCGGCGCCTCGCCGGTGCCGCTCGACCTGGACGGGCTGGGCACCGACGGGTTTATCCTCCGCACGGCCGGCCGGCGGGTGATCATCGCCGGCGGGGCGAAGCGCGGGACGCTGTACGGCGTGTACACCTTCCTCGAGTCGCTCGGGGTGCGCTGGTGGTACCGCGATGAGGTGACGATCCCGAACACGCCCACCCTCGTCGTGGCCGACATGGACCGCCGGGAGGTGCCCGCCTTCGAGTATCGCGACATGATGTTCGAAGAGAGCTTCCACAACCCGCTGTGGATGGCCCGCAACAAGGTCAACGGCCACGCCTGGGAAGACGACGTGCCCGAGTCGCTGGGCGGACGTTACGAGTTCGTCGGCAATCTGGTCCATTCGTACAGCCAGTTGCTCGCCCTCAGCGGCCACGAGATCACCGAGGACATGAAGGCCCTCGTCAACGGACGCCGGACCGACGCGCAGCCGTGCCTGTCGAACCCCAAGACCGTCGCGGCCATGGTCGACGGGGTGCTCAAGGCGTTCGAACAGCACCCGGACGCGACGTTCGTCGTCGTCGGCCAGATGGACAACCACAACTACTGCCGGTGCCCCGACTGCGCGGCCATCGACCGCCGGGAAGACATCCACGACGGCGGGTTGATCCACGCCGGCTCGCGGATGGATACCTCGCATTCCGGGCAGGTCATTCGCTTCGCCAATCGCGTGGCCGAGGCGGTCGAGCGGCGACGGCCGGGCTCGTGCATCGCCACGGCCGCCTACGAGTGGTCGCGGCCGCCGACGAAGACCCTGCGCCCCCGGCACAACGTCTTCATCACGCTCTGCTCGATCGAGTGCGACTTCGCCCACCCCCTCGCCGCCGCCGACAGCGAACGCAACCGCCGCTTCGTCGAGGACATCGCCGGCTGGTCGAAGATCGCGCCCAAGATCTTCATCTGGCACTACGTGGGCAACCGCGTCCACTACATGCAGCCCAACGCCGAGCTGGAGACGCTCGTGCCCAACATGCGATTCTTCGCCGATCACGGCTGCGCGGGCGTGTTCAACCAGGGCACGCACGTGGGCACCGCGACCGACATGACCATGCTCAAGCAGTGGGTGCTGGCCAAGGCGCTGTGGAACCCCTATGTCGACGGGCGGGCGCTGATCGAGGAATTCTGTCGCGGCTACTACGGCCCGGCCGGCGAGGACGTCCTGCGCTATATCGACCTGATCCACGCGCCCGCACACACGCAGTCGTTCCACAACGGCCGGCGGGTCAACCTCGACGCGCCTTACCTGCGGGCGGAGATCATCGCCGAAGCCGAGGCCGTGCTCCGAGCGGCCGAGGCGAAGGTCGACCCGTCGAGCGACTACGGCCGGCGGGTGCGCCACGCGCACATGGGCGTGTGGTATGTCCTGGCCAAGCGCGGGCCCGGCTCGCTGACGTGGCGGGCGGTCGAGGCCAAAGTCGGCCCGCTCGATCCGACGGCCATCGCGGCCAACCTGGCGCGGGTGGTCGACGAGTCGAACGTGACCAAGATCCTCGACAACTGGCCGCCGGAGGCGTGGCTCGCCTGGCTCGACCAATACATGGCGGCCGCCAAGGCCCTGGGCGGTCCGGTGCTGCCGCCGGAATTGACCGATGCCGACGCTGGGACCTGCCGGGTGGTTCAGGCCAACCAGTTCGACAACCATCCCAAGTGGTGGCGGCCGGCCGCGGGGGCCAGCGACGGCTATGCCGCGTTTGTCGATCAGTTCAGCGGGTTCTGGTATAACACGACCCTCCTGCCCGCCGAGCACTACACGCCCGGTCGGACCTACACCCTCCACGTCCGCGCCACCGCCGACCTGCCCGACGGGGCCGCGGGCGCCGTCTGGACGTTCGGCATCCGCGGCGACGACGACGACAACGCCTACCGCACCGTCGAAGCCGCCGATCTGAGCAGCACCGAGTGGCGCGTCTTCGACCTGGGGCCCTGGACGCCGGCCGAGGGCGTGTCTTACCACTTCTGGACATCGCTCCAGCGAAACCCCGACCGGGTCGATCATGTCGCCGTCGACTGCTTCTGGCTGAGCGAGACTTCCGAGTGATCCCGACGGATTCCTACAAAAAACCCTAACCGTAGTGTTGACAAGCTCACCGATGGGAGCTAAGAATCAGGGTGCATTATCTGTCGGTGGGTTAAAAGAGATCTGGCATACTCTTTTACACGCTTACCGGTGAGGTGAAACCGGGGTGCGCGGAATGCGTGCTTCGGCGGGGTTGTCGTCTGCCTTCATTTCACGGGGAGCACCTCTGTTGGTAGAAGGGACTGCCCTCGCGCGGTAGGAGTCTGTCTACGATGTCACCTGCATCACACGCCATGTCCCTGTTGCGTCGCACGTACGTCGGCCTTCTGCACCGGATGCGTCTGCATCAATACCGTCTCGAGCACGGCTTGAACCCTGGCGGGCCGCCGGCGCTGGAGGAACTCGAACCGAAGCTGATGCTCAGCGGCCATCTCGCCCTGGACGAGCCGGATCTCGAGCCCCGGGTCGTCACCAACAGCGCGCTGACCTTCGCGGGCCCGTTGGCCGTCAGGGCCGAGGATGATCTCCACGTCGACGAAACGGTCCACGCCCTGCTCACCGTGACGCACGGCCAACTGCAGGCCGTGCTGCCCGGCGGCCAGCCGGCCGCGTCGGCGCAGATCGAGATCATCGGCACGCTGGCGCAGGTCAACGACAGCCTGGCCACGCTGGCCTACGTCCCCGCCGCCGATTACGCCGGCGACGATGCGCTGGCGTTCGTCCTCAGCGACGATCAGAGCGGCTACGACGCCGGCACCCTCGCCATCACCGTCGATCCGTCCAAGGACGTTCCCACCATCGACGTGCCGACATCGACCTACATGGTGGCCGATTCCGAACTCTATTTCTACCTGCTTGGCAGCGGCCTGACGGCTGGAGATCCGGACGAGGCCGGCGCCCTGTACGACGCGACCCTCGTGATGAACCACGGCGGCGTCCAGGCCTCCGGCAGCGGCGGCGCGACGATCAGCGGCGACGGGGATGTGGAGCTCTACATCAGCGGCACGCTGGAGCAGGTGAACGCCGCCTTTCAGAGCCTGGTGTTCAGCCCGACCGCCGGCTTCGTCGGGACGGCCGGGTTCGACCTGGTCCTCCAGGCCTGGTACCCGGGCGATATGACTTCCCTGGTGACGACCGACGCCGCCGTGCCGGTGACCGTCCTGGAGAGCGTTACCCCCCACACGATCACCACGCCGCCGGCGCTGATCGCGACCGCCGACGCGCCGCTGTACTTCACACCCGCCCACGCGACCGAGATCCGCTTCGCCGACCCGCAGAGCACCGTTGCCAATTACAACGCCACGTCCGTCGTGCCCGAACACGGAGCGATTTACTTCGGCAGCGACGCCGGCACGGCCTCCATCAGCGGGACGCCCTGGGAGATGTCCGTCGACGGCACGCTCGACGAGCTGAACACGGCCTTCGACGCGATGTATTTTCTCCCCGAAGCGGGGTACACGGGTCCGGCCACCGTTCAGATCTATTCCATGAAGTACTTCCAGGCCTGCTACGACGGCTGGCAGGCGGTCTATGCGTCCATTGACCTCACCGTGTTCGATCCCGTTCTCACGGTGCCCGCGGTCGTCGCCGGCCCCGCCGACGGGGCGATCAGCGTGGACGACGGAAGCACCGTCGTCGCCCTCGCCGACGGGCTGGATGCGGCGGCGAGCCCGACCTACACCGTCGTGCTCGATCCCGAGCGCGGGACGCTGACCACCGACGCCGTCGCGGGCGTGACGGTGACCGGCCCGACCGGCGGCGACGACGCGCTGACCCTGTCGGGGCCCCGCGACGCGGTGAATGACGCGCTGGCGTCGCTGCACTTCGTCCCCGCCGCCGCCGGCGCCGGGACCATCGCCGTCACCGCCGCCTGGCCCGACGCCGGATCGGACGAGCCCGTGCATTCCCGCTCGAAGCTCATCCAGGTCCTCGTCGACTCCCCCGCCTCGACGCAGCCGCGGTTCGAAACCGACCACGTCGACCTCGTCGCGTACCGGTCGGGCGGCCAGGATCTCACCTTTGCGTTGCCCCTGACCGATCCGGCGGGCGATTACACCTACAGCGCCTGGCTGAACGGCGTGGCGATGGACCTCTCGGCGGCGCCCCTGACGGTCCATCCATCCACGGGCGTGTTCACCTGGTTCTATCAACACCCCGGCAGCCCCTCCCTGTCAACGGCCCCGCCGGGGCGCCACATCGTGCGGATCGAGGCCTCTGACGGGACGAACGCGGCATCGATCGACCTGTCGGTCCTCATCACCGACGCCACGCCGGCCCCCGTCTTCGAGATCGATCCGGTCGGAGACCGCTACATCGGCCAATCCTACGTCCAGTCCTTCCGGGTGCTGGATCCGGCGGCGCCGCAGTCCATGGGCTCGTTCTACCTGGCGGCGGGACTCGGCGACGTGGTGCTGACCGAGGCGGTGCTCGTGGACGCCGAGGCGGGCGATCTCGACGTGACCGACCGGTTCGCCCTGGTCGATTCCGACGTGGACACCGGCGAGATCTCCCTGCTGTTCCTCGGCGCCGACGGTTCCGCATGGAATCCCGATCTGGACGACGCGGGCGTCTTCGCCCCGCAACTGCTCGGACGGGACCTCGCCGGCAAGACCCTCCGCATCCGCCTGGCCGCCACGTCCTGGGTGGGCGGCTCGTCGACCTACGCCTACAGCTTCCGGGTCGACCTCGACCCCGCCCACACCCCGCCGGCGATCGTCAGCCCGGCCTGCGACACGATCGCGCCGGTCAGTTGGCAGGGGCCGCCCACCTATGTGCCCTGGGCCTACCAGGTGCAGGCGAACCTCTCGGCCCCCATCCAGACGTACGAACTCCTGCCCGTCGGCGGCGGCGACCTTCCGGCCGGCCTGGTCATCTCCGAACTGCACGGGCTGATGGCCTGGAGAGGCGACTGGATCGCCGAAGCGGCCCCGGCCGGCGGCGCCGAAACGTTCGCGTTCATCATCCGCGTGACCGA
>CAZHRW010000152.1:0-3229 GCA_964535025.1 uncultured Planctomycetales bacterium
TACCCAACTTTGGGTTTTAAACACCCAAACTTGGGTATTCGCGCCCGCCACAAAACAGGGACATCGTCTTAACAAACGCAAGGTATCTCGGTATTGCAACTCCGAAATACCGAATACTTGTCGAAACTGAAGTTAGCTCCCGCAAGCCCCCTCCAAAAACGGCATCTCCGCGCATCCGCGAAAAAACTTTTCCGACCCGCGGGCGCCGGTCACCGGCTCTGGCGGCGGACGACCATGTCGAAACTGGCAACCATCGAGCGATAGGCCAGAACGATGACCAGGGCGTAGACGCCGACGGCCAGGACGGTGGCGACCAGGCCGATGAGGTGGAACCCCAGCAGCGTGCGCGAGGCCAGCAGCTCACCGACGAGCTTGTGGGGTGCCGCGGCGATCCAGACGGCGGTGTAAGGGTTGGCCTTGGCCACCGCGATGCCCAGGGCGGGTAACTGCTCGGCGACGGCGGTGCTGAAGGCGGCGCCGCCGAAGGCCGTGGCGGCGACGACGCCGACGCTCGCGGCGACCGCGCCGATCGTCCCGCGGACCTTCAGCGACATCGTCAGGGCGATCATCGCCGTCAGGCCGCAGAACGCCAGCATCACCGCCGCCAACTCCACCACGGCGACCACGGGCATCACGGGGATCACCATCCTGGTCAGGGCGTGGCCGACGGTGGTCGGGCCCGGCGGGCGGAGCAGGTCGTGGACGGCGAACAGTGCCGCCGTCGCGACGGGCACGGCCAGGAGGATCGCCGAGAAGCTCAGCAGCCCGCGCAGCTTGCCCCACAGGTAGTAGCGGCTGGTGATCGGCGTGACCAGCAGCAGGTCGAAGGTCCCGTCCTCCCGCTCGCGGGTGATGGCGCTGGCGGCGACGTTGCACAGGACAAGCACGACGATGGAAAACTCCACGCACAGCAGCGCCGTCAGCACCTCGCGGGCCGCGTCGGCGTCGGTGATCGCGCCGCCGGCGTAGAGCAGCACCACCACGATCCCGACGGCCAGCCCGCCGGTCAGGAACACCCAGCGCATCAGCCCCTTGCCCCCCGACGACGCCCGCGTCGCCGCCTCGCGCCAGGCGATGGGGTTGGTCCACACGGTCCGCGGCTTGCGGGTGGCCCCGCCCAGCAGGAGCGTGCGGAGCTTCCTTCCCCAGTCGCGGCGGGGGCGGGCGTTGGCGTAACGCACGACGACCGTGCCCAGCGCCACCATCACCCCGCTGCCGCCCAGCGTCCACAGCAGGTAGGCGTAGTGCGGCCAGCACAGCCACAGTCGCCGGACCCACGACGCCCCGGCCAGCAGCGCCGGCGAGGGGGGCTGGTCGGCATTGAGCACCACCCGCAGGCACAGGAACGGATGCAGCGCCGTCAGCCAGCTCGTGTCGACCGCCGCGCCGCCCGGCGCCGCCGTGACCGGCAGTTCCGCCAGCAGCCACAGCGCCGCGATGTACAGGCTGATCACCACGTAGAAGGCGAAGATCGTCTTGCCCGTCCCCACGCGGATCACGGCGATGGCGACGGCGACGGCGCCGGTAAACACCGCCGTCGCGGCGGCGATCATGAAACTCAGCAGGATGCTCGAGCCGGGCACCCCGCCGAGCAACTGGGTGATCAGGAACACCGGGATCCCCCCCGCCAGCAGCGCCAGCACGAAGTACAGGCGGCTGGTCAGCGAGCCCAGGACGATCTGCGCGTTCGACAGCGGCGTGGCCAGCAGGACGTTGTAGGTCTGGTTGTCCTTCTCCTGCGTGATCGCCCCGGCGGTGAAGATCGGCGCCAGCAGGCACGCCATGGCCAGTTGGATGTACGAGATCGCCTCGAACAGCCCGGCGGACTTCTGCGACAGGTCGGTCAGCGTCCCGCTGCTGCCCAGGCCGAACACCACCATCACCAGCGTCACCGCCACCAGCACGCCCAGGTAGCCCATCCGGATCGCCGCATGCCGCCCCCGCTTGGCCGCCGTCTCGACGACGCGGACGAAGATCGGGTTGCCCGGCAGCAGCCGCCACAGCGGGTTGTCGGTCAGCGCGCTCATTGCACCAGCCCCTTGGTCAGCCGCATGAACGCCGTCTCGAGGTTGACCGGCTCGGCGCGGACCTCCCGGATGCCGAACCGCCCCTCCAGCAGGGCCCGCACGACGAAGGTGACATCCTCGACCTCCGACGCCAGCGTGACCCGCATCGCCCCGTCGGCGTGCTCGACGGCCTGGACGCCGGGCGTCTTTTTCAGCAGCGTCGCCGCCTCGGGCGTGCGATCGGTGACGGCCACGATCAGCACCGTGCCGGTCCGGCTGCGGCGGACGGCCTCGGCGACGGTGCCGGAGAAGATCAGCTCGCCCTGCTCGATGATCCCGATCGTGTTGCACAGCTCGGCCAGCTCGTGGAGGATGTGCGAGGAGATCAGGATGGTCTTGCCCATCCGCTTGAGTTCCTTGAGCAGCTCGCGGATCTCGATCCGCGCCCGCGGGTCCAGCCCGCTGGCCGGCTCGTCCAGCAGTAATACCTTCGGATCGTGCAGCAGCACCCGGGCGATGCTCAACCGCTGCTTCATCCCCCGCGAAAGCGAATCCACCAGGGCCTCGCGCTTGTAGCTCAGGTCGGTCAGGTCGAGGATGTCACCCACGATCCGGTTCCGCTCCCGGCCGGTGATCCCGTAGGCCGAGGCGAAAAACTCCAGGTATTCCTGGACCACCATGTCGCTGTAGGCCCCGAAAAAGTCGGGTACGTAGCCGATCAGCGGGCGAATTTTCCGCGACTGGTAGCCGACCACCAGCCCGCAGACCCGGGCCTCGCCCCAGGTCGGCTGCAGCAAGGTGGCCAGGATCTTGATAGTCGTGGTCTTGCCCGCCCCGTTCGGCCCGATGTACCCGAAGCACTCGCCCTCCTCGATGTTCAGGTGCATATTGTTCACGGCCGTCAACTCGCCGTATTTCTTGGTCAGATTGATCGTCTCGATAAGCATGTTTTTCACCACGGAGGACACGGAGAACACGGAGGTTTTTTTATATGACTCTCCGTATAATTCCCTCCCGTAACAGAATGCAATTAAGATTAATCAACAATCCGACTCTCTTTCCGCTCAGCCGCAGATACGTCATCAATTGGGCTTCATGTACAGGGGCCAATGTCTCAACGGATTTGACTTCCACGATAATTCGGTCCTCCACCACTACATCCATACGGTACCCACATTCCAAGCTGACCCCCTTGAATACAACGGGCAAGGGAACCTGGCGCT
>CAZHRW010000153.1:0-15273 GCA_964535025.1 uncultured Planctomycetales bacterium
GGCAGGGCGAGCGCCTCGCGGACCTCGACGGCGGCGGTCTGGTGGCTGATCCCGAGCACGGACAGGTTCATAACCCGCCATTCTAACAGACCGGCGCGGGCCCGGCGAACCACCTTTCGTCAGCGGCGCTCTTTGAGCTGCTCGACCCGCGCGACGAAGTGCTCGGTTTCCTCGCGGACCTGGCGGACGAAGCTGTTGTCCTCGGGGGTGCCCACGACGGCGCGGCGCTCGGCGTCGTCGTCGAAGGTCATCTGGCGGAAGGGATTGTCGTAGTCCTTCCGGCGGGTAACGTAGACCTGCTCGCAGATGGTTCGCTGGGCGTCGACGGCGCGGTCGAGCAGGGCGGCCCAGGCGTCGGCCGTGAGGGCCTCGACGCCGAGCCGTTCGCGCGCGACGGCCATGGCGTGGGTCTGCTTGTCCAGCGGGTAGCGTTCCCAGAGGTGGTCGTAGCGGTTGTGGATCGCGTCCCACGTGGCCAGGGTGCCGGCGTTGATGTCGCGGATGAGGCGGTCGAGGTCCTTGCGCCGGACGAGCTGGCCGCCGAGGTTGACCCAGTCGCGCCAGCGCCGGCCGTCGAGGGTCTCGTTCATCTCGGCCAGCGTTGCGTCGGGCCGGTCGGCCAGGAAGGCCATGAGGTTTCGCGCGGCGTAGTAGTCGAGCATCTGGCCGTACGCGTGCCAGCCCGGGCGGGCCTTGAGGATGACGACCTTGCGGTCGGAGTTTTCGATCCGCTCGCCGAGGATCTCCAGATCGTCAGTCTGTTCGGCGGGCCCGTCCAGCAGCCGGGTGCCTTCGGCGGCGAGGGCGTCGTCATCGACGTCGCCGCCATCGCCGGCGGCGCGGCGGCGGGCCTGGGCGGTCCAGCGGGCCAGCAGGTCGCGCCCGGCGAGGATCTCCTCGACGGTGTCGGGCGCCAGGGCGTCGAACTCGATGTGCTGGAGCTTGCGGACGCGCCGGTCGCGGGAGTGGAATTTCCAGCTGTTCCGCGCGAGGGCGTACATGTTGTACATCCACCAGTACGCCGGCATAATCCGCAGTCGTCCGCCGGTCGGGTCGTCGCTGACGAGGCTGAACGGGATCGGGACGTTCATCTCGGCCGGGTAGTCGCCCTTGGCCAGCAGCGTGAAGGACGCGAACCGGCAGGAGTGCTTGATCGACACGCACAGCCCCGGCCAGAAGCCCCGGCCGGCCTCGAGCTCCCCGTCGTTGGCGCGGCTGTTGTGGTTGGACCCCAGCGTCGCGCAGGCGGCGACGTTGGACTGGCCCTTGACGACCGCGGCGGTGAGGAACGAGTTGTTGTGGTGCTGCTCGTGGGCCGGGAAGATCAGGTCGTGGAGCACCTCGCAGCAGGAGATCGTCGAGTTGTCGCCCAGGTAGGCGTGGATGAGCCGTGCGCCGTACTTGAGGTTGCTGCAGTCGCCCATCACGAAGCGGACGGCCTTGCAGCCGTAGAACACGTGGCAGCCGCGGCCGATGATGCCGTTGACCATCTCGACGCCCTCGCCGATCTGGGAGGGCTCCTCGGCGGTGGAGTTGATGGTGAGGTTCTTGAGCTTGTTGGCGCCCTTGATATAGGCGCAGGGGCCGATCCTGACATCCTTGATGATCCGGCAGTTCTTGATCACGCAGCGGTCGCCGATCACGCCGTAATAGCCCCGGCGGGCGTCGAACTGCCGCTGGGTGATCTCCGCCAGGCGGGCCATCAGCCGGGTGTCGCCGCGAAACTTCGCCCACAGGTAGGCGTCGCCGGCCGTCATCCCGTCGAAGGGCATCACCGACCGGCCGCCGGCCTCGTTGACCAGGTCCATCCAGATGCGGACGCTCTCGTCTTCGCCGTCCTTGATGATGCCGTTGCCGAACTTGGCGTGGTTGGTGGTGTGGATCTCGTCGACGTTCAGCAGGATGGCGTTGTCGCCGACGAGGGTGTGGGCGAGGTAGCGGACGTTGTGGACGGCCACGTCGTCGCCGAGGGCGCAGGAGACGACGCGGCTGTTGGTGATGCCGACGGGGACGACCAGGTCGTGGTACTCCAGGCAGGCGCTGCGGAGGCGTCCGAGGCGGACGAGTCCGTGGAATTCGCAGTTTCGCACGGCCCGGGGGGTGAACTCGTCGGTGACGAGCAGGTCGTCCCAGTTATCGGCGGCGTTGCCGTTGCGGACGAGGACCTCGATCTCGTCGGCCCGCAGGTTCCGCCAGAAGTCCTCCGGGCGGCCGACCTGCTGGTTCCGCAGGGTGTGTTGGTGGCGTCCATCCTGCAAGTACTCATCGGGTATGAACTTGTCGTCGATCGCATCGTGGGGGAGGATGTTCAGCTCGCTCATGAATGGCCTCGTCTGAAGGTCGGCATCTGTAGTAGTATCGGCCCATTTGTTACGTCGTCTGAACCGCCGGGGGTCGCCGCGGGGGGCGGGGAAACGGCCGGAGGGAAAAAAGGCGGCAAGATTCCGCAACATGTGGTATACTCAAACCATAAGAATTCACCGCCAGGGGGGCGAACGGAAGTGAGGGTCCAATGCGCCGAACCTGCACACTCGCCTGTATCGTCGCTGTCGCCGTCGGTCTGGCCGCGGCGGCCCCCGCCGCGACCTTCTACGTCGATCCGATCAACGGCAGCGCGGCCGGCGACGGCAGCGAAGCGCACCCGTGGCGGACCATCGAACAGGTCTTCGCCGACGGCCTCATCGAAAGCTACGGCACCGGCGGCGTCGTCATCAACCCCGGCGCACCGGTCCAAGGCGGCGACACGCTCCTGCTGCTGAACGGCTATCACGGGGAGATCTCCGCCGAGCACTACTTCAACCGCGATCCCATCACCATCGCCGCCGCACCGGGCCATACGCCCACGCTCAAACGCATCTACATGGGCGGCTGCTCGGAGTGGACCTTCCGCGGGCTGACCATCAGCCCCATGTTCAGCGGGACCTACGAGACCGTCACGCTGGTGAACTTCAACTCCCGCTACGGCGTCGGCATCAGCCGCGAGATGGTCGTCGAGGACTGCACGATGTACTCCACGCTCGACACCTCCGGTTGGACCGCCGCCGACTGGGTCAACGCCTGCAACGGGATCAACCTCGGCCTCGAGGGCAAGTGGCACATCGCCCGCAACAACGTCGTCAAGAACGTCCGCTTCGGCATCACCGTCGCGGCCGAAGGCTCGACCGCCGAGTACAACCAGGTCATCAACTTCGCCGGCGATGGGATCAACGCCACCAACCACGGCGCCGTCCTCCAGTACAACGTCATCAAGAACTGCTACAACGTCGACGGCAACCACGACGACGGCATCCAGGGCTACCTGGCCAATGTCGGCTTCGGCCAGGTCCGCAACGTCGTGCTTCGGGGCAACGTTATCATCAACCAGGAGGATCCCGACCAGCCCTTCCCCGGCACGCTCCAGGGCATCGGCTGCTTCGGCGGACCCTACGTCGACTGGCTCATCGAGAACAACGTCGTGATGACCAACCACTGGCACGGCATCACGCTGTACCAGGCCGACGGGGGCACAATCGTCAACAACACCATATTCAGTCCCTGGTACTACCAGTCGCAGGCGAACTACGAGACGTGGATGGATGTCGGGCGGTACTACGATGCCGAGCAGCAGGCCTACGGCGAGACCCCCGTCGTCCGCAACAACATCGCCCACCTGTTCCAGTTGAGCGGCTGCGACGCGGACCACAACATCCGGATCACCCGCGCGATGAACGCCGATGCCTACTTCGCCGACTGGCCCAACTGGGACCTGCGCCTGGCCGACGGCTCGCCGGCCATCGACGCCGGCAACCCCGCCGGCGCGCCCGCCCTCGACGCCGACGAGCTGTTCCGCCCGATCGGCTTGGCGCCCGATGTCGGGGCCTACGAGTACGGCAGCCTCCCGCCCTATCAGGCCGACGCCGGCGAGGACCGCACACTGGTCGACGCCAACGGCGACGGCGGCGAGCTCGTGACGCTCGATGGGACCGGCTCCTATAGCCTGGCCGGCGAGATCACCTCGTACCTCTGGTTGTCGTCGGGCGGCGCTTACCTCGCCTCGGGCCCCACGGCGATGGCGCCCCTGCCGGTCGGGGTCCACACGGTGACGCTGAAGATCACCACCAGCGAGGGCGCGGTGGACACCGACGACGTGGTGATCACCATCGAGGACGCCGCGGCCGGGCTCGACGGCGACTGCGACGGTGACGGCGACGTGGACCTGGATGATTTCATGATTCTCAAGCAGAACTTCGGCCGTACGAACGTCACCGGCGGCGCCGCCGAGGGCGATCTCGACGGCGACGGGGACGTGGACCTCGACGACTTCGCGATCCTCAAGCAGAACTTCGGCCGGTAACGCCGGCCGGACGGAACCCTCGGGGAAAGGAGACGGACATGACGGGCATGCGATGGCTGGTGGTCGGGATGATTGTGGCGGCGACGGCCGCGGCGGCGACGGCCGCGACGTTCTACGTCGATCCGGTCAACGGCAGCGCCGGCGGGGACGGCAGCGCGGCGAATCCGTGGCGGACGCTCGAGGAGGTCTGGCAGAACGGGTTGATCGAGACCCACGCGCTGGACGGCTCGGTGAAAAACCCCGGCGCGCCCGTCACCGCGGGCGACACGCTCTGGCTGCTGAGCGGCTATCACGGAGCGCTTTCCTGCCGCCAGGCGTACAACGACGAGGTCATCACCGTCGCCGCCGCCGAGGGCCACACCCCCGAGCTGCGGCTGATCAGCCTCAGGGGGGCGAGCAACTGGGCCTTCCGCGGACTGACGATTTCGTACTCGCTGGCGCCGACGCCCGATCCGACGACGATGGTCAGCTTCTACTCTCGTTCGTCCGACGGCATCTGCAGCGATATTTCGATCGAGGACTGCTTCATCTACTCCCAGCTCGACAGCTCCTCGTGGACCGCTCAGCAGTGGCTCGACCTGGCCGCTTCCGGCATCAGCCTCGGCCATGCCGGCCAGCGCCTCACCGCCCGCAACAACCGCATCCTCAACGTGGCGTTCGGCATCACCGTCGCCGCCGAAGACTGCCTGGTCGAGTCCAACGAGATCACCAACTTCCGCGGTGACGGGATGCGCGTCCTGATGCACGGCGCCGTGGTGCAGTACAACGTCATCAAGAACTGCTACAACGTCGACGCCAATCACGACGACGGCATCCAGGGCTACTACTCGCTCAACCCCGGCCAGACCGTCTACGACGTGACGCTCCGGGGCAATGTCATCATCAATCAGGAAGACCCCGACCAGCTCCATCCCGGCACGCTGCAGGGGATCGGCTTCTTCGACGGGCCGTTCATCAACTGCATCTTCGAGAACAACGTCGTGATGGTCAACCACTGGCACGGGATCACCGTCTACCGGGCGGGCAACTGCCGCATCGTCAACAACACCATCTTCAACAAGGAATACCACGAGGGGCGGACCCAATTCCATCCGTGGATCGGCCTGACGCCGGCGGGGGGCTATCCGGCGAACATTATCCGCAACAACATCATGCAAGCCTGGGATACGCTGTTTTCAACCGGGGTGACGGTCATCGAGGATCACAACGTGATCATCCGCCGCAGCGACCCGGCGGATCAATGGTTCGTCGACTACCCCCATTTCGACATGCGCCTGGTCTCGACGGCGACCGCCCTGATCGACACCGGCAGCGCCGATGAGGTGCCGCTGATCGACGCCGACCAGAACTATCGGCCGGCCGGCGACGGGTGGGACATCGGCGCGTATGAATACGGCGCCACGCAGGAGGACCCGGTGGTCGCCGACGCCGGGGACGACCAGGTCCTCGACGATGCCAACGGCGACGGCTTCGAACTGGTGTGGCTCGACGGCACGGGATCAACATCCGCCGTTGATCCCATTACCAGTTACGCATGGTGGTCGGGCAACACGCTCGTGGGCAGCAGCGCCACGCCGGTGAACGTCCTGCCGCTGGGTGTCCACACGATCACGTTGACCGTCTCGACCGCCGCGGGCTGGCAGGATACCGACGAGGTGGTCATCACCGTCCGCCAGCCGCTGCCGGCCGTGCCGGGCGACTGCGACGGGGACGACGACGTGGACCTCGATGACTTCGCGATCCTCAAGACCAACTTCGGCCGAACCGACGTGACGGCGGGCGCCGCCGAGGGCGACTGCGACGGTGACGGGGACGTGGACCTCGACGACTTCGCGATCCTCAAAACGAACTTCGGCCAATGACGGCGCCGGCCCCGTCCCGCGGGCGGCGGCAACGAGAACATGAGAGGGAGACACCACGATGCGTTACGTGACGATGATGATGATGGTGTTGGGCCTGATGGCCACGACCACGACGGCGACGACGTTCTACGTCGATCCGGTCAACGGCAGCCCGGACGGCGACGGCAGCGCGGAAAACCCGTGGCTGACGATCGAACAGGTGATTAACGACGGACTTATCGAGAGCTGGGCTCCCGGGGCCGTGCCGATCAACCCCGGGGCGCCGATCACCGGCGGCGACACCATCCTGCTGCGCAGCGGCTACCACGGGGAGATCATCCTGGACGGGTACTACAACCACCAGCAAATCACCATCGCGGCCGAGGAGGGGCACACCCCTCAGATCAAGCGGATTCGCATGGGCTACTTCAACTATGACACGAACGAAGGGGAGCCCCCGGGCTCCTTCTGGACCTTCCGCGGGTTGACGATCAGCCCGTCGTTCGCACCCGTGTATGAGCAGGTGGTGCTGGTCGACATCTACTCCCGCTTTGTCGGCATCAGCCGCTATGTGGTCATCGAGGACTGCACCCTCTACTCCGTGCTCGACACCTCCGGCTGGAGCGCCGCCGACTGGGTCAACAAGGCCTGTCACGGCATCCGCCTGGGCAGCCAGGGCCAGAACCTCACGGCTCGAAACAACCGGTTGCTGAACGTCGACTTCGGTATCTATGGCCAGAGCGACGATTCACTCGTCGAGTACAACGAAATCGTCAACTTCTCCGGCGACGGCATCCGCGCTACCGGCGACGGGTCGGTCTACCAGTACAACGTCATCAAGAACTGCTTCAACGTCGACGACAACCACGACGACGGCATCCAGGGCTTCCACAATTACGCCTCGGGCACGCCCATCTACGACGTCGTCCTTCGCGGCAACGTCATCATTGAACGCGAAGACCCCAACCAGCCCCTCCAGGGCCCCCTCCAGGCCATCGGCTGCTTCGACGGGATGTTCATGAACTGGCTCGTCGAGAACAACGTCTGCCTGAACAGCCACTGGCACGGCATCACCCTCATGGGCGCCGACAACTGCACGATCGTCAACAACACCGTCTACAACCAGGGCTACATGGACAGGACGGTCTCGCGCAACACCTGGATCGAGGTCAGCAAGCACAAGGACGGGACGATGTGCCGCGACTGCGTCGTCCGCAACAATATCTCCCACCGCTACAACCTCTACCCGGGCGATCACATCAACCTGGTGCGATCGAACAACGAGGCCATCGGCCTGGGCGAGGACGAGGACGCCTGGTTCGTCGATCCGCGCAATTTCGACGTCCACCTGGCGGCCGGCTCGCCGGCCATCGACGCCGGCACCAACACCGACGCGCCGCCGCTGGACGCCGACGAGTTCTTCCGGCCCATGGGCATCAGCACGGACGCCGGGGCCTACGAGTACAACAGCATGCCCCCCGTGGCCGCCGACGCCGGCGACGACCGGACCGTCACCGACGCCAACGGCGACGGCTGGGAACTCGTCCAGCTCGATGGGTCGGGGTCCTACTCGTTCTACGGGCCGATCACCCAGTACGCCTGGACCCGGGACGGCAGCTACCTCGCCAGCGGGGCGAGCCCCTTCGTTCCGCTGCAGACGGGCCAGTACACGCTGACCCTGACGATCCACACCGACACGGGCGAGACGGACAGCGATGAGGTGCTTATCACCGTCACCGGCCAGACCGCCGTGCCCGGCGATTGCGACGGCGACGGCGACGTCGATCTCGACGACTTCGCCATCGTCAAGACCAACTTCGGCCGCACCGACGTGACCGCCGGGGCCGCCGAGGGCGATCTGGACGACGACGGCGACGTCGACCTCGACGACTTCGCCATCCTCAAGCAGAACTTCGGCACGACGTCCTGATCGCGCGGGACCGCGCCACCACGGGCCGAAGGCGAAGCGTGCGGTGCTTCGCCCTCGGCCCGCTTTTTTCGGCTCGGCCCTCGGCCCGCCTTGATGTCGTATGCCTCCGCCGGTATGAACGTTGCTGTCTGATCCGCCCGGCGGCCGTGCCGCTTGGCAAGTGCGGCAAAAGGAAGAACTCCCGCCGGCGTCCGACGTATACAATGAACACGGAAACACTTAGGTAGACAGGGTCAAGGCCCCCGCGGGGCGCTTCGCGATGGAGAGGTGTTCGAAGATGAAACAGACGCTGGCAAAGAACTTAACGTCGCTTGTGGTGGTGGTGGTCGCGGTAGGGCTGGTCGTGTGGGCGGCCCAGGAGGTCCCCCGGCGGTGGGCGTACGCCCAGACGCAGGGACGCACGCAGGCGCTGCGGGAGGCCCTGCCGGGCATGTCCCAGGCCCAGCAGCTCAGCGAGCTCTATCGCCAGGTGGCCGAGGCGGTCAGCCCGGCGGTGGTGGAGGTCCGGGTGGTCAAGCGGGTCGAGGTCCGCACGCCCGGGGGGCTGGAGGAGTTCTTCGAGGATCTGCCGCCGCAGTTTCGCCGGCAGTTTCCCACGCCGGACGGCCCCCGCGAGTTCCGCCGCCAGGGCCTGGGCAGCGGGGTGATCGTCGATGCCGAGCAGGGATACGTGCTGACCAACAACCACGTGGTGGCCGACGCCGACGAGGTGGAAGTCGTGCTCGGCGACGGCCGGGAGGTCCGCGCGGGGACCATCCTGCGCGACCCGAAGACCGACCTGGCGGTGATCCAGATCGACGCCGACGGGCTGGTGGAGGCGAAACTGGCCGACTCCGAGACCGCCCAGGTGGGCGACCTGGTGCTGGCGATCGGCTCGCCGCAGGGGCTGACCCAGACGGTCACCGCGGGGATCATCTCGGCCAAGGGCCGGCGCACCCAGCGCAGCGCCCTGGGGCTGTACGAGAACTATCTCCAGACCGACGCGGCGATCAACATGGGCAACAGCGGCGGGCCGCTGGTGAACATGGAAGGCAAGGTGGTGGGCATCAACACCGCCATCGTGACGCCGACCGGGGCGTTCGCCGGGATCGGGCTGGCGATCCCATCCAGCCTGGCCGAGGACGTGATGACCCAGTTGATTGAGACCGGCGAGGTGTCCAGGGGGTACCTGGGCATCCAGTTCGAGCCGGCCGACGACGGTGTGCAGGTGGTGGCCATGCTGGATGACACGCCCGCCGCCCGCGGCGGGGTGCAGGTGGGCGACGTGATCGTCGCCCTCAACGGCGAGCCCATCGACGACCCGCAGGACTTCCGCTACATCATCGGGCAGACCGGCCCCGGCACGGAGGTGACGTTGACGGTGCTGCGAGACGGCCAGCGGAAGGACCTGACCGTCACGCTGGGCCAGCAGCCCGACGATCTGGCCGCGGCGTTCGGCCTGGGGGGCCGTCGTGATACCCCCGACGAGCCGGCGCGGGTCCGCGTGTGGGGCATGACGCTGCGGGATCTGACGCCCGAGTTGGCGCGGCGGCTGGGCTTCGACCCGTCGACCCGCGGGCCGGTGGTCACCGAGGTGCCCGGCGCCGCCGGCGGCGGGCTGGCGTTGCGGCCGGGGCTGCTGATCGTGTCGGTCGACGGCACCGAGGTCGCCACGGCGCGGGACGTCGCCGAGGCGATCGAGCAGGCCGACGGCGAGCGTGGGGCGGTCCTGCGGCTCCGCGACGCCGAAGGCCGGACCTTCCGCGTGCTGCTGCGGTATGCCGGCGACGACGAGAACGAATAAGACCGCTTGTGTTTCGGCCGGCGTTGCGGTAGGAGCAGGCGATGGGCATCGACATGCACACCCCGTGGAGCAGCCTGCAACCGGCCGACGACGGGGCCGACCCACCGACGGACGGCGGCGGGGAGGGCGCACCGGCGGGCGAGTCGGCGCAGGTGCGCATCCCCGAGGTCGCCCCGGTGATCCCGGTTCGCAACACGGTGGTCTTTCCGGGGACCGTCATCCCCCTGACCATCGGGCGGGAGCGGAGCCGCCGCCTGCTGGCCGACGTGCTGCCCGAGCAGAAGATCGTCGTGCTGGTCGCCCAGCGCCAGCCGGACGTCGAGGAGCCCCGCCCCGAAGACCTCTACCGCTACGGCACCGTCGCGGTCCTGCTGCGGGCGCTGCGGAACGAGGAGGGCCATCAGACCGTGGTCGCCCACGGGCTGATCCGCGCCCGGCTCGAGCAGTTCGTCCAGTCCGAGCCGTACATGATCGCCCGCATCTCGGCGCTGCCCGATCGCTTCAAGCCCTCCACGACGATCGACGCGCTGATGCTCAGCGTCCGCCAGGAGGCCGTCCGGGTGATCGAGCTGTCGCCCAACGTGCCCGACGAGGCGAGGTTCGTGCTGGACAACATCGACGCGCCCGGGGGCCTGGCGGACTTCCTCGCCTCGAACATGTCCCTGGACACCCGTCAGAAGCAGGACCTGCTCGAGACGCTGAACGTCTCGGACCGGCTGCGCAAGATCAGCCGCGAACTGGGCCAGCAGCTTCAGGTGCTGGAACTGTCCAGCAAGATCCAGCAGCAGGTCCGCAGCAGCATCGACAAGAGCCAGCGGGAGTACTTCCTCCACGAACAGCTCAAGGCGATCCAGGAGGAACTCGGCCAGGCCGACGAGCGGACCGAGGAGCTCACTGAGCTGCGGGAAAAGATCGCCGAGGCCGGCATGCCCCAGCCGGTCCGCCAGACCGCCGAGCGCGAGCTGGAGCGGTTCGGGCGGATCCCGCAGGCCTCGCCGGAGCACACGGTCATCCGGACCTACCTGGACTGGCTGGTGGAGTTTCCCTGGTCGGTGCAGACCGAAGACAATCTCGACATCGCCGACGCCGAGCGGATCCTCGAGGCCGATCACTACGGGCTGGAGAAGGTCAAGAAGCGGATCCTGGAGTACCTGGCGGTCCGCAAGCTCGCCCCGCACAGCCGCGGGCCGATCCTGTGCTTCGTGGGCCCGCCGGGTGTGGGCAAGACGTCGCTGGGCCAGTCGATCGCCCGGGCGCTGAGGCGCAAGTTCATCCGCATGAGCCTGGGGGGGATGCGCGACGAGGCGGAGCTGCGCGGGCACCGCCGGACGTACATCGGCGCCATGCCCGGGCGGATCGTCCAGGAGATCGCCAAGGCCGGGTCGATCAACCCCGTGTTCATGCTCGACGAGGTCGACAAGGTCGGGCAGGACTTCCGCGGCGACCCGTCCAGCGCCCTGCTGGAGGTGCTCGACCCGGCCCAGAACCACAGCTTCCAGGACCATTATTTTAATGTTCCACTGGACTTATCGCGAGTTTTGTTCATCGCGACCGCCAATTACATGGGCACGGTGCCGCCGGCGCTGCGGGATCGCATGGAGACCATCGAGTTGCCGGGCTACACGCCCCACGAGAAGCTCATGATCGCCAAGCGTTACCTTGTGCCCCGCCAGCGGAAGGAAAACGGGCTGAAAGTGTCGCAGTTGACGTTCACCGACGCGGCCCTGTCGGCCATCATCGACCGCTACACGCGTGAGGCCGGCGTGCGCGAGCTGGAGCGACAGATCGGTGCGGTCTGCCGTGCCATCGCGGCGATGATCGCCCGGGGAACCGCCCGGCAGCGCAAGATCGACGTGCGTCACCTGACCAAGCTGCTCGGCCCGGCGCAGTACGAAAGCGAGGTCGCCCAGCGCACCAGTGTGCCGGGCGTGGCGACGGGCCTGTTCTACACGCCCGCCGGCGGGGGGGTGCTGTTCATCGAGGCGACCCGCTTCCCCGGTCACGGCCGGCTGACGCTGACCGGGCAGATCGGCGGGGTCATGCGGGAAAGCGCCCAGGCCGCCTTCAGCCTGGTGCGAAGCCGCGCCGAGCGACTGGGTATCGACGCCCGGCAGTTGGGGCGCACCGACGTCCACATCCACGTGCCCGCCGGGGCCGTGCCCAAGGATGGCCCGTCGGCCGGCATCGCGATGGTCACGGCCTTGGTGAGCCTGCTGCAGCGTCGTCCGGTGCGCGGGGAGGTGGCGATGACCGGGGAGATCACGCTGCGGGGGCTCGTCCTGCCGGTGGGGGGCATCAAGCAGAAGATTCTGGCCGCCAAGCAGGCGGGGATCACCACTGCGATCCTTCCGGCGGGCAATCGCAAGGATGTATCGCAACTGCCTCCGGAAGTCACGGAGGGACTGGAACTTGTGTTCGTCAAGCGGATCGGGCAGGTTTTCAAGACCGCCCTGGGCGCCCCTGCCCCCGCCGGTTCGGGCCGTGCCTGACCGACGGCGCGTCAGAAGAAGCGTTGTATGTGGGGCTTGGCGCCTGGTATAATCCTGATCGTTCGTTGCCGACCCGTCCGCGCGGCGTTGTCGGCGCCGGTGCTTGCGTTTCAAGATCATAGAGGCCTTCGGGAAACGACGAGGAGCAAGATATGCTACGGACACCGTTGAGTTCACGGGTCACCGGCAGGAAGCTGGACTTCAGCACCGGCGATCCGACCAAGGACAAGCTGATCATGGGGGGGGCCGTCGTTGTGATCATCGCGGCCTTCGCGTTCATGGTGTGGTCGCTGACGCGGGGCGATGACAAGACCTATGGCGAGAGGGTGATCGGCGACAAGGTGGCCCTGGTGTGCGTCAACCCGGACTGCGACTACAAGGACACGATGGGCAGCGAGGCGTACTATCAGAAGATCAAGGACGAATTGTCGTGGGAAGAGAGCCGCAGCATGATCCCGGTGCGGACGATGTGCCCCGACTGCGGGAAGCAGTCGGTCATCAAGGGCCGGATCTGCCCTGAGTGCGGCGAGCTGTTCGCCACGCCCCAGCAGTTGTATAATGCGAGGCGGTCGATGGGACTGCCCGCCACGCCGCCGCCGGCCGACCAGGCCGAGGACGTGATCTGTCCGAAGTGCGGGACGGACCTCAACAAGTACTGGGCCGAACACGGCGGTGAGGAGAAGTAGTTCTCGCCATTGCCTGGCATCACGGCCGTCGAACGGACGGCTGAGCGTTAGTACGATCGCTATCACTTTCAGCCCGGAACATGCCTGCTTCGGCGAATGCGGCACGTTCCGGGCTGATGGTTTTTACATGGGACCTTGGAGGACCATCAGCGCGTAGAATGCCTCTCCGACAAGTGGAATCACGCATGACATGTCAGGTGATTGCCTGACCCACCATGGCCCCATCTGGCTGGGGGCATCAACAAACTCGTAAGTAAAAAAATACTCCCTTGCCAAATCCGCCGATTGTTCTACAATACAAAATGAGTCGTTTCACGCCGAGCGTTACCATACCGTTTGTGCCATCGGCTCTCACGGCTAGGTGTGACAGGGGCGAGAGGGTATAGTCTCCCCCGGGTCGGCCGTGCTGCCACACTGACGATCCTGCCTGCCGGATGGGGGAATGCCGATTGACGGCATGATGGACCGTAGGCCAGTATGGCAAGCCAGACATGCGGGTGACGCCCCAAGGTGGGCGACGGATCGCCCGGATGCGGATGTGGATATCGTCGCGGGTCGCTTACCGGACGGCCCGCGCGGCCGGGGGGCACTGCGGGAGATGTCCATGCCGGGCTGACGCCTACCGGGGTCGTGGGAGGAGACGGCTATGGTTCGACGAAGGGTGTGCCTGGGGCTGTTGGTCGTAATGGTGGGGGGATCCGCCTGCTTTGGCCAGTATCCGCGGCTTCCCAGTGGCTTCGAGGATGAACAGCTCGTCGTAGCACTCTACGAGGCCGGCGCGTGTGGCGATCCGATCCGGCCGCCGTGGATGATGCAGCCGGAGCGGGTCATTACCGCGGAGGGAACGGGCGTCTGGAGCCTGGCGGGGCTTGACCAGGCGGTGAACCTGTGTCTGATCTCGCTGACGGACGGCACGTTCTCCGACATCTCGCCCGTCGGCGGCCTGACGCAACTGACCTACGTGGACTTCCGCCACAATGCTGTGCGCGACATCACCCCGCTGGGCAATCTGGCCAAGCTGGATGTCCTCATGTTGGACGGCAACGACGTCGCCGACGTGGGACCCCTGGCGGGGCTGGATCGGCTGTGGTGGCTCTACCTGGGGGAGAACTCCATCCAGGACATCTCGCCGCTGGCGTCGCTGACCGACCTGCAGCGTCTCGACCTGCGGGGCAATCCGCTCGATGCCGACGCCTACGCCACCTGGTTGCCGCTCATCGAGGCCAACAACCCCGGCATCGAGCTGCACTGTGACCCGCTGATCCCCCGCGGCGACGCCGACATGGACGGCGATGTCGACCTGGATGATTTCGCCGCGTTCAAGCAGGCCTTCGGCGGCAACGGCGGTTGGCAAGATGGTGACTTCGACGGCGACGGGCAGGTCACGCTGGACGACTTCGCCATCCTCAAGCAGAACTATGCCGGCGTCGTGCCCGAGCCGGCCACGCTGTCGGTACTGATGGTGGGCGCTGTGGTCGCCCTGAGACGCCGCGACCGCCGCGCGCGGGGGAGAGCATTATGAAGGCACGAACCCAACACCTGACGCTGGGCCAGGGCCTCGCGGCCCTCGCGGCCGTCTCCCTGATGGCCGCGGTCGCGCCGCCGAGCCTCCAGCAGCTTCGCACGCGGATGGAGCCGATCACCTGCGCGAACAACCTCCGCGCGTGCCACCAGGCGTGGACCGTGTACGGGGCGCAGTACGACGGCGTGTGGATCGCGCCGTGGGACCAGGGCGACCCTGACGATAACGGCATTAGCTGGGATGAGCAGTGGCCCTACACAATGGTTATTTACGTGATGGGCCATGCCTTGCCTGACGGCGAAGATGTCTACGAGCCTTACGAAGGTGGCTGGTATGGACCGGACGGGCGCCACGGCTTTCCCCCCACGGGCATGTCCAGCAGCCGGGAGGCCCCCCAACTGCAGTGCCCTACACTGGCCATGCGGCCCCCGACGAACATGTTCTGGCACGAGGCCACGAACTACAGCTACGCGGTCATGGGCGGGCACGTGGACTTTGGCGATGACATTCACTATAACGTCAGCGACTACCCCGTTCCCGACGAGATGACACACCCGGCCACGACCGTCCTGCTGCACGACATCGGCGGTAATTCGGCTGACCCGATGGGTGACACGAATGCCTGGACGGTGTATTCGCCGGATACGCTTATTCTCATCGACCCCCACGACGGCAGGTCCAACTACCTC
>CAZHRW010000154.1:0-14527 GCA_964535025.1 uncultured Planctomycetales bacterium
AAACTTGGACAACTCGACTTTGGTACGGCAAGTTCACGAGTTATTCGCGGCCGTGGATTACGTGCTCTGCGCGGCCGCATAATTGGCTAAAGGCCACAGTTCACAGAGGGCTCAGAGACACACGGCAACGACGTGAACCTTCCTTCTTTCTCTGTGTTCTCAGTGTCCTCTGTAACGCAAGCCGTTGCCGTTCTTGTTTTTGTGTTCTTTGTGCCCTTTGTGGCTTTCCTTGCTGTTGCCGTCGGAGTCGGCCGAGCCGCCACGGAAACGGGATGGGTCGCCTCAGCCGCGGGCCTGGCCGTACCGGCGATGCGCCTCGCGCACCCACTGCAACCACAGGTCCATGCCCTGACCGGTTCGGGGCGATACTTCGATCCGCGGGGCCGTCGTGTTGAGGCTCGCCAGATCGTCGTCGACCCGCCGGCGATCGAAGCCGAGGATCTCCACCAGGTCCATCTTCGTCAGCAGGATCACATCCGCCGGCTGGAAGAGCGTGGGGTACTTGGCGACCTTGTCATCGCCTTCGGGCACGCTGAGCATCACCGCCCGGCAGTGTTCGCCCAGGTCCACCGCGGCCGGGCAGACCATGTTGCCCACGTTCTCGATGAACACCAGGTCGACCTGGGCGAGGTCCAGGCTGTCCAACCCCGCGGCGACCTGGGCCGCCGACAGGTGGCAGCCGCGACCGGTGTTGATCTGCGTCGTCTGGGCGGCCAGGCTGCCGAGGCGTTCGGCGTCGCGGGTGGTCTGCAGGTCGCCCACGAGGACCGCCGAGCGCAGGTCGGGCGCCAGGGCGGGGATGGTCTTCTCCAGCAGCGTCGTCTTCCCGCTGCCGGGGGCGCTGAGGAGGTTCACCATCAGCACGCCGGCCTCTCGCATCCGGCGCCGGTTGGCCTCCGCCACGCCGGCATTGGCCTTCATCACGCTCTCAACCACGTTGATCTTCATCAGTCGTACCGCCTTGATCAGTGTCGCCCACGAGCGACTTGATAATAATATCATTGCCGGCAAGGATTTGCCCTGCCGCCTGCCCGCAGTGAGGGCAGAGGTAGTCCTCGACGCCCACAGTATACTCCACACCGCAGGCCCCGCAGCGGGCGCGGGCGGGGGTTTCGACCATGGCCAGTTCGGCCCCCTCGGCCACGGTCCCCGCGGCGACGGCCGCGAAGGCGTCCTGCAGCGCCTCGGGCACCACCAGCCGCAGGATGCCCACCTCCAGCTCGATCCGTTCGATCCGCGACACGCCGTGCTCGGCGGCGATCCGCTCGATCTGTCCGATCATGTCCACGGCGATCGACATCTCATGCATCTTCAGCCTCAGCGTGGGTTAACAGATCCGCGGCAGATCCTCGCCGTAGGGGCGCTGGACGATTCGTCGGCCGCCGACGCGGGTGATCCCTTCCACCAGCGGCGGCGCCGAGGCCGTGAACGTCCCGATCCTCGCCGCGTGCTCGCCCAGGGGATGCTTACGGCAGGCGTCCAGGATGCGTTCGGCGCCGTCGGGGGCGGCGACGACGACGCACTTGCCCTCGTTGGCGACGGCCAGCGGGTCGAGCCCGAGCATCTCGGCCGTGTGGGCCGCGACGCGGGAGATCGGGACCGCGGCCTCGTCGAGGTCGAGGCTCAGCCCCGTCGCCTCGACCAGGTCGCACAGCACGCCGGCCAGCCCGCCCCGCGTGGGGTCGCGCAGGAATCGGACCTGCCCGGCGGCGGCGTCGAGCATCGCCCCGATCAGGCCGTTCAGGGGCGCCACGTCGCTGACCAGGCGGGTCGCGAAGGCCAGCCCCTCGCGGGCGCTCATCACCGCCAGGCCGTGCTCGGCGATCCGGCCGGTCACCAGGACGACATCGCCCGGGGCGATCCCGTCGGTGCCCAGACTCAACCCCGCCCGGGGCGTGCCCACGCCGGCGGTGGTGATCATCAGCCCGTCGCCCGAGCGCCGCTCGATGACCTTCGTGTCGCCCGTGGCGACGGCCACGCCGGCCCGCTCGGCCGACGCGGCGATCGACGCGACGATCCGCTCCAGCGTCGCGATCTCCAGACCCTCTTCGAGGATCAGCGCCAGCGACAGCGCTTGCGGCTCGGCGCCCATCACCGCCAGGTCGTTGACGGTCCCGCAGACCGCCAGGTCGCCGATGGTCCCGCCGGGAAACTCCACCGGCGTGACAACATACGCATCCGTCGTGAAGCACACCGACCCGCCGGGCGCCGGCACGAACGCCCCGTCGGTCAGCGGGTCCAGCATCGGGTTGCTCAGCCGCCCGAGCACGTGCTCGGCCAGCAGGCGACGGGTCAACTCGCCGCCGCCGCCGTGGGCGAGGATGATGCGGTCGGTTTGCTTTTCAGCGTCGTTCACGAGACCTCGAATCACAAAGTTTTTTCTGTTTCAAAGCTGCCTTTGGTTGACAAATCATCCGTATTGCCCGATACTTCAAATGACCCTGTTGTCCGCGAAGTTCGAGGTTCCACCTCGAATAGTGCCTCCGGGCCTAGCGGAGACGGGGTTTTTTACTGCCTTGCCCGCCCTTGGTCCGACTGTCGTCACGCTCGTGCTCCTTGGGCTTGAACAACCAGTGACGATAGGGGTCTTCCCATCGATCCTCGGGGCCGTTACGTATCCCTGTCGAGATCCCTATGTTGAAGTTCGGATACAAGGCGCGGATCGACTGGTTGATATGTCGGTAGAGCTTCTCCTTGGCAATAGTCTTGCTCCCTCGCACGCGCGAACCCGCAGGCTTGACCTTGTGCTTATCGTTGAGCCGGAATTGCATCGATCCCAGGACCACATCCACACACTGGAGGATGACGTGGTCGTGAGACCGAACCTCGGCAATCTGATCCGGGAGGAACTGAATCCGGGCATGTCGGAAGGCAGGAGATTTGCTCAGGCCGCACAGATAGCCTCTGAAGATAGCCACCTTCTCCTTGGTATCAGGCAGTTTGTCGAGATAGAGACGGCACCGGATCGGCTTGCCTGTGTCATTTGAGTAAGGCAGGCCGAAGGCATGCTTGATGAACTGATAGTAGAGCAGGAAGTACTCATCTTCAGCATGCTTCTTAGACAGCGCGGTCGGAACATTGGCGTTTTGGGTGAACATGATACGGGCCTTCACGCGACCATTGCGCATAAGGGAGAAAAAGCAGTCCATGAGTCTCATGTACTTATCAAGGTAGACCGCTGAGACCTTGGACCACTTGACCTCACGCGTGAGGTTGAGAGCGGCCATCGTGTTCCGGAGCGACGACTGGACAAACTGGAGATCCTGAGAGCGTACCAGCGCACCTCCGTAGTAATTCGAGAAGAACTTCCCGCGTTTCAAAGATTCGTCGGCATAAATGATGTATTCGCCACTGCTTGCCATCAGCCCGCCAGCCAAGCCGCCCTTTTGCCAACCTCTTCACTTCTTCTCAGAAGAAGACCGGGGACCATGCTAGAGAGCAGACGGTCCGGCAACAAGACGCAAGTCAGTGACGCCCGTACTTGTACCACGCCGCGCACGCCCCTTCCGAGGACACCATGCAGGGCCCGACCGGGTCGGCGGGGGTGCAGGCGTTGCCGAACAGCGGGCACTCGGCGGGCAGGACCTTGCCCTGGATGACGTCGCCGCAGCGGCAGCCGGGCGGTTCGTAATCGTCGCCGAAGGCGACGTCGAAGCGTGTGCGGGCGTCGAAGCGGGCGTAGGCGTCGCGGAGGTCCAGGCCGCTGTCGTCGATCGTGCCCATGGCCCGCCAGACGGCCGGGGCGGGCTGGAAGACCGCGTCGATCAGATCGCGGGCGGTCGTGTTGCCGTCGTCGCTGACGACGGCCGTGTAGGCGTTTTCCACGCGGGCGGCCCCGGCGGCGAGCTGCTCGACGATCCGGGCGATGCCGTCGAGCATCGTCGCCGGTTCGAAGCCCGCCACGACGCAGGGCTTATGGTGCGCCGCCACGATCGGCTCGTAGGCCCCGGCCCCGATGATCACGCTGACGTGCCCGGGGCAGAGGAACCCGTCGATCGGGACATCCCCGCCGGCCAGCAGGGCCATCATCGCGGGGATCACGCGCTTGTGGGCGGTGAGCACGAAGAAGTTCTCGACGTGCTCGCGATCGGCCTCGATCAGCGTCGCGGCCGTCGCCGGCGTGGTCGTCTCGAAGCCGACGGCGAGGAAGACCACGTTCGTCTGCCGGTGCGCCCGGGCGTACTGCAAGGCGTCGCGGGCCGAGTAGACCACGACCACCCGCGCCCCCTGCCCCCGCCGGTGCTCCAGGCTGCCGGAACGGCCGGGGACGCGAACCATGTCGCCGTACGTGCAGATCGTCACATCCTCGCGGGCGGCCAGGTCGCACGCGGCGTCGATGTAGCCCTGGCTGGTCACGCACACCGGGCAGCCGGGCCCGCTGACCAGGCGCAAGCGCTCGGGCATGAGCGACTTGACCCCGCTGCGGAACAGCGAGACGGTGTGCGTGCCGCAGATCTCCATGATCTGCAGCGCCCCCAGGCGGCCGCACGCGGCGGCGATCCGCCCGACGGTTCTGTCGATGGCCTGGCGATCCATGATCTACGGTTCGATCCCGTCGACGCCCTCGAACTGCCGGAGGTAGTCCCAGGTCTCGCGGGCCTCCTGTTCGTCCAGTTGGGTGATGGCGTACCCGGCGTGCACGAGCACCCAGGCGCCGACACCGGCGTCCGGGACCATCGCCAGGCTCACCTGGACCTGGCTGCCGTTGAAATCGACGGTCCCCAGGCGTTCGCCCGGCACGTCGGCGTCGGTTACGAGTTCCACGATTCTGCCCGGCGCTGCCAAGCACATGGCATCACTCCCAATCAATGCGGGAAAAACGGGTCCGACTCACGTATCACTACGGACCGCGGCCTTCGTCGGATCACAAGTACTGTAAGGAAGGTCACCGACCCGGGGCAACCCGGCAGTCACCCTCGCGTTCGCGCCGCCGCCACCACCGCCTGGCCCAGGGCCAATCCCCCGTCGCCCGGCGGGACGGCCCGGTGCGAATAGACGACCAGCCCCGCCCGCTGCAGCCGCGACGTCAGGCCGGTCAACAGCAGTGTGTTGGCGAAGCAGCCGCCCGAGAGCACGACGCGCTCGAGCCCGGCCGCGGCGGCGGCACGGCCCGCGGCGTCGGCGAGCATCGCGACGACCGTCTCGTGGAAGGCCCGCGCCAGCGACTCGGCATCCCGGCCGGCGGCCAGGTCGGCCACGAGCTGGCGGACCATCGGGCGGACATCGATCAGCAGCCGCCCGTCGACCTCCTCCAGCGCGTAGGCGAGCGGCTCGGCGCCGCCGGCGCGGCGTGCCGCGGCCTCCAGGGCCATCGCGGCGGCGGCCTCGTGGCGGTTGCGGTCGCACAGGCCCAGCAGGAACGCGACGGCGTCGAACAGCCGGCCCAGACTCGACGCCTGCCGCTGACGCCGCGGACGGCGGAGCATCGCGCGGACCAGCGCCAGCGCGTCGGCGTCGGCGGCGTCCATGGATACGCCGGCCGGCCAGGTGTCGCCGAACGTCTGCGTCAGCAGGGCCGCCGCGGGGCGCCACGTCTGCCTGGCCGCGGCGTCGCCGCCGACCAGGGGGAACGGGCGGAGGTGGCCGGCGCGGCGGAAATCGCGCTCGTCGCCGACGAGGATCTCGCAGCCCCACACCGTCGCGTCGAGGCCGTACCCGCTCCCGTCGCAGATCACCCCCACCGCCGGGCCGGTCAGGCGATGCTCGGCCAGCACGCCGACCATGTGAGCGTGGTGGTGCTGGACCGCCACGTGCTCGCCGGGCAGCGTCAGGGCGTAACGGGTGGCGGCGTAATCGGGATGCAGGTCGTGGGCGATCACCGCCGGTTCGATCGCCAGGAGACGCTTGAACTGCTCGATGGTGCCGATGAAACTGCGATACGCCGCCGCGTTGGGCAGCTCGCCGAGGTGCTCCGACAGCACCGCCTCGCGCCCGCTGAGCAGGCACACGGCCGACTTCAACTCGCCGCCCACCGCCAGGATGGGCCGTGCGGCCTCGACCGCCACGGCCACCGGCTCGGGCACGTAGCCCCGCGCCCGGCGGAGCGGCACGACGTGATCGACCGGCGCGGCCGCCGGCAGGACGACCGAATCGTCGATCCTGCGCTCGATGTCGCGGTTGTGCAGGAGAAACCCGTCGGCGAGGGCCGCCAGGCGGCGGAGCGCTTCGTCGTTGTCGCTGCAGAGCGGCTCGTCGGTCGGGTTGCCCGAGGTCATCACCAGCGGCAGCCCCACCTCCGCCAGCAGCAGGACGTGCAGGGGGGTGTACGGCAGCATCACGCCCAGCCGGTCGGTGCCGGGGGCGACGTGACGGCTGACCGCCGCGCCGCCGCGCTTGGCCAGCAGCACGATCGGCCGGGCCGGGCTCGCCAGGGCCGCCTCGGCAAGGGCGTCCACGACGCCCAGCGCCGCCGCGGCCGCCGGGTCCGCCGCCATCAGCGCCAGCGGCTTGCTCTCGCGGCCCTTACGCCGCCGCAGCTCGCCGACGGCCGCGTCGCTGTCGGCGCGGCAGGCCAGGTGGAACCCGCCGAGCCCCTTGATCGCGACGATCCGGCCCTTCCGCAGCCAGGCCGCGCAGGTCGCGATGGCGTCGCCGGCGACCGCCGTGCCGCCGGCGTCGACGAACCACACCCGCGGGCCGCACACCGGGCAGGCGTTGGGCTGGGCGTGGAAGCGGCGGTCGGTGGGGTCGTCGTACTCGCGCCGGCACGCGGGGCACATCGTAAACGCCGCCATCGTCGTGCCGGGCCGGTCGTAGGGCACCGACTGGATGATCGAATACCGCGGCCCGCAGTTGGTGCAGTTGATGAACGGGTAACGATACCGCCGGTCGGCCGGATCGAGCATCTCGCGCAGGCAATCGGGGCATGTGGCCGTATCCGGCGTGATCCCCGCCTCCTGCCGGCCCTCGCCGCGGCTGGGTTCAATGACGAACCGGCCGGTCCCCTCAACCGGCACCTCCTCGGCCTCGATCCCCGTAATCCGCGCCAGCGGCGGCGGCTGGGCCGCCAGGTCGGTGACGAACCGCTCGACCCGCTCGGGCGGGCCCTCGATCTCGACGAACGCCCCGCGGGCGTCGTTGCCGACGTGGCCGCTCAGCTCCAGCCCCGTCGCCAGGCGATAGACGAACGGCCGGAACCCCACCCCCTGCACCTGCCCGCGCACGCGCAGCCGTCGGCGAATCACCGCCGTCGGCGCGGCCGCTCTGCCTGTCGGGTCGCCCGTGGTCATACAGACCTTCTACGATGCGGGGTCCCGGGCGGTGCGTCAAGGCATGCGCGGGAGAAATGTTGGATGGGATGCCGTCTTGGGGGGTGCCCTGCACGAGCTAAGTACTTGTCGACGCTGCATGCGGTATTTCGGTATTGCAATACCGAGATACCCCGCGTTTGTTAAGGCGGTGTCCCTGTTTCGTGGCGGGCGCGAATTCCCACGTTTGGGTGTTTAAAACCCAAGTTTGGGTATTCGCGCGTCGCCGGCGGGGGCGGCGATTCACAAAATGGACGATTCGATGAATAAAATGAAGCGAACCTGTCATAAAGTGAAGTCCGGACTCAATAAAGTGAAAGGTTGCCTCAATAATCTAATTCGTAGCGCTCCCCATTCGTCGCGCCGTCCGCCCGGGCGTCGTGGCGGCGTCGTGTCTTGCCGTTCCGTGGCGGTTCGACTACAGTGGCGGCGATGGTAACTCCGCATCGGGAAAGCGTTCCATGAAAGGTCTCATCCTTACCGGCGGGAAGGGCACGCGGCTGCGTCCGCTGACGCACACGCGGGCGAAGCAGTTGATCCCGATCGCCAACCGGCCGACCCTGTTCTACGTCATCGACGACCTCGTCGCCGCCGGGATCACCGACATCGGCCTGATCATCAGCCCCGAGACCGGCGACGAGATCCGCGCCGCCTGCGGCGACGGCGGCCGCTGGGGCGCGACGTTCACCTTCATCGTCCAGGACGCCCCCCGCGGCCTGGCCCACGCCGTCATGACGGCCGAGCCCTTCCTCGGCGACGGGCCGTTCGTCATGTACCTCGGCGACAACCTGCTCTCGGGGGGGATCGGCCACCTGGTCGAGGCGTTCGAGGCGTCCGCCCCGGCGGCGCTGGTGCTGCTGACGGCCGTGCCCGACCCCCAGCGGTTCGGCGTGGCCGCCTTCGACGCCGCCGGCAACCTCGTCGGCCTCGTCGAGAAACCCGCCGACCCGCCGTCGGACCTGGCCCTGGTCGGCGTCTACCTCTTCACGGCCGCCATCCACGAAGCGACGCGGCAACTGACCCCGTCGGCGCGCGGCGAGTACGAGATCACCGACGCGATCCAGTACCTCATCGACACCGGCCGCCCCGTCCACGCCCGGCGGACCCGCGGCTGGTGGAAGGACACCGGCAAACCCGACGACCTGCTCGAGGCCAACCGCCTCGTCCTGGCCGAGATGGCCGGCCGGGTCGACGGCGAGGTCGTCGACAGCCGCCTCGACGGCGCCGTCGTCGTCGCCGCCGGCGCGCACGTGGCCGGCTCGACGATCCGCGGCCCGGCGCACATCGCCGCCGGGGCCGTCGTCGAGCACGCCGCGATCGGCCCGTTCGCCTCGATCGGCCCGGAGGTCCGCCTCACGGGCGCGACCGTCGAAAACTCGATCATCATGACCGGCGCGCACATCCGCCACGTGCGGCGTCCGCTCATCGGGTGCATCATCGGCGCCGGCGTCCTCGTCGCCGCCGACGCAGGCCGTCCGGGCGAATCGCTCACGCTGGTCCTCGGCGACCGCAGCCAGGTGAGGTGGGTATGACCGGCGGGACGGCCATGCTGCTGACCGGCGGGACCGGCCGCCTGGGCACCGAACTGCGGCCCCTGCTGCCCGGCGTCGTCGCGCCCAGCGAGACGGCGATGGACATCACCGATCCGGCCGCCGTCGCCGCGGCGCTCGACGAACACCGCCCGGCCATGCTCATCCACGCCGCCGCCTACACCGACGTCGCCGCCGCCGAGACGAACCGGGCCCTGTGCTGGCGGGTGAACGTCGACGGCACGCGGCATCTCGTGACCGAGGCGCTGGCGCGGGGGATCTTCTTCGTGCACATCTCCACCGATTACGTCTTCGCCGGCACCACCGGCGGCTACCGCGAGGGTGACCCGGTCGGCCCGGTGTGCAACTACTACGCCCTGACCAAGCTCGTCGCCGAGGCCGTCGTCCGCGTGCTGGGCGAGCACCTGGTCATCCGCACCAGCTTCCGGCCGCGCCGGTGGCCCCACCCCGTGGCGTTCACCGACGTGCTGACCAGCCAGGACTACGTGGACGTGATCGCCCCGATGATCGCCCAGGTCATCCGCCACGCCCGCCAGATCCCCCACACCACGCTCCACGTGGCCACCGAACGCAAGAGCGCCTACGACCTGGCCCGCCGTCGCAACCCCGACGTACGGCCGTCCAGCAAGCGCACCGCCGCCGTCCGCCTGCCCGACGACATCTCGCTGGACACCTCCCGCTACCGGCGGCTCGCGGCCGCATGGAGGGACACATGAACGTACCGCTGACACCCGACGCGCGCAACGTGCTGACATTCCAGGACTACGGGCCCGCCCCCGCCATCGAGGGGGTGTTCGTCCAGCCGCTGAAGGTCCTGCGGGACCTCCACGGCAGCTTCATGGAATACCTCCGCCTCACCGACGGGCGGGTCGAGGGGCTGCCCGTCGACTTCCAGGCCCGCCAGGTGTCGCTGGCCAGGGCCGCCCCGGGCCGGATCAACGCCTTCCACGTGCACCCCAAGTCGATCCAGGACGAGTGCTGGTGCGTCATCGACGGCGCCCTGCTGGTCTGGCTGGCCGACGTCCGAGACGGCTCGCCGACGGCGGGCGTCCGGCGGCCGTTCGTCCTCACCGGCGCGGCGCCGGGCCTGCTGCACGTGCCCGCCGGCGTCGCGCACGGCTACAAGGCCGGGGGCGAGGGGGCGATGCTGCTGTACGTGATGAACGCCCAGTTCAACCGCGACGACCCCAACGAGGGCCGCCTGCCGTGGGACCACTTCGGCGCCGAGCTGTGGGAGGATGACCGTGGCTGAGCGGACCTTCCAGCGGGTGCTGATCACCGGCGGCGCCGGGTTCATCGGCGCCAACTTCGTGCACCATGCCCTGCGGGCCCACCCCCAGTGGGAGCTGGTCGTCCTCGACAAGCTCACCTACGCCGGCAACCGGGCCAACCTCGACGACGCCGCCGATCGCATCCGGTTCATCCAGGGCGACATCGCCTCGGCCGACGACGTCGCCGGCGCCATGGACGGCTGCGACGCGGTGATCAACTTCGCCGCCGAGAGCCACGTCGACCGCTCGCTGGTCGACTCGTACCCGTTCGTGCGGACCAACGTCGAGGGCGTGCTGGTGCTGCTGACGGCGGCGCGGGCGCTGGGCGTCAAGCGGTTCGTGCAGATCTCCACCGACGAGATCTACGGCGACCTGGCCGGACTCGACCGCCGCAGCCGGGAGCACGACGCGGCCCGGCCCCGCAGCCCCTACGCGGCCACCAAGGCCGCCGCCGAACACCTGGCCTTCGCGTTCCACAGCAGCTACGGCCTCGACGTGGTCGTCACCCGCGGGTCGAACACCTTCGGGCCCTGGCAGTACCCCGAGAAGATCATCCCGCTGTTCATCACCAACGCCATCGACGGCAAGCCCCTGCCCCTCTACCACGACGGCAGCGCCGTGCGGGACTACATGCACGTCGCCGACCACTGCGCGGGGATCGACCGGGTGCTCCACCACGGCGACAGCGGCGCCGCCTATAACCTCGGCGCCGGGTGCGAAACCTCCGGCGTCGACGTCGCCGAAGCCGTCCTCGCCGCCCTCGGCAAGGGCCGCGAACTGATCACCTTCGTCGCCGACCGCCCCGGCCACGACTACCGCTACGCCATGGACGTCAGCCGCGCCGAAGCGCTCGGCTGGCGCCGCCGCCACAGCTTCACCGACGGCCTGGCCGCCACGGTCCGCTGGTACCTCGACCACGAACCCTGGTGGCGCGACGTCAAGCAGAAGCTCGGCTACATCGAGCATGAACAGACGTGGTACAAGGAGCGGGAGTAGATGCACGAGGCCTCCGGGACACCTGCGCCGACGCAGCCCAGTGAAGGCGCTGCGGCCACACGCGATGGCCAGACGCATTTCACGTTGTTTCGGGGCTACAGACGGCCCTTCTGGCAATGCGAACTGCCTGACAGGTTGAGGCGGCTGCTGCTGATCGCCGTCGCGATCGTCTTGTGGGGTTCCCTGTGGCTTGCGTCGCACCCCGGCGACCGCCTGTGGGCGGGCGACGCCCTGCCGCTCATCTGGCTGGGGACATTCGGTCTCGGCGTGCTTGCGTGGCATCGGCCCACGTGGCGCATGGCTGCGGTGGGGCCCGATCGAATCGTCTTTCTGAGCCGTACCCGCGAAGTGCATGTTATGGGTGAGAACGTTCGCGTCCTGGCGGCCGAAGGCGGGTTCGACCCCCAGAACGAGTACATGTACGTCTGGAAGTTCACTCGCCTGATCACCGACCGGACGACCTATCGCCTCAGTCTGCATCCGGACATGAGAGCCGAGGCGTTCAGCTCCATGAGGAAGATCTGTGTGAACGCTGTTCATCTGCCGTTTAACGGTGCCGTGATCCTGGGATCGTCGCTTCGCAACAGGGCCGTCACGGAGGGGATGGTGACGACTGAAGGGGCATGGGTGCGGGCGTGGCGGCGATATTCCGGGGCGCTGGCGCTTGAAGGACTGGGGTTTCTCGTCATCGGCGGCGGTTTCGGCGCCTTGGCCCTCTATTGGTCCGGGCGAAGCGCCGCCGAAAGCCGCGCCGCGACCGTGATGCTGTACTGCATCTTCGCAGGGGTGGCGCTTTGCGGAGCGGGGCTGATCCTCCTGGCCGACGCGACGAGGCAGGGGTCCAGACGTCGGCGATGCACGCGGCTGATCCAGCGCAGCGCCGAAGGTTCACCCGGCGCCGGTGGTGTCGCACTGGAGGCGGCGCTGAGCGACCTGGCGGTGTTTACGCCGCGGCCCCGGGACGAAACGGGCGTCAGAAAACTCCTCCTGGCGAGCCTGCTGCTGTGGTGGGTTCCGCTCGTGGGGGCCATCGTGGCCTTCCTGGCCTACTCCGGCACGCGTGCGCGCCGCTGGTGGCTGCGTTGCCTCAGTCTTGCCTCGCTAGTGCTGGCACTTGCGGTTACGACCGCTGTGGCACTGTTCGTTATGCTCGAGTTGTACATAGGCTTCTGAAAGCTCGCCTGGCCATGGTCGCCAGGGAGGAGGTCACACCATGCTCATCGGCGTCGTCAGCGACAGTCACGATCACGTCAGGCTCCTGACCCGCGCGCTGGAGTTGTTCGCCGAGCGGAAGGTCGAGGCGATTCTCCACGCCGGCGATTACGTCGCACCGTTCGCGGCCAGGCTGCTGGCCGATCCGGTGCTGACCGCCGGCAAGCGGGTCTATGCCGTCTACGGCAACAACGACGGGGAGCGCGCGGGCCTCAAGGCCCTCCTGCCGCAACTGGTGGACGGGCCGCTGCACCTGGAGCTCGGCGGGCGGTCGATCGTGCTGCACCACTACGTCGAGTGGATCGACCGGGCCGCCCTGGTCGACGCCGAGATCGTCATCAGCGGCCACACCCACGAGATCGTCCGCGACACCCGCGACGGAATCTTCTACCTCAACCCCGGCGAGTGCTGCGGCATCCTGACCGGGCGGCCCACCGCGGCGGTGCTGGACACCGACGCGATGAGCGCCGACATCCTCGACCTTGCGGAGTAGACACCCATGCCCGACCGACGCCCCAATGTCCTGTTCATCCCCATCGACGACCTGCGCCCCCAACTGGGCTGTTACGGCGTGCGGCAGGTGCTCTCGCCGAACATCGACGCCCTGGCCGCCGACGGGCTCGTCCTCGAACGGGCCTACTGCCAGCAGGCGATCTGCGCGCCCTCGCGGGCGAGCGTCCTGACCGGCTGCCGTCCGGACACCACGGGGATCTACGATCTCAAGACGATGGTCCGCGACGTCATGCCCGACGTCCTGACGCTGCCGCAGCACTTCAAACAGCACGGCTACGAGGCCGTCTCGATCGGCAAGGTCTACCACCACCGCCCCGACGACCGGGAGGGCTGGAGCGTCGAGCCGATCAGCATGAAAGGCGACTGGAAGGGTCGCGGCTACCTCACCGACGAGGCCATGCAGGCCGTGCTGGAATGGGACCGCAAGGCCGAGCAGACCGGCGACAGCCGTCGCGGGCTCGGCCCGGCCTACGAGGCGGCCGACGTGCCCGACAACGCCTACCACGACGGGCTCATCACCGACCGGGCGCTGGCGGAGCTGGATCGCCTGGCCGGGCTGGATCGGCCCTTCTTCCTCGCCACCGGCCTGCTCAAGCCCCACCTGCCGTTCAACGCCCCCCGGCGCTACTGGAACCGCTACGACCCGGCCGCCTTCGACCTGGCGCCCAATCCCTTCGCGCCCGAAAACGCCACGCCCTTTTCCCTGACCAACTGGGGCGAGCTGCGCGGCTATCTGGGCATGCCCAAGACCGGCGACATGCCCGACACGCTCGCCCGCACGCTGATCCACGGCTACTGCGCCTGCGTGAGCTACATCGACGCCCAGATCGGCCGTCTGCTGGCCAGGCTCGACGCGCTGGGTCTGCGGGACAACACGATCATCATGCTCTGGGGCGATCACGGCTGGAAGCTCGGCGAGCACGGCTCGTGGAGCAAACACACCAACTTCGAGATCGACGCCCGCGCCCCGCTGATCGTCGCCACGCCCGCCACGGCCGGCAAGGCGCTGCGGAGCGATGCGCTGGTCGAGTTCGTCGACATGTACCCCACGCTGGCCGAGCTGGCCGGCCTGCCGCTGCCGGGGCACCTGGAGGGGACGAGTTTCGCCCCGCTGCTGGACGACCCGGCCCGCCCGTGGAAGCCGGCCGCGTTCAACCAGTACCCCCGTCCCGACAACGTCATGGGCTACGCCGTGCGCACCGACCGTTTCCGCTACGTCGAATGGCTCGACCGCGCCGGCGGCGCCCTCAAGGCCCGCGAGCTCTACGACCACGCCAACGACCCGCAGGAGAACGCCAACGTCGTCGACGCGTCCGAGTACGCCGCTGACGTCGAGCACCTCCACGCCGTCCTCCAGGGCGGCTGGCGCGAGGCGCGGCCGGGGTAGGCGTCCCGGCCAGGCACCGCCGGCGGGCGCGCGGAGGCCGATTGAACCGCTCTCCCCTTGGGGAGAGCTGGGGCCCGCAGGGCCCGTGAGGGGGCCGTCCGATCGCCGATGCCGTGCCCGCAGGGCAGTCGGCGGCTGGCGCGCGGGAGCTACGGGGACGGTCCGGCCGCCGATGCCGTGCCCGCAGGGCGGCCGGTCGAGCCGGGGCGCGGCCGTGCGGACGGTCCGCCGGATTATGGGCCTTCCTTCGTCAGCCCCGAAGGGGCGACGGAACCCGTCCGCAGCGCAACCGACGCGAGCGTGCCAGGCCCCCGCACGCCCCCTGGCCCGCCCGTGGCACGGGGCTCACGC
>CAZHRW010000155.1:0-6794 GCA_964535025.1 uncultured Planctomycetales bacterium
GTGCCGTCGAGCTGGACATCCTCGAAGCCGTCCCCGTCGGCGTCGATGACGGTCTGGTCGTCGCCGGCGTCGGCGACGGGCGGGTCGTTGGGGCTGACGCCCTGGCCGACGAACGCCTGGCCGGGCTCGGCGGTGTCGTCCCAGAGGGACGTCCAGCGTTCGAGGTCGATGTGCGTGTCGGCGACGGGCAGCTCGCCGGGCTCGTCCGTGATCGAGCCGTCCGCCCAGCGGATCTGATCGAGGACGTAGACGTTCAGGCCGTTGAGGTTGACGGCCGCGCTCTCGTCGGCGTCGCCGCCGAAGTGCAGTTCGCGGCAATACAGCGCGTGGACATTGGGGATGCCGCCGAGGTTGTGCGAGAACCGCCGGTCGGAGAAGCTGAGGGTGCCGAAGGCGAAGTTCTCCCCGTTCCACGCGGGCAGGTTGTCGCGGCCGAGGTCGGCGGAGGCGACGGTGAGGTCCTCGTAGTAGGCCAGTTGGAGGTGGATCCGCGTCATGTCGAAATCGGCGGCGCGCTGGGATCGGATCTGCACGCCCGCCCCCCCGGCGGTGGTGCGAATGGTTCCGGCGCCGGCGATGTAGCCGTCGGCCTCGACGTAGAGATGCCCACGATTGTACTTGGCCCATCGCACGCTGGCGCCGGTGCCGTCGAACTCATCGAGGATCAGACCGCCGTCGACGATGTCGAGGTTGTTGGTGTTGAGCGTGACGCCCGAGGCGACGGTGAGCGTGGCATCGCCGTCGATTCTGACGCTGCTGACCGCCGCGACCGTGCTGTCGACGACGACGTCGTAGACCCCGTCGATGACCACGGCATCGGCGCCGTCGCCGATACCGATCTCCAGGGGCAGCTCGGCCGGCGACCAGTTATCCGGGTCGTGCCAGCTCGTCCCGTCGCCCAGGCCGACCCACGTGTGCGTGTCGGCCGCGGCCGTCGCCGCCACCGCCGCCAGGATCACCGTCATCGCCGCCGCGCGGGCGCATGCGTGTCGCAGGTTCATGGTGCTCCTCCGTAGAAAGTGTGATGCATGCAGTGTATCACAGAATCGCCCGGCGCCAAGACACTCCCCATCCGGCGCCCGCCGTGCTCACGTCCCGAAGTGGGTCTTCAGGATCGCGAAGTCGTCGAGATCGACGTCGCCGTCGCCGTCGAAATCGCCTTCGGCGGCCCCGGCGGTGGCGTCAGTGCGACCGAAATGGGTCTTGAGGATGGCGAAGTCGTCGAGGTCGACGTCGCCGTCGGCGTCGGCGTCGCCGGGGGTGAGCATCGTCAGCGTGGTCCGGCTGACGACGATCATGGGGCCGCTGAACGGAATGCCCTCGGTGACGTTGACCGCCTCGTAGCCGGGCAGGTCCGGACAGAGCCCGGCATCGAAAAAGTAAATCCCCTCCGGGTCGGGCAGGGGGTGACCCAGCAGGTAATCGCCCCACACGACCAGGTCGACGGTCACCTCGACGTCGTGCAGTTCCATCTCGTCGGCCAGGCCGAACCAGCAGATCGATCCGGAGGGCGTCGTCGCGAGCATCTCGTCGAACGAGGGGTACGGGTAGCCCAGCCCCGCCACGGCGTTGGTGGCCGACTGCTTCGTGTTCTTGGCAAGGATCCACTGCTCGTGGACGTCGTTGATATCCTTGCGGGGCGCGATCCTGTGCAGCTCGTACTTGGTGACATCCGGGGGAACAACGATGTCGCTGTCCTTGAACGGATAGGGGTCGCGGTAGCCGTTGGTGGTCCACCACATCTTCAGGTGCCCGTTCTGGCGGGTCTGCCAGGTGACCTCGAAGTTCGCCGCCGCCGGCGCCGTCAGCACCGCCGCCAGCACCACGCTCATCACGACGTAACGTGCCGCGCCCCCCGCCGCCATCCGGTTTTGCCTCGACATGCCAGGTCCTCTCATACCAGGATCGGTTGCGCTCAACCGGCCGTACGGCTGGGTGCACCACTGATTATCTTAACCGAAAAGCTGTCCCTGTCAAGGGGTGCGATGTGTCATGCAGATCGGCCGTCGGGGGCGGCGATCCTCACGGCCCCCCGGGGGTCATCCCCCCAGGTCGGTCCGGCCAGGACGACGGAGGTTTCGATCTGGCGGTCGCCGATGGCCCAGTAGCGGCGAAGCAGGCGGTCCTTTTCGGCGGGCGTGACCTGCCGGAAGCCGTGCTTGCGATAGAAAGCGATGGCCCACCTCGCGGCGGCCCAGGTGCCGATGAGGACGGGGCGGTCGGTGAGCGTCCGCAGGTGCCGAAGCAGCGCCGAGCCGATCCCGCGCCCGCGCTGGGCCGTTCGGACATACGCGTGGCGGATGAGCGTGACGTCGTCGACGTCCTGGATGCCCATGACGCCGATCAGCGCGCCGTCGACCGCCCAGCCCCAGAACCGCACGCCCGCGGCGATCTCGCCGGCGAGGTGCTCGGCGGTCATGTACGGCTCGCTCCAGCAGTCGTCGGGGATCACCCCGCGGTACGCGACCGCGGCATCGTTAATGACGGCGTGGATCGCGTCGAAGTCGGCGTCGGTGCACTCGCGGATCATGGCGGGGCCCTCGTGTTCGTACCCATAGTCGGTCGACATCACGGTTTTAGGATAGCCGATCGGCCCTCCCCGCGAAAAGGCCGCCCAGGGAATGCCCTTGCCGCGGACGGCCGAACGTCTATAATGGAGAACAAATCCCAGGTGCCGCGCCCGACTGCCCGCCGGCGCGGCCGCTGAATCCGCCGCGAAAGAAAGGACCCCTGATGCCTTCCATCCGCCTGTGTGCCTTCGTGTCGATCGCCCTGCTCGTCGCCCCCGCCGTCGCCGATACGCCGACCACCGAACCCGATCCCCGCGCCGTCCTCCGCGACGCCCTGGCCAACGGCCAACTGCGAACCAGCGGGACCGGGGAGCTGTTCTGCTGGCACGCGGCGTCCAGCGCCAACGTGTTTCTCGACGCCTACGAGGCGTACGGCAACCCCGAGTGGCTGGCGGCGGCCGAGGAATACTATGCCTTCTTCCTCGACAAGCTCCAGAAGGACCCCGACGGCTACGAGGGCTGGATCGGCGACCCCGTCGGCACCCGCGGCCGCCAACTGTCCACCGACGCCGTCGTCGGCGACGCGATCCTCTGCGAGCCGCTGGCCCGCTTCGCCTGGATCGTCCTCAAGAAGGACCCGCACCTGAAGGACCGCTTCGGCGACACCGCCGAGCGGTACGTCCGCCTGGCCACGCGGATCTGCTGGGAGAAGTGGAACCATCGCGACTGCTACTATGAAGACGCCTCCGGCTGGGGCAGCTACCACACGTACGGCAAGCTGATCGACCTGGACGCCGGCGAGTGGGTCGACGCCCCCGGCCGCGTCATCAGCGACAACCTCAACAAGCACTATGCCGTCACCAAAGTGCTGCTGCGGCTGTGGCGGATCACCGGCAACGACGAGTACAAGGACCGGGTCACCGCCGTCTTCGGCCGCGCCAAGACCATGTGGCGGCATTATCCCGACGCCGACCGCGTCGTGTGGAACTTCTGGATGCCCCACGGGCCCTACGACCTCAAAGGCCGCGCCCCGGCCAGTTGGGTCGCCGTCCACCCCAGCCGTGCCGGCTACCAGGCCGGCGAGGTCGCCGACTGGGTGGAGGTCTATGATTCCGGGCTGGTCTTCACCGCCGACGACCTGCGGCGGATCATCCGCACCAACCACTGGATGATGCCCGCCGCCGGCCGCGACTGGCGCAACGCCGACGGCACGACCGACGCGGGGACGCTGTGGACGGCCCTGGCGCGCTTCGACGACCGCATCCGCCGCGAGCTGGAACGCCGCCTCAACGCCAACGATACGCCCCGCAACCGCATCGCCATGGCCTACCTCAAAAATGTCACCGAAAAACACCTCGGCTTCGAGCGCCGCTGGTGCGCCGACGAGGCCGACGCCGAGGTCGTCGACGTGCCCCTCCAGCCCGGGCGCGCTATCACCATGAGCGTGGTCATCCCCGATACCGTCGAACTGGTCAACGATGCGCCCGTCCAGTTGGCCTGCCAGACCCGCACCGCCGGCGAGCTGACCATCGACCTGCTCGACGCCGACGGCCGCGAGGTGCTCGGACGGCTGCACACGATCCCCGTCGCCGACCGCACCGAATACAACGCCCCGTTCTTCGACGGGACCCACCCCGCCACCGGCGAAAAAACGCCCGGCCGCTACACCGTCCGCTGGACACTCGACGGCGAGAGCCGCACCCAGCCGGTCTACGTCGTGCGCGGCGTCCGGCGACAGCGCAGCGGGCCGCGACCCCTGGCCGCCGGCGAGACGATCGAGGAGGGCTTCGAGGGCGAGCTCGACGAGCGGTGGACGCTGGAGCGCTGCGAGGTCACCGACGAGAAGGCCCGACGCGGCGACAGGAGCCTCAAGGTGGACGGCCGCGCGACACTGACGTTCGGCGGCGGGTCCGATCTGCCCGTCCGTATCCGGATGTGGGTCTGGGACGCCGGCGCCGAAAAGGGCGACACCTCCGCCACCGGGCCCGGCTGGGGCGTCATCACCGCCCTGGGCGACACCTTCGCCATCCGCCAGATGTGGCGCAGCTACCTCGCCGGCGACCGCGAGTACGTGTGGCTCAACACCGGCGAGAACCAGTGGTTCAGCCCCCACCCCGCCGGCGTCGCCCGCCGTCGCGGCTGGGGGATGTGGGTGTTCGACTTCAGCGACCCGGACCACGTCACCATCAGCGGCAACGGCGGACCCGTCCGCGGCCTCAACGCCAAATTCACCCCCGCCGGCGCCGTCGCCGTCACACTGCTCGGCAGCGACACCGGCGGGCCGCTGTACGTCGACGACATCACCATCGAACACGCCCGCTGACGCCGCGGCGGCGGGGTCTACCCGGCCAGACCCGGGATCGGCCGGACCGCCTGGCCGAGGTTCACCCCGTCGGCGATGAGCTTGCGCTGCAGGTCGCGACGGTCGAGCTTGCGGGGTGGCAGGTCCCGCTCCAGCGACAGCGCGGCGGCGGTGCCCGCGGCCTGGCCCATGGACGTGCAGGCGAGGATCAACCGGCTGCCGGACTGGGCCGGGAAATCCGCCGACAGGCACCGGCCCGCCACCAGCAGATTGTCGATCTCGGCCGGCACCAGCGAGCGGTAGGGAATGTCGTAGAACGGCACGTCGGGGAACCGCATGGCGTCCCCGGTCCGCCCCTGCCAGTCGCACAGGACGTCCGGCCCGCCCGGGGGGAAGGCGCTGGAGCTGAACCCGGCGGGGTTGCCGATCACGTAGCGGCGCTCGCCGTCGATCTCGCATTCGATCCACTTGACGTTGCCCACGTGGTCCACCCCGTGGATGTCGTAGCCGTGCTGGCTGATCGTGATGACGTCGTCGTGCCGGGCACGGCTGGCGAGGTCCCAGCCGGTCAGCACGTACTCGCCGAGGATGCGGCGGCTGTCCCGCACGCCCAGCAGCGCGCCGGTGTCGATCAGCCAGCAGCGGGCGAAGCCGGGGACCTTGGCCTTGATGAACCGCCACATCGCGTCGGCCTGCTCGCGGCCTTCGAGGTACATCCGCGTCAGGTCGCGGTTATCCAGCGGACGGCAGCGCCGGGAGTGGCAGATGCACAGGCTCACCTCGTCCATCCCGCAATGCTGCGGGCGGCCGGGCAGGTGGGTCATCCAGTTGAGGTGGTTCTCGATCGCGGCGATGGGGGCCCACTCGCCGGTGGCTTCGGTGGCGATGAACTCGACCCACTTGGGGTCGTTCCGGTGCAGCGCGCTGGCCCGGTAGGCGTCGAGGTCGACGCCGCCGAGGCGGAACTCCAGCGAACAGGCCTGCGTGTACCCGTCGCCGTCGCGCCCGACGGCGAAGGCGGCGCCGGCGAAGGCCGCGGCGTCCCCGTCGCCGCTGGCGTCGACGATCCGCCGGGCGAGAATCGCCTGCCGGCCCGACTTGCTCTCGACAACGACCCCGCGGACGGCCCCGTGGGTGACCAGCGTGTCGACGACCATCGTGTGGTAGAGCACCTCGCAGCCGGCGGCCACCGCCATGCGGTCGAGGACGAGCTTGTGCTTCTCGGGGTCGCTGTTGCGGTGCCAGTGCCCGTCCATCGCCTCCAGGGCCGTCAGCCATTCCTGGCCGATCCCGCCGGCGTAATCGAGGGGGATGTTCACCAGGCCGACCGTGGCCAGCCCGCCCATCGCGCTCTCGCGCTCGAGGATGAGCGTCTTGCAGCCCAGCCGTGCCGCGGCGATCCCCGCCGCCGAGCCGGCGGCGCCCCCGCCGACCACGACGACGTCATACGCCCCATCAACCGCCAGCGTCCGGGCCGGCTCGACGACGCGGTCTTCGTCCATGTGCAGCTCAATCATGTTCGTGTCCTTCCTCGCCCGCCGGCGCGGGGTCCTCGACGACCGTGATGGCCTGGGTCGGGCAGTTGGCCAGGCACGCGCCGCAGCGGATGCACCGGTCGTCATCGATGTGCACGCCCCGGCGGCCGGCGGTGATCGCCCCGGCCGGACAGACGCTCCGGCAGGTCAGGCACATCACGCAGCCGCCGCCGACGCGGTAGTGTTGGTGACGCCTCGCAGGGTCCATGGCCGTCAGAATACGCCCGCCTTGCCGCCGCGCCAATGGAAGTGGGCTGGACAACGCCTGCTATTTCAGCCGTCTCTTCCGCCGCCGCACGGGCACCACGCCCACGGCCTACCGTCGTCACGGCCCCACCGGCGGCCGGGAGCAGCGGCGTTGACACGGGCCCCGCGCCACGTCACGCGCGTTCGAAAGGTGATGTCCCTGGGTCTTACGCACACGGCCGGCGCGGGGGCGCGGCCCCG
>CAZHRW010000156.1:0-7379 GCA_964535025.1 uncultured Planctomycetales bacterium
TTCACTTTATTCACGGCAGCGCCAACTTTATTCATCCCGCCCTTCATTTTCTTTCGCCGCGGCGGACGGCGGCCCACGCGGTTGTTTTTCCGGCCTTCAACTGTCACCGGTTATTTCGCCATTTTGCCCAACGCGGCATCTGAATTCGGATTATTCGGGTTTTATGCCGTTAAACTGGGTAAGCTGCGCAGTCTGCGGCGTCCGGGTCGCCACAAAATTGACTCGCCGATTAACAAACTGAACGAATTGCGTAAGATTATGAAGCGCGCATTCAATTTTATTTGGCGACAGGATAGCGAAATGCGCCGGCTTGCCGTCTTTTGCAGCCGCGGCCTCGTAAACCCTTGCGAAATCTCAGTCGGCTCCCCGGCAAAGCGGCATCCAAGACGGCATCCTCTTCGCCCGAAAAATCGAAACTCGCGCATTGCGCGCGGCGGTTTTGCGGCCGCGCCTTAATGGACACCCCCTCCGCCGACGGCTGCCCGCGTTTGCCTCGCCTCTCAGGTCTCGCGCCTCAAGCCTGCTGCTTATGCCGACAGCGCCCCCAGGTCGCTGAGCTCTTCGGTGCGCTGGAGGGCGGGCATGACGAAGCGGGTGACGACGTTCTGCCAGTCCATCTGGGCGGCCAGCTTGGCGCCGGTGTCGATGAGCTCGGCCATCTGCTCGTCGGTGCGGGGGAGGCGCTCGACCAGGGCGGCGGCGAGGCGACGGCCTTCGGCGGCTTCGACGGGGTCGCGCTGCCAGGTGTCGATGGCGAGGGCCTCGCGGATGGTGACGTCGCGGCCGAGACGGGTGAAGTTGCCCTCGAGGACCGTCGGGACCGGCCGCCCGCCGGCGATGGTGTTGACGAAGCCCATGCAGCCGCACACGTTGGAGGGCACGCAGATAGCCCCGAAGCTGAGCGGCTCGAGCTGGCTGATGCCGAACGGCTCGTAGACGCTCATGCCGAACTCGACGTCGGTGCCCTGGCGGATGTCGGCGAAGCTCATCTCGGCGGGCATGCGGTCGCCGCACAGCTCGCGGGTCCAGCCGAACTGGTTGACCAGGACGACGCGGACGTTTTCGTGGTTGCGGTTGAAATTCTCGAACAGCGCCAGCAGCCCCTCCTCGCCGCCGCACAGGTCCGGGTAGCCCACCTCGTGGTGGACCGGCCAGCCGTACACGCGTTCCATCTGTCGGACGTCCTGCGGCCGCCGCTGGCCGCCGAGCGAGCCGAGCAGGAAGTAGACGGCGTGTTCGCCGCGCCGCTGCAGGAGCGGGTCCATTTCGTGGAGGACCCGCAGGTCGCGCCACATGGCTTTGCTGAGCACGGGGCGGGCGACGTGGGTGCAGATCCACTCGGGGCGGACGCCGAAGAGGTTCTCGGCGTAGTCGGTCATGCGGGCCTTGTTGGTCCGCTTGGTGGCCAGGTCGATCCGCCGGGCGGGGATGCCGTTGTAGACCAGGTCGATCGGCAGCGTGCGGAAGTGCGGATCGAGCACCCGCAGTTCCTTCTCGACGTAGTCGCCGACGGCGAAGACGTGGTCGAGGTACCTCGCCGCCCGGACCAGGGGGTGCTTGAAGTGCGTGTTCACGGCGGGGAAGACCTCCTCGAGGATCCGCCCCTCGGCGAGCATCTTCTCCAAGACGTTATAGAACATCACGTCGTGGCCGTCGTGGAGCTCCACCAGCGGCCGCACGGAGGCCACCTCGTGGGCGTAGAAGACCGTCCGGCTGTTCCGCGCCCCGCTGAGGACCGCCTTCAGCGCCAGCGGGATGCCCATGTACTCGTGGGCGAGGTAGATCACCGGCTCGGTCGCGCGGTTGCCCGAGCCCAGGGCGTTGATCGCGTCGAAGGCCGGCTCGGCCATGCGGACGTACTCCTCGAACTCCCAGATCGACTCGAACGGCTGGCTGGGGATGTGGAACTTTTTGAACAGCTCGGCCTTGAAGAGGTTCAGCCGGTTGATGTTGGTATGGAACACGTCGATCAGCAGCACCTCGACCTCGGCGGGCACCTGCCCGTAGGTCTCCTGGAAGGTGCGCTTGCCGTAGATGATCCCGACGTCGTAGGACGACTGGACCGCGTGGAACAGCCGTCCGTAGTCGCCGGTGTCGATCCCGTCCAGGGCCGAGTAGAGCACCTCGCCGTCGGCGCCGAGCCGGTCGGGGCCGGTGGCGTCGTTGTTCAGCAGCGGCCCGACGAGCATCGTCCGGCTGACCCGCTCCTGGTAGGCGCGCGTGGTGACCAGGCCGCCGATGACGGCGCCGATCCCCCCGATCTTCTCGACCGCTTCGTGGGTGATATGAACGACGTTCATCCGAATCCTTTCCTGCTGGTACTCTCCGACCCGGCAGCCGCAATCGCGGCCGCTCCAGGGATATACATCGGCACGGACGGCGTCAAAGACCACCTTGCCCGCCCGAAGCGCCGCCGCCGGGGAGGTTTTTTGCCTGTACCGCCCGCGGTGACCGGCCTATAATGCGTCTTTGTTCATCTTTCGGCGCCTGCGGCGCCTGGAAAGCGTTGGCTCGTGAGCGACATTCCTATTCTCTGCATAGGCGACGTGGTCGGCAAGCCCGGCCGCGAGGTTCTCGCCGAGAAGCTTCCCGGTCTGATCGACGCGCGGAACATCGGCCTGGTCGTCTGCAACGCCGAGAACGCCGCCGGCGGGTCGGGCCTGACCGCGGAGATCTTCACCAGGCTGCTCGACGCGGGGGTCGACGTGGTCACCCTCGGCGACCATGCCTTCCGCAAGAAGCAGATCATCCCCACCCTCGAGACCAGCGACCGGATCGTCCGCCCGGCGAACCTGGCGGTGGCGGCGGCGGGCCGGCGATGGACCGCCGTGGCGACCAAGGACGGCACCGACCAGGCCGCCGTCGCGTCGGTGCTCGGGCAGATGTACATGAAGCCCGCCGACTCGCCCTGGACCGCCGTCGACCGCCTCGCCAGGGAGATCCCCGCCGACATCAGGCTGCGAATCTTCGACTTCCACGCCGAGGCCTCCAGCGAGAAAATCGCCATGGGCCGCCACCTCGACGGCCGCGCGACGATCGTCTTCGGTACCCACACCCACGTGCCGACCGCCGACGCGTGCATCCTGCCCGGCGGCACCGCCTACATCTCCGACGTGGGCATGACCGGCCCCTACGACAGCGTCCTCGGCCGCCGGACCGACCGCGTCCTCAAGAGCCTCCTGACCGACATGCCCACCTTCTACGAAGTCGCCACCGGCGACCCCCGCCTGTGCGGCATCCTGGTCACCGCCGACACGCGCACCGGACGCGCCACAACCATCGAACGCATCGAGATCCGAGGCGAAACCAGGCCCGGACGCCCCTACGACAAGCTCGACGGGATGGGCGGCTAGGAACGGCAACGGTCGAACCTGTCCGATATTCGCTGTTCACCCCTACTGCCCGTCATTCATCATCCCGTATTTCCGCATCTTCTTGTACAGCGTCGTCCGGTTGATCTGCAGCTCCGCGGCCGTCGCGGCGCGGTTGCCGCCGTTGCGCCTGAGGGCGGCCTGGATGATCTCGCGCTCCGGGGCGGCGAGGGCCTCGACGAGACTCATGGGGCGATCCTCGTTGACGGCGACGAGCGGCTCGTCGGGGGCGGCGGCGACGGTCTCGGGCAGGTCCGCACGGCCGATCCGGCCGGTGCGGCACAACAGGACCGCCCGCTCGATGCAGTTCTCCAGCTCGCGGACGTTGCCCGGCCAGGGGTAACGCTGGAGACAGTCGATCGCCTCGGCGTCGAACCCGGCGATCTCCTTGGACGCCTCGTCGGCGTACCCGCTCAAGAAGTGCCGCGCCAGCAGCGGGATGTCCCCCGGCCGCTCCCGCAGCGGCGGCAGCTCGATGTTCACGACGTTGACCCGGTAGTACAGGTCCTCGCGGAATCGCCCCGCCGCCACCTCCGCCCGCAGGTCGGCGTTGGTCGCCAGGACCACCCGCACGTCGACGCTGCGGGTCTCGTTCGAGCCGACCGGCTCGAAGCACCGCTCCTGCAGGACCCGCAGCAGCTTCACCTGCAGCGCCGGCGAGGCCGTGGCGACCTCGTCGAGGAATATCGTCCCCTCGTCGGCGGCGGCGAACTTGCCCTCGGTGGCGCCGGCGGCCCCGGTGAACGCGCCGGCGGCATGGCCGAACAGTTCGCTTTCCAGCAGCGTCTCCGGCAGCGAGCCGCACGCGACCTCGATGAACGGCCCGTCGGCACGGCCGCTGTGGGCGTGGATCGCCCGCGCGACGAGGCTCTTGCCCGTGCCGCTCTCGCCGGTCATGAGGACCGTCGACCGGCTGTCGGCGACGGCGGTGATCAGCTCGAAGATCTTGAGCATCCGGTGGTCGCCGCCGATGATGCTGTCGAAGCTGTAGCGGGCCTCGAGCTGCTCGCGCAGCCGGCGGTTCTCGGCGATGAGCTTCTGCTGCTGGCAGGCCCGCCGGACACACCAGCGGACGTCGTCGTCGACCACCGGCTTGGTGAGATAGTCGTACGCCCCCAGCTTGATCGCCTCCACCGCCGACTCGATCGTGCCGTACCCGGTGACCAGGATCACCACCACGTCGGCGTGGTTCTTGCGGATGTACCGCAGCAGGTCCAGGCCGCCGGCCCGCGGCATCGAAACGTCCGAGATCACCACCTCGAACTGATCGCCGCTGAGCGCCTGCACCGCCGCGGCGACCGTTTCGACGGCGACGACCTCGTAGCCTTCCTCGCGCAGGAAGGCCCCGAGCGACTCGAGGATGATCGGGTCGTCGTCAACCAGCAGAAGGCGTTCGCCCGCGGTGGGCGCCGGATCATCCATCGCCGGTCTCCTCGGCCCCCGCCGTTTCGTGCGGCAGCGCGATCGTCACGACGGCCCCGCCGCCGGCGGTATTGGCCAGGGCGATCGTGCCACCGGCGCGGGTGACGATATCGCGGCAGATGCCCAGCCCCAGCCCCGTGCCCGCCCCGTCGGCCTTGGTCGAATAGAACGGCTCGAAGGCCTTTTCACCGGCAAGGGCTTCGGGGGAGAAACCCGGTCCGGTATCGGCCACGGTGATCAGCTCGCGCCGCCCGTCGCAGCCGGCCGCGATCGTCAGACGTCCGCCGCCGTCCATGGCGTCGACGGCGTTGCGGATGAGGTTGCACAGCACCTGGAACACCTCGCCGGCCACGCGGCAGCGGTCGCCGCCCGCCAGGTCGCAGACGACCACGACGTTCTTGGCCTCGACGGCCGGGGCCATCACGTCCAGGGCCTGCTCAACGGCCGCCCGCACCGTCTGGCGGTGGCCGTCGCGTCCGGCCGAGCGGGAGGCATCGAGCAGCCCGGCGACGATCCGCCCCATCCGGTCGAGCCCGTCGCGGGCCTTGGCGATGTGTGCCAGGGCCCTGTCACCCTCGTCGGCGGCGACCGCCCGGGCGGCCAGGCCCAGGAACCGCCCGATGCCGTCCAGGGGGTTGTTCAGCTCGTGGGCGACGTTCGCCGCCAGCTTGCCCACCGCGGCCATCCGCTCGCTGGCCGCCAGCCGCCGCTGGACGCTCAACCGGTCGCTCACGTCGGCGATCATCACCGCGGTCACCGGCGGCGCGCCCTCCAACCGTCGCAGGCGGACCTCCACGGACCGCACGGCCCCATCCGGCGTCGTCAGGCGCAGCGGCCCCCGCCGCACCGCCGGCCGTCCAGCCGGATCGAGACCGGCATCGCCGCCCAGCGCCGCCCCGACCGCCTCCAGGCGGTCAGCCTCCGGCAACCACTGCGCCGCCAAACGGTTGCGCCAGCGCACCCGCCCGGCCTCGTCGGCGACCATGACCGCCACCGACAACGTCTCCAGCACGGCCTCAGCAACTTCACGCGGGCGGGTGTCCATCGGGAGGATTATCGGCGTTTTCGAAGGGGATGTTTCCCAAAGGCAACACGTGTTGCCTGGAGGCAACAGAGGCTGGAGAAGCTATGAAAGCCGGGTCTCCCGGCCGGCGGCATTTTGCGGGATCATAGTCCCATTCTTAGCGGGCTGATCTCGTGGATCGCCCCGGACCGACGGACAAGGAGACCCGACGATGATGATTCTCGCATTGGACCTTGGCAAGAGCAAGTCTGTGGGCTGCGTTTTGGACACGACGACCAACAAGCATCGGTTCTGTTCGGTGGCCACCACGCCCCAGGCGATCCACGACCGGCTGGTCAAGCTCGCCCCCGATCGCCTGGTGATCGAGGTGGGCACGCCGGCCGGCTGGGTGCACGACATCGGCGTGGCGTTGGGCCTGGAGGTCCAGGTGGCCAATCCCTCCAACGAGGGATGGCGGTGGCGCCAGGTCAAAGTCAAAACCGATCGGCTGGACGCCTTGAAGCTGGCCAACCTGTCGATGGTCGATCAGTTGCCCACGGTGCACATGCCCGACGGGCCCACGCGTCAGTGGCGGCACCTGATTCACTACCGCAGCCGCCTGGTGGCGCGCCGGACGCGCATCAAGAATACGATCCGCGCGTTGCTGCACAGCCAGGGGCTGTCGATGCCCGGCGGCAAGAACGGCTGGACGCAGGCGTCGCTGGAGCAGTTGCAGGCGTGGGCGGCCCCGTTGGACCAGGTGGAACCGACGGAGCTGTGGCGTGGGGAGCTGTACGAGGAACTGCAGGCGTTGACGGCGGCCGAGGAGCAACTGGCACGCGTGGAAGCGAAGCTGGATGACTTGGCGGCCAAGAATGAGCGTGTTGCCCGTGTTCAGTCGATTCCGGGCATCGGGCCGCGGACAGCCGAACTGCTTGTGGCGGTAATCGACGATCCGCATCGATTCCGTTCGTCCAAGCAGGTCGGCAGCTACGTGGGACTGACGCCTCGCAAGTTCCAGTCCGGCCAGATGGACCGCAACGGGCGGATCACCAAGGCCGGCAATGCCCAGTTGCGACGGATGCTGGTGGAGGTCAGTTGGCTGGCGTTGCAGTACAACCCCCAGTTACGGGCGGTGTTCCAACGGATCTGCCGCGCCAGCCGCACGCGGCGAAAGATCGCCATTGTGGCAGTGGCGAGGAAGCTGCTGACGTGGGCGTGGGCACTGCTGCGTGACGGCAGCACGTGGAATCCTGGTCGAGTCGGCCAAGCGGCGTAAGGACGCCGAACAGACGGTGCTTCTGTCGGACGAACGACGTACCTGGCATGAGACGTCGAGCCTGATGCTTACGATGACAGCCCGATTCCAGCCTTGGGTGTTGATAAGCCTGCCCTTGTAGAATGGGCGTCATCGCAGAACTGACTGGGACCGCACGGCGTGAAGACGCGGAAAACCCGAATAGAAGGTTGAGCGCATCGGCCGACACGATCAACAACCACAACAAACGGCAACGACAGTAACTAGAGAAAAGCACGTGCAAGCGTAATCACACTATTGACAGACCCGGCTTCATAGAAGGCTG
>CAZHRW010000157.1:0-13898 GCA_964535025.1 uncultured Planctomycetales bacterium
CGTGGACGGCACGGTCCGCGACAGCCGTATCCTCGCCGCCGGTCACGTCGGCAACGTCACCGTCGGCGCGATGACCGCCAGCACCCTGTTCGCCGGCTACGTCGACCCGGCCGACCCGGTCACGGGCCTGCCGGGCACGACCGACATCGGCGACGCCGATATCTTCGACCCGGCCGGACGGCTGAACCTGTTCTTCGTTCGCGGCCTGCGGGACGAGGCGGGCGATGCGGTGGTCAGTTTCGCCGACAGCTACCTCGGCGCCGCCCATGTGGGGGCGATCCACCTGACCTACGCCGACCTCGATCCCGACGGGGACCCCTACGGCGCCACCACCGGCTCGCTCGGCCTGTTCACCTACCACGACGGCACCCGCCCGACCGTCCGCTGGCCCGTCGGCCCCGACGCCGGCCCCCAGCCCGGCGCGATCGATAACCTGCTCATCCGCGTGGTGTGATCGGACCTGCCCGAGGCGATCGGCCCCGACCCGGCAAGCTGCTGTGCCGGGCGCCCGCCGATCGCCGTTTGTCCGATCCCCAATGGACGCCAAGCCCGACCACCCACCGGCCGGCAGCCTGGATTGCCCACGAAGCGGGCTTGACAGAATCACCTAACGTGTTATACTGCTTGGGTTGAAGCACGTCGTTGTGCCTGCGACTGATCAGGAAGGAGGAGGCTATGGTCAGATCAGCAATCGCGTTAGTTGCGTTGCTTGCGTTGGCGCTGTCGGCGTCGGCCGGGATGGTTGTTCGAGATTGGCAGTTCAACACCCCCGGCGACAACGAGGGGTGGACCGCATCCTCGTGGACGGTGAAGAACCTGCACGTCGCGGCGGCCGTCTCGGGGTCCGAGACGGTTCTGACCTGCGAGAATCTGCAGAACCAGGCGGACCCGAAGCTCTACTGGCCGAGCGATGACATCGCCCTGCCGGCCGGTGCGACGAGTTGGGAATCGCTGACCTATCGCATCCGTCAGATCGGCACCGACGGCGTGACGCCCGTGCCGTTCGACATCGCCGGCACGATCGCCGTGTACGCCGCCGGCGGTCTTCCCAACATCGCTCCGATCGCCACCGCAACCAACGCGGAGGCAACGCCCCCGGTGACCGTCGAGGCCCAGGCCGGCGAATGGCTGCTGATCACGTGGGACCTGACAGCCTACGACGGCACCATCAATGGCGGGACCCGCACCGACCCCGTCGGGGGCACCGTTGCGGACGGCGAGATTCTCGGCAACTTCGAGATCGACTACGTCACGCTGACGGCCGTCCCTGAGCCGGCGACGCTGGCCCTGCTGGCCTGTGGCGCGCTGGCCCTGCTTCGCAAGCGCCGCTGAGCCTCGATGTTGACAACCGGCCGGAAGGGGACGGTCGAACGGGCCATCCCCTTCCCGGCCGTCTGTTGTGCGCCGACCGTCGGCCGCGCCGTGGTAGGGGGGTCAGCGCTGCGCCGGCACCCGTCGCACCGCCCCCACGCAGCCGGCTCGCTCAGACACCCCGTTTGCGCCCCAGCGACGACTTCGCAATCCTCAAGACGAACTTCTGACGGTGAGGCGACGGCGACGGGCGGGCAGGGGCAGGCTGAGGCCCTAGGCCGGACGCGTGCGGCGTGTACGTATCCGTAAGGCGGGCGTGTAAGCGCTTTGGGCGTGCGAGGTACCGGGGGGCCGTACGTTGGGCCGGCCGGTCCCTGCGCGTCCCCGGCCGTCCCTGTTTGTGCACCGGCGTCCCAGTCGCCCGCCCAGCCGCCGGGCGCCGCGCGGCCCGTGGCCCCGACCCCGGGCGCCTCTGACGGTGGCGCTGTCAATCCCCTACGGCGTCCTGCGTCTGATTGAGCGGGAGACCTGTCGGTCCATGGGAAGGCCGCTGGAGACGGCCTCATGGCGACGGGGCAGGCGCTGCAGGATTCCTACCGGGCGGCTTCCATCGCCCACCACCGCCCCAGGCACAGCAGCGCCCACAGGCGGTGGCGATGGTCGGCTCGGCCGCGGACGTGCTGGTCGATGAGCCGTTCCACCGCGGTGCGCTTCAGCCAGCCGGCGTCGATAAAGGCCTGGTCGAGCAGCGTCTCTCTTAGTGTCCCCAAAAGTGGTCCGCTCAGCCACGCATCCAGCGGCACGCCGAAGCCCGCCTTGGGACGTTCGAAGACCCCCGCCGGCAGGCGGTCGGCAAAGGCCCGCACGAGGATCCGCTTGCCGCGACGGCGGTCGACCTTCAGCGCGTCCGGCAGGGACAGGCCCAGCTCGATGACGGGGTGGTCGAGGAAGGGGCTGCGCAGCTCCAGGCCATGAGCCATGGAGGCGATGTCGGCCTTAACCAGCAGATCATCAGGGAGATACGTCAGGACGTCGTGCCGCTGGGCGGCCAGCAGGTCGCTGTCGCAGTCGGCGGCGACGAACAAATCCTCGAACCAGCGGCGCCCGGCCGCCGGGTCGGCGGCGCCGGCGAGGTCGTCGGTGAGCAACTCGGCCAGGGCCGGCGCCGTAAGTAGCGTCCTGTACGACTCATAGCGCAAGGCCGCCGGGGCGTCCAGCCCCGCGGCGAAGCGGGCGAACCGCCGGGCGGGGCTCTTCTCATCCCGCGAGGCGAAGCTGTCGACGAGCATCCCCCCGGCCGTCATCACCATCGCCTTCAGCGGCGAGATGTGCTCGGCCAGCCACATCGCCCGGTGGCGGTCGTAGCCGGCGAAGGCCTCGTCGCCGCCGTCGCCGACCAGGGCTACGGTCACCCGTTGGCGGACGGCGCGACATAACATCCACAGCGGCAAGGCGCTGGAGTCGCCGAACGGCTCGTCGTACTGGGCGACCAGCGCATCGAGCAGCCCCGCGGCGTCGGGGTCGATCAGCAGCTCGGTGTGCGTCGTGCCCAGGTGGGCGGCGACCTCGCGGGCGAAGGGGCGCTCGTCGAAACGCTGGTCGGCGAAGCCCGCGCTGAAGGTGCGGACCGCGGCCGGATCGCCTGCCGCATCGCACATCAGGGCCACGACGATGCTCGAATCGATGCCGCCGCTAAGTAACGCTCCGACAGGTACATCCGCGACGAGCCGCTTGGCAACCGCGCTGCGGACCGCCTCGCGGACAGCCTCGACGGCCTGCTCGTCGGCCACCTGGGCAACGGCCGCCGGGGGCGACCACCACCGCCGCGGCTCGGCGTCACGGCCGGCGCCGAAGGTGAGGTGACTGGCGGGGGGCAGCTTGCGGATGCCCTGCCAGATCGTCCGCGGAGCGGGGATGTAACCCATTGTCAGATAATGTATAAGCGACGTCGGGTCGACGGGGCCGCCGCCGGCCGGATGGGCGCGCAGCGCCTTGGCCTCACTGGCGAACAGGACCCCGTCGCCGGTCACGGCGTACCACAGGGGCTTGACGCCCAGGCGGTCGCGCACCAGGTGCAGGCAACCCTCGCGCCCATCGTAGATTACGGCGGCGAACATCCCCTCCAGCCGCCCGAGCATCCCCAGCCCGTGGCGGATGTACATCGCCAGCAGGACCTCCGTGTCGCCGGCGGTGCGGAACCGTTCACCCTGGCGCTCCAGCTCGCTCCGCAGGGCGCGGAAGTTGTAAATCTCGCCATTAAAAGCGAGTGTGACGGGCACGTCGGGGTGGGTCATCGGCTGGCGGGAGCGGTCGGGGGCGATGACACACAGGCGGCGAAAGCCGATCGCGCAGCGCCCGTCGGCCGAGAGGAAGCGGCCGTCCTGGTCGGGTCCGCGGTGAACGAGCCGCTCGGCCATGGCCGCGGCCTGATCGACATCGGCCCGGCCGTCGGCGTCGCGCGCCAGCCACTGCCCGGCGAATCCGCACACGTAACAAACCTTTCTGTCAGAGGTTAGATTCAGACGCGGCCGGGCGGAACCGCGCCGGCAGGTGGTCGGACCACAGGTCCCAGGCATACTCCGGGTGCCGCCAGTGTCCGCCCGGCACCCGGTACAGCTCGGCGTTGACCACGCCGTGCTCGCCAAGCCAGCGGTAGGCGGCCCGCGACTGGCTGGGGATGATCAGCAGGTCGGCCCCGCCGTAGTAGATGATCACGTGGAGGCGCTGCAGTTCGGGCGTGACCCGGACGTGCTCGAAGATCCCGCTGTCGCAGTTGGCGGCGCGGGCGACGAGGGCGTGGAACAGGGACGGATTTCGTAAGCCCGTGTAATACATGGGGTAACCGCCGGCGGAGAAGCCCGTCAGCAGGACGAGCCGCTTGCCGGTTTCCCCCGCGCGGGCGATGCGGTAGCGGCCGGCGACATCCCGCAGGACGTTGAGGATGGTCTGCTCATCCCGGGCCAGGTCCGAGTACCACAGCGGGGGGATCCGCGGGAGGATCCCCTGGACGCTCCGCAGCGGCGGGGCGGCGACGATGAAGCCGTGCTTCTCGGCAAGGCTTTTCCACTCCCGGACTTGCGCCGAAGCGCTGTCGAAGCCGTGCGTCCCGTGCAGCGTGATCACCAGCGGCATCGGCTCCGAGGGCCGGTACGTGCTGGGCACGTAAAGCCAGTACGCCTCGTCGCTGAGCTCGTCGGCCACGAGCCGCTGATCGACGGGCGTGTCCTGCGGCTGCACCACGGGACACCCGGCCAGGAGCGGCAAACCCATGACAAAAAAGCACTTAAGGCACCAGCGCATCAAGCTCCTTCCTCTCAGCGAGGCCCATCGGTTTATCTTACGCCCGCCGATGTCGCTTGGATCCAAACAGCACGACCAGCCAGATCACCATGGCCCCGCCGGCGATCGCCAGCACCGGCCAGCCGCCCCACAACGCCAAAAGCGGGATGGCGGTGCTCGTCCATAACCCCCCGCCCATAAAGGGTTCATGTATCATCTGCTTGGCGGCGAATGCCTCGGCGGCCGGCGTCTCGTAGTCCGGATCGACCACCCGCAGCAGCAGCAGACCCGTCGCCGTCACGCCCATCGACTGGCCCATCTCGGCGATGGATCGCTCGAACCACGCATCCGGCAGCAGCCGGCGGGCCAGGATGACCACGCAGAACACGTTCCAGCCGATCCCCGCGGCGATGAGCAACGCGAACGGCAACAGCAGCCCGGCGACCGCCTCGACGCGGATGGTGGCGATGGCGGCGACGACCAGGAAGTCCAGTGCTGTGCCCTGGATACGTGTCATCATCGCCTCGTCGATCAGCCGGTGGCGGTCGAACCGCTGCTCGAGGACCTGGATGAGCAGCCCGCCGATCATGCACAGCGGGAACGTCGGGAAGGGCTTGATCATCTTGTACAGCGTGGTGGCCTTGACCTGCTCGGCCGACAACTCGCCGTGCAGTGTCCACACGGCGGCCATCATGCCTTCCTTGACGGCCCAGCCGAAGAGCATCGCCAGGCCGATCACCGCCAGGTGAAGCGTCAACGTCTCTATCGCGTCGGAACTTACGGTAAGCCTGCCGGCCGGGGGGCGGCGGAGGTGGGGGATGATGCCAGCCTGCTCATCGGCCGAGATGTCGGTGGCGTCGCGGCGCTTGGTGACGTAACCCTTGCGGTAGGCCCAGTTAATGAGAATCATCCCCACGAGGATCGCGCTGAGCACCCCGGCGGTCGCGCTGGCCATGGCGAGGTCCTTGCCGGCCTCCCAGCCCAGGTCGGCGAACGTCCCGGCCAGCCCCGCGGCCGTGCCGTGGCCGCCTTCGAAGCCGACGGGGATCAACCCGCCGAACATCCCCCGGGCGGCCGGGGACAGGCCGGTCAGCATGCCCGTCAGCGCCAGCAGGACCACGCCGATGCCCACGACGTATTGCCCCCACGCAACCATTTGCCCGTAAGCGAGTTGCGGCCCGGCCGTGCGGAGCAACTGCTTCAGCGACGGCAGCGTCACGCCCAGGAACAGGCAGGCGAAGACGATGTTGATCAACACCCCGGGCAGCATGTCCCACCCGGCCGTCCAGGTGGCGGCCCAGCGGGCCTCGCCGGCCAGTCGGATGGCCACCAGGCCGAGCAGTCCTGCGATAACACACGACGGCAAATAGAGTTTCTGCATCAGGCGCACCTTCATCCGCAGCAGGTGGCCCAACCCCAGCAACAGGCACAGCCCGATAAACGATTCCATGGCGGCCTCTCCGCATCCGGTCCCCGGGACCTTCACGTGCACCGGGAGCATACACGGGCGAACTCACCGGCACAAGCCGCCGCCGGCGTCGACGGGGGCCGGCAGGACGGCCGCATCACGCGCTATGGCCGTCCCAGCGCCGTCGCGGCGTCCCGCCGACGGCCCCCGAAGGTCGCAAGTTCGCCCAGGCACAGCCCCTGTCGATACAGGGACGGTATACACCAAAAACCCTGGCGGTTTTGCCCCTCCGAGGACGGCATAAAACCCGAATAATCCGGTAAATTACCCAGTTTAAACGGCATAAAACCCGAATTCTCCGAATAATCCGAATTCTCAAAACCCCCAGCCTGTGCAGCTTGCCCACCTTAACGAGCCAATCGCCCGAATCGCGGGTTTTTGGCGTATTCCGTCCCTACATAGATGCGCGCGCGCGGCATCCCCCCCAGCCCCCGCAACCTGCGCTGCTTGCGCAGAGCGCCCTGTTTGACAGACCCGTCCGGAACGGTCACCCGGCTGAAGATTATTCACGCGTGGATAAACAATATTAATCGCGGGTGTCAGCTTATTGCCACAGAGCGTAAGAAAGTGAAACCAGAGCTTTACTTTGTGATGCGTTCGATTCACTTTCTCCGCCGGCGTTTCGGCCTCCGGCTGGACGGCTGAAGGGCTGGATCAGAAAATACAGTGCGAGCTTCATATTATTACAGGACCATGCCACACAATTAAGTGCAGCGTAAACATCATTGACCCAAAGCGTCATTATATTCATAGATCCTGTTATTTCCTTCAAATGCCATGAGCATCGCTATAATAGCACATGCGCCTGTCCCGTCGCATGGCCTGGTGCGGCCGCCGTGGTGGCGGGGGCGGCGGCGTCTGTCCGACGCGCCGGGAGCCTCGGACCGGCCGGACCGGTCCGACGGGGCGGAGCGGTCGGACGGCGGAGCAGGCGGCATAAGGGGACGGGCAAGGTGACGCCGTCCCCAGCGGCCGACCGCGGCGGCGGGCGGCGGAGGGTCGAGCGGTGCGCGTGAGCCAGTCGCGCCCCCGCTTCACAGCCGGAGCTGTGGCGCGGGGCGAGCGGGCCGGCCGATCGGACCGATCGGACGGATCAGACGGATCAGACGAATCATGGACCCGGCGGGCGGCGCGGCCGGTTGGACGGCGGCGCGGTCAACCCTACCGCCGGGCGACGCCGTCCGGGTCGGACAGCCAGCCTGCCAGGAGGATGCTGCGGCTGTCGTTGTGGACGACGAAAAACAGGAACGGATGATCGGCGTGGAAGGCGACCGGGTCGGGCGGCGGCGAGGCGCAGCAGCCGAAGGAGTAGTGCACCGTCGTCGTTGCCGCGGCGGCCTCGGTGCCGTCCTCGTGGACGTCGATCCACGCATCGTGGTAGATTTCGGAGATGTATACGACGAACGCCTCGAGGGTCTTGTGGATCATCCGGTCGAAGTCGGCGTTGACGGGATGGAACGCCAGTCGCACGCCCATCGCTCGCAGCACATCCTTGGCACCCAGACGGCTGCGCATCTCGAATCGCGGCAGCAGGACATCCACCTCGCGGGGTGCCGCCCGTCGCTTGAGGGCGAAGATCGCCTCGGCCGTCAGGTCGTCCAGCAGCGGACCGGTGCCGGTGATGGCTTTGGGCAATAGGACATACATCGAAAACCCGTTGTCGATGTAAGGCAGCTCCAGGAACTGCAGCGTCTCGCTTTCGGCATAGGCCAGCACCGTGTGCTGATGCATCATCATGGCCGTCGCCGTCTCGGACGCGTTAAGATGAAACGGACGACTGCGCGTGCCGCCCGCGTCGAACCGGCTTGCCCAGTCGGCGTTGAAGTAGAGGGCGTTGACCGCAACGAGGGCCGGCTCGTTGACGATGCCCGGCGTGCTCCGCGAGAGGAAGTCGTCCGGCGACACCACCCGCGTGATCCGGCCCCGCGTGGCCTGCGAGACCCACGCATTGATCGCGTCGCTTGTAGAGACCCTGTCCGCGAACGCAACGCGGTGCACGGAGGCGTCGAAGGCGCGCCGAACCTGGTCAACGTAGTCGTCCCGGAAATCCGCGTACGTGTCATCGAGCCAGAGGGACTGGGCCACCGTGACCTCGACGCGTTCGTGCCGGGCGGCCGTTCGGAAGTGCCGGCGGAGTTGCCCGAGCGCATCGAGCAGCGCCTCGTTGTCGTCGGGAAAGTGAAACGCCGCGGCCAGTTCCCCGCGTGTCCGGCCGCCGCTGGCGATGTAGCTCATCGCCAGGCCGTGAAACAGACTCTGCGGGGACAGGACGGCGTTGGCCGGCAGCGTCTCGCCGCGGGCCCAGGCCTTCATCAGATCGACGGTGAACGCGTTGATCCGCCGGCTGATGTCCGGGATGGGTGGCTTGGTCCGATCCGGGCGGGCCGGGCCCAGCGCCGTCAACAGCACGGCGGCGAACAAGACGATCCGGCACGCCCGGTTCAGTCGCGACGGCCTCATGGCGGTTTCCTCATGCAGCGGCGGTTTCCCCTTCAATCCACCCAGCGTACTGACCCGCGGCGCCCCTCGCAAGAGGCTCCCGGCGTCGGTGGTTTCGTCATCAGCGGCGAGGGGCGCGACGGCGTCAGAGGCGATCACCGCCCTTGGCCGCCTATACTGACAACGGGCCGGCCCCGCGGTCGCGGGCGCCGGCCCGGCAAAAGTCGGTCGAGATCAGAGGGATGAAACCATGTGCATGATGCGACGGTGGTGGCCGATCGGCCTGCTGGTGGTGGCGGCCGCGGCCACGTCGGTCTATTGCTCGGCGGCCGGTAAGCCCCTGGGCGACTCGCTGCCGCTCCCGCGACGGCAGGGGCCGTTGTCCCTGGAAGCGGCGCTCGCGCGGCGGCGGTCGGTCCGCCGGTTCGCCGCTCGTTCGCTCGCGGCCGAGCAAATCGGCCAATTGTGTTGGGCGGCCCAGGGCGTGACCGAGCCCGCCTCGGGCAAGCGGACGGCCCCCTCGGCCGGGGCCCTGTACCCGTTGGAGCTGGACGTGGTCACGGCCGCCGGTGTGTACCGTTACGCACCCGGCACCCACGGCCTGGCGCGACGGGTGGACGGCGACGTCCGCGACCGGCTCAGTGATGCTGCCCTGGGCCAGCAGTGGGTCGAAGATGCCCCGGTCGTCCTGGTTCTCAGCGGCGTGCCGGCGCGAACGCAGCGCAAGTACGGCGACCGGGCCGAGCGGTACGTGGTCCCGGAGGCCGGGCACGCCGCCCAGAACGTCCTGCTCCAGGCCGAAGCCCTTGACCTCGCTGCCGTGCCGGTCGGCGCATTCCAGGACGACCCGGTTGCGAAGGTGCTCGATCTCAGCCGCGGCGAGCGGCCGCTCTATCTGATCCCCGTCGGGCACCCTCAACAGCCGAACCCAACGGACCGAGAGGAGTGAGCCGCGCCGTCCCGGAGGGACGACAGAATTTAGCCGGGGGCGTTAGCCCCCGGACTGCGGCCCCCGCGGCGGCTGTGCTATCCCGCGTCGCCAAGCCCTCCCGTGCTCGTCGGGTCCGTCCCGAAGGGACGGTAGGAGTTTAGCCGGGGGCGTCAGCCCCCGGACTACGGCGCTCTAGAGGACAAGAGCCCCGGCGGGGCGACAGAATGCTACCGGGGGCGCAAGCCCCCGGGCGGCTGCGTCCGGCTGCCGCGACCGAACACGGTGTCACGCAACGCGTCGCGCTTGCCGCGGTCGCGCATGGCACCGACGCGCGGGCAGGCCTTTGTCGCTGCTGTGGGGCTGACCGTGATAGAGGGACGGATGCCGGGGCTGGCGCCCCCGGCTAAAGTCGCTCGCCTGTTCGGGTGTCCTCCGGAGTCCAAGGCATTGCCTGGGACTTACCCATCCTCGCGGCCGAACCGCAGCCGCAGGAGCGCCAGCGAACGGGCGGGCAGTGCCAGGCGGAGCGTTTGGCCGTCGCGGTCGAGGTGCGGCTCGGCGGCCGGGGGGAGGACGTGCTCGAGTGTCGCCTCCGTCAGGCCATTCAGGGTTAAGACGATCTCCGCAGGCGCGTCGCGAAAGCTCTCGACGGCGAGCAGGTCGTCGCCGAGCAGGTAAATCGCCACGCGGGTGGGCGCCTCCAGCGCCACCCCCAGGGGCGCCAGCATCGTGCGCCGCAGCTCGTTTACCCGCGCGGGGGACAGGTCGAGCAGCGCCGCCGGCTTGCCGGCGACGGGGAGGATGTGCACGTTCGGCGCAGCGGTGTCGATCCGCCCATCCAGCGCCGCGGCCAGGCCGTCGGTGATCCCGACGGTGGTCCCGGCGTCGATCAGCCGTGCGATCTTCGCCGCAGCGTCGGTCTCGTGGACGGCCTGAACGGGCAGGAAGACCGCCGCGGCGCGGTCGGGAATCCGCTCGACGGGCACGATCGGCAACCCCAGCATCCCGAGAAACTCATAGACCGCATATTCCTCGCCCGGCGGGCTGTTGGGCGGCTTGACCGCCGCGACGCCCCGCGCCTCGCGGCCGGCGATGCACTCGGCGATCGCCAGCAGCGTCGGCAGCTCGGCCCGCAGGCGGCGGACGTGCTCGGCGCACTGGGGGCGGTTCAGCGAGGCGAAGTTGAACAGCATCATCTCGCCCGCGCCGCCCAGCACGGTCTGGCGGGCCTGTTCGACGTACGCGGCCGGGCCCGTGTCGATCTCGTCGAACCACCCGCCGCCCGTCTTGCCGCCGCCGATCCCGCCCAGCCACCGCATGATGAAGAACCCGCGGTACTGCTGCACGCTGCCCCAGCGGGGGTTGTCCGGCTCGCGGGTCTCGGTGCCGACCCAGATGAGGTCGAACAGCTCCGTCTGGCGGACGACGTCGTAACCGTGATTCTGGAGGTTGTCGAACCAGTTGGGGTACTTGATGATGATTCGGACCTTAGGGTTGACACGCCGTGCGGGTTCGAGGATGCACGCGCGGCTCGCGTCGACCATCAGGTCGGTGCGGTAGGCCGCCCAGGGCCGGTCGCCCTTGCCGGCGCGGCAGGTGTCGCATTGGCAGTCGGTGAAGAGGAAGTCGTCGATCATGATCTCGTCGAACAGGCCCGCCGTGTACGTGAAGATCTCCGCCAGGCGTGTGCGTGTCGCGGCGTCGGCATAGCAGTCCCGCTGCGAGCCGTCCTGCGAGAGCGGGCCGACCTGCGTGGGGGTGACGCAGCCGCTGACGGCGATGGAGGCCTGTTCGAAGCGGCGGCGGGCGTTTCGCAGCAGGTCCGCGTCGGCGGTGAAGCCGTTGCGGAAGGTCTCCAGGAAGATCCGCGTCACGCCGGTCGCCTGGCACCACGCGATCGCCCGGTCGACGTCGGCGTCGGTGGCGAGGTGCTTGTCGATGGACGGGGCCATCACCAGCGTCGAGACGGCCAGCGTGCCGCGCTTCGCGCGGGCGAGATCGAACAACTCCGCCGCGGACGGCGTGGCGGGTTGGGACATAACAGTGCTCCTTTCGCTCTGCGCCTGGGTGAATGCCACCGGGCCCAACACAACCACGGCGACCAGGACACGCGCCCGCGCAAGCTGTCTTGGGGATGTCACCGCACTCATCGTCGCGACGCCTCGATCCGCCGGTGCCAACGGGAACGACCGTCGGGGATGATACGGCCTGCCGCCGAGGCGCGCCAAGACCGTTCCCGGGGGCATTCTGACATGTCCGCCTGGGGGCTTGCGCCCCCGGTCGCATTATGTCGCCCCTTCCTCCTTCACCCGATGGGTTACGGAGGACAGGCCGGGGCTGGATCCGTAAGCAGCGCCTCGTCCGGGGGCTCGCGCCCCCGGCTAAGGTATGCCGTCCCTTCCTCCTTCGCCCGGTGGGCTATGGAGGACAGGTCGGGACGAACGACCGCGGCGCACATGTCAGACACATTCGCACAAGCGAGTGTTCGATGCGTTGGCTGGGATACAGACACTCCGGAGCGGGACGACTTGGCGAGGATGCGCCAGCGCGTGCGTGCGGGAGGAGGCCTTGTGCCCTGCCGTTTCGGACAGCATAATCCGACCGGGAGCGTATGCAGATGAGCGACACGGACGATAGGCCGCCGCCGGGGCCCTTGTCGCGGCCGGACGCCGTCCATTCGGACGCGTCGGCGCCTTGGGAGTTGACCCGGTCCGCCGCCTGCCGCGCGTGCGGCTACGACCTCCGAGGCCTGCGGTCGGACGGCCGCTGCCCCGAGTGCGGCACCCCGGTCGCCGCGTCGCTGCAGGAGGGCGTGGCGTTCGCCCCGCCGGCGTATGTCGGCAGGCTGGCGGAGGGGGCGATGCTCAATGCGACCGGCGTGATGTTCCCCGCCGTGATGATGGCCTCGTTCTGGCAATTTGCGGATCGAATGCCGCTGGGGCCACTGCTTATGGCCCTCTTCTGGTGTCCGGGGCTCTGGCTGTTGACCACGCCGGATCCGGCGGGGGCGCCGGTGGAGGGGCGACGGACCGCGCGCGGCTGGCTCCGCGCGACGTGCCTGCCGCTGTTCGGCCTGCTGCTGGTGTGGTGGCTCGTGGGGTCCCATGTGATGCGTGCGGCACCGCTGGCGGCCGCGGGGGCGAACACGGCGCTGTTGGCGGCCGTGCTGGTGGAGGTCGCTGTCGAACTCGGGTACCTCCGTACACTGGCCATGCGCCTCGGCAACGTGCAACTGGCGTCGCGTACGCGCATTGAGATGTGGGGCGTTACGATCAGCGTTGGCTTGTTTGTTCTGACTGACTTGCTCTCCGCTCTCCGCAAGACGGCCATCCCGCTGGTCATGCTCGATTTCAGCTTCGTCATCGGCATGGGGATGCTTGTCTTCGCCCTCTGCTGGGTGCTGCTGCTGACGCGCTACGAGCATTGCTTGAGCCGCGCCCGGCGCGACGCCGAGCTCAACTGGGCCCGCCACCTCGCACGCCTGGAGAACGCGGCGGATCCGCCCGCGTCCCCAACGCCGCCCAACACCGCCTGACCGGCCCGGCGCCGTCGGGCGAGCCGCGATCCATCCGACGGGCTTGCACTTATGCGGCCCCTCCGATCCGTCGCACGTCGCTCGGGGCGCTGACGCCGTCCGCCGAGCCGCGATCCCTTCGACCGGCCTTCCCTTGCGCGGCCCCTCCGACCCGTCGCACATCGCTCGCGGAGGCCGACGCCGCCCGCGCGAGCACCCTTCGACCGGCCTTCCCTTGCGAGGCCCCTCCGATCCGTCGCACATCGCTCGCGGAAACCGACGCCGCCCGCGCGAGCCGCGATCCCTTCGACCGGTCTGCCCTTGCGCGACCCCTCCGATCCGTCGGAGGGCCTTCGCCCCGTCAGTATGCTCCGACGGGGCCGGCCTGCCCGACCCGTCCGACGGCGGCCGCTCCAACGGGCCGTTCCGGCGGGCCGGACGGGTTCGGCGTGTCCGCCGCCGTCCGCCGCCGTCTGACTCGTCCGACTCGTCGGATCGGGCGGGCGGGCCGACGCCGGCCGAGTCTTCCGACCCGCCGGCCATCGCGCGGGCGGCCCCACGCCGTCCGACCAACCCCCCGCCCCCAACCGCCCGCTCCCGAACCACCCACTCCACTCGACCCTTGACAGGCCGCCCCCGGTGGCTAGGCTGGCGGTGCGGTGGTATGGTGGCTAAGCCACCGTACCACCGACCAACCCGAGGAGGCTGCGATGGCCAGAGCGGCGAGACGAGCGGGGTCGGTTGTGTCGTTGTCGGGGGCGACCGGGGCGGGTGTGCCGTCGTCGGGGCCGTCAGGGGCGCCCGGGGCGGGTGTGTCGCCGCCGCGGGCGGAGGTGTCCTCGTCGGGTGCGGATGTGCCGTCGTCAGGTGCGGATGTGCCGTCGTCAGGTGCGGATGTGCCGTCGTCAGGGGCGGATGTGCCGTCGTCAGGGGCGGGGGCGGCGTCGACGCCGGCG
>CAZHRW010000158.1:0-4003 GCA_964535025.1 uncultured Planctomycetales bacterium
GGGTCGGCGAGGAGTGCGGCGGCCTGGGCGCGGGGGTCGGCGGGCGGGGCGGCGCGGTCGTCGGCGGTGTCGGCGTGGTCGGCGTCGTCCTCGAGGAGGTCGAGGATCCGCCGCTTCTTGCGGGATTCGTGCTGCGGGTGGCCGTCCTCGTCGACCTTCAGGCCGTTCGCTTCGGCCATGGTTTCGACGAACTCGCGTGTTTCGTCGGCCTTGCGACGGCTCTCGGCGGCGCGGCGGGCCTGGGCGTCGCGCTCGTTGTCGTTGCGGGCGGCCTGTTGGCGCTGCGCCTGGGCCGTCTGGGCCAGGCTGGTGATCAGCGGAGGAATCTCGGACATGGTACCTTTATCGGTAAGGCAGCGCGGGGGGCGTTAACGGCGACGATCGAATATCGAACAACCGTAGGGCCGGTCTTGCTGAAGCGGCGCCCCCGACGGCCCAAGATCGTTCGTCGCGGGTCGATGGAGGGCCACCCCACGGGTTTGCCCCCACCCGGTCGTCAAACCGTCCCCGCCGGCGGCCGCGGCGGGCGGGCTAGCCGACGTGGAGTTCCTTCTGCCGGTCGTTGAGTTGGCTTTTGAGGCGTTCGAGGATGGCCGAGTGCATCTGGCTGACGCGGGATTCGGACAGGTCGAGGGTTTCGCCGATCTCCTTCATGGTCATCTGTTCGTAGTAGTACAGGATGATGATCAGGCGTTCGGCGCGGTTCAGGCCCCGGGTGATGAGGCCCTTGATGTCCTTGGCCTGGGCCTTGAGCAGGGGGTTTTCGATCCGCTTGTCCTCGAGCATGTCGATCTCGCGGACATCCTTGTGGCTGTCGGTTTCGAACCACTTGCGGTTGAGGCTGACGATGGAGACGGCCTGGGCGTCGCGGGCGAGCTTGCGCAGGTCGGTGAGCGACAGCTTCATGGCCTTGGCCAGTTCCTTCTCGGTGGGCTTGCGGCCGAGTTCCATTTCCAGGCCGCGAACGGCGACGTCGAGCTTGTGGGCACGGCTGCGGACGAGGCGCGGGACCCAGTCCATGGAGCGCAGCTCGTCGAGGATGGCCCCGCGGATCCGCGGGACGCAGAAGGTCTCGAACTTGACCCCGCGGGCGAGATCGAACGACTTGATCGCGTCGAGCAGGCCGAAGACGCCGACGCTCATCAGGTCGTCGAGGTCGACCTCGTCGGGCAGCTTGGCGTAGAGCCGTTCGGCGGTGTACTTGACAATGGGCAGGTAGTTCTCCACCAGCTCATTGCGGGCCGCCTCGGTGGGCTCGGCCTTGTAGGCCTTCCACAACTGGGCCATTTCCTCAGCCGGCAGCTTCGTTCGCTGCGTCGCCATAGGGACCTCCTTCCATCCGGCCGTGCGCTATCATCCGTGGACGGCCGTCTCGCCCGTGTCCGCGTCCGCCCCCGCGCCGACACCGGCCGGCTCGGGGGGCATGGGCACCTCGCCCATGATCTCTCTCGCCGCCCGCAGCGCGAGGATCTCGTCGGCATCGTTCGTCGCCGTCGCCGTCGCATCCGTTGCGTCGGCCCCGCGCCGGTCGTCGCCACCCGGGCTCTTCTCGGCGCGGGCGTCCGGCCCGGCGGCCGTTTCGCCGTCGGCCGACCCGCTCTGACGCGCCTTGGCCTGGCGCATCTCTTCGGCGATGTCCGCGGATACCATATCTCTGAAGTTATCTTCCACAAGGCGTTGGGCAAGCCAGCCCACCGCCGAGCCCAGCAGCATTCCCCCGCCGAGCCCGCCGAGGGCCCGCAGGATCGTCGTTTCGAACGGATTGCGCGCCAGCAGGCCGACGATGATGCAGCCGGCAAAGGCCAGCAGACCGACAATCGCCGCCGACAGCCGCGTCAGCATCATCTCCTCCGTCCGGGCGGCCCGGGGCCGCCGTGATCATTCACGAAAACCAGTTCACGACCCGCCTGAAGAAGCCCTCGTTGCGCACCAGCAGGCCCCCGCCGCGGCACAGCTTGGTCGCCAGGGCCGCCAGGCAGCGCGACGCCTGGCAGCGGGGGTAGGCCAGCACGTAGGGCTGGCGTCTGCGAACCGCCTGGGGCACCCGCGGGTCGGTGAGGATGTACCCGGCGTCGTAGACCGCCGCGCCGAGGAAGTCACGGGCGACACTGGCGATACGGTTGTAGGTGGCCCGCGCCTCGGTGCGGTCGGCGGCGAAGTTGACCAGCAGGCTGATGCGGGCGTCGCAGCCCTGCTGGCCGAGCACCTTGATGACGGCGTAGGCGTCGGTGATGCTCGTCGGCTCGGCCGTCGCGACGACCAGGACGCTGTCGGCGCCGCCGGCGAAGGTCAGGACGTTCTTGCCGATGCCGGCGCCGGTATCGACGACGATGACGTCGTTGCTCTCTTCCAGCTCGGTCAGCTCGGCGACGAGGCTGGAGCGCTGGAAGTCGTTCAGCTCGGCCATCCGTGCCAGCCCCGACGCCCCGGGCACCAGCTGCACGCCGCACGGCAGGTCGACGACGATGTCGGCGAGTTTCCGCTGGCCGGCGACGACGTGGGCGAGGTTGCCCCGGACGGGCGCATCGACCAGGACGTCGAGGTTGGCCAGGCCCAGGTCGGCATCGAGCAAGGCCACGCGGTTGCCCGCCGCCGACAGCAGCACCGCCAGGTTCAGCGCGACGTTCGACTTGCCCACACCGCCCTTGCCGCTGGTGACGGCGATGGTATGGGTATGCCTGACGTCCCGCATCAGGGCTCGCAGTCCGGCGGCCTGGTCGTTGGCGGTCATGCCATCGCCCCCGACAGAATCATCCCGGCGATCCGCCGGCCCTCGGAGACCTCGATGTCGTCGGGCACGTCCTGGCCGGTGGTCACGAAGCTCAGCGCCACGTTCATTCGCCGCACGATCCCCAGCACCATGCCGAACGAGACCGCCTCGTCGACCTTGGTGAGGATCAGCCGATCGACGCCCACCGGCGCGAAGCGTTCCATGGCCCGTTCGATCGTCCGGGTATTGGCCGTCGTGGCCAGCACGAGGTGGACCTCGTCGGGCCGGGCGGCCTGGAGGAACGCCTTGAGCTCGTCGAGCCGTTCGGTATCGGCGGGGCTGCGGCCGGCGGTGTCGACGAGGATCGCGTCGCAGTCGCCCAGCGCGTCGACGGCCTCGGCGAGCTCGGAGGGGTCCATGACGACCTTCAGCGGCACGCGGATGATCTGGGCGTAGGTCCGCAGTTGCTCGACGGCGGCGATGCGGTAGGTGTCGAGCGTGATCAGCCCCACGCGGCGTTTCTGGCGCAGCTTGATGTTCGCGGCCAGCTTGGCGATGGTGGTGGTCTTGCCCACCCCGGTCGGCCCGACCAGCGCGATCACGTGCGGACGGCCCTCGGCGGGCGGGAGGGTCGTGATCGAGGTGGGGATCATCGAGGCGATCAGCTCGCCCAGCTTGGCGTCGATGAGCGCCTTATCGCTGAGCTGGTCGCCGGTGAGTTGCTCGCGGACCTTGGCGACCAGTTCGGCGGCGATGTCCTCGGCGACCTCCTGGCCGATCAGGTGGAGGTACGTCTCGAACAGTTCATCCGGCACGGCGGCGGCGGCGTGTTCCTGCTTGCGGACGAGTTTTTCGACCATGGACGTCAGCGCCTCGACCTGGCGGCCGAGGTGGTCGGCCGGCGGCGGCGCCTGGAGGGCCGTAGCGGTGTAGGTGCCGTCCGGGAGGGTCGACGGGCCGTCGATGACCGTGACGCCGGCGCCGGTCGCCGCGGCGCCGGCGGGGGCGGGCTTTCGCGCCGGCGGACCCAGCGGGCGGACTCGCCGCCGCTGGACATTGACGCTCCGCGACGCGGTGATCTCCCACATCTGCTTGCCCCCCAGCCCGAGCAGCCCGCCCTTGCGGAAGCAGCGCGTATGCAGGATCACCGCATCACGCCCCAGGTCGCGCTTCACCGCCGCCAGGGCCTCGGCCATGGAACCGGCATGATAGGTCTTCAGGTTCACGTCGAATCGCTTCCGTGCTTCGAGTCCCGTCCGTGTCAGACCCGCTTTCACCTGTTATTTTGCAGAT